>CASFOW010000045.1 GCA_949296705.1 uncultured bacterium
TAAATCTTCTACCAAAGTTCCTATTATTAGATCTCTTTCCATAGAGTTTGGAAGTTTTTTTATATTTTCAACTATATTTTTGTAATCATTTTCTAATTTTTGTGATATACTCATATTAACAACGACCTACCTTGTATTTTTATGTTTATTAATAAGTTTAGGTCGTTGTTTTTATTTTGTCAAATTGTAAGATTTATTTTTGAAAAATCCCTTAAAAGAAAAAGGAACCGGATTATATAAAAGTATTTATTATGATCAAATAAAAAAGATTAATCATTTGAATATTGGTGACGTATTTACTAAAGATCAATTGATGAGTTTGTTTAAAATTAGCGGTCACTCCGGAATAATGAAAACCAATAGATTAAATAGTTTAGTATTAATTACATCAGAATCTAATAGTGTATATGGTGATGGTTTGGTAACAGAAGAAGGAACTATTTTATATACAGTAGAAGAATCAGAAGTAGATCAAGAACTTATAAAGAATAATAAAACTCTTTATTATTCCAAAGAAAATCCTCTTCCTATTTACTTGTTTACTAAAGATAAAAATCGACAATATATATTCGAGGGAGAAGTAGAACTATATGATAAGCCATTTCAAATTTCTGAAAAAGATATTCATGGAATAACTAGGTTAGTTTGGAAATTTCCTCTTCAAATTATCCATAAAGAAAATGAGGAATCTGAAAAAGATGACGAATTGGATAAAATTATTAGTGAAGTTATAGAAATCGAAAATCATCTAGTAGAAAATAAGAATCAACAGAATCTTGTTTTCAAAGATGGCCCTTTGAATATTAGAAAATATAGAAGGCTAAATAGACACATCCAAAGAAGTGGTAAACCAGATTATATTGCTGAAGAGATAATAAAAAGCAAACAAGGGGTAATCAATGAAAAATATATTTACGAAAATGAAAAGGAGAGGTTAAAAAGAGAAAACGCTATTGCCCAAATTAAACGGATGGAGGAATTCTTTAATCATAAAAAAGAAAATGAAGGTTTTGATATTTTAAGTTTTGAAAGAGATAGCAATGGTAATTATATAGAAAAATATATTGAAGTAAAATCAACAAAAGGTAGCGAATCGACACCGATAGATATTACGATAGATGAAATAGAATTTGCTAAAGAACATGCAGAAAATTATTATTTATATCGAATTATTTATAGTGATTCTGAACAAAGATATGTTAAAGTGGTGAAGGGAGTAGATTTATTAAGAAATTATCAGTTTGTTCCCGTTGCCTTTAAAATATATTCTAATTAAGTATAATTTTTTTATATTTATGTAGAATTCTACATAATAATATACTGGAAATTTGCTTTGTAAAAAGTTAAAACATATAAGGGTGGAAAAGTATAAAAACAAGAAAATTTTGTAATTTGCTTGACCAACATACATTTGTTTGCTATAGTCTTGTATGAACTAGTTATATAATGAATTTATTCGTTTATTAGGAAGTGAGAATATGAATAATTTATTTGATTCTGATGAAGATGCTCATTTTGAGTTTAAACCTTTAGCGGAAAGAATGAGACCAACTACTTTAGATAATTTCTTTGGGCAAGAAGAAATTGTAGGTGAAGAGTCTCCAATTCGAAAGATGATAGAAAATGATACGATTACTTCAATGATATTTTGGGGGCCACCAGGGGTTGGAAAGACTACTTTAGCTAAAATTATTGCCAAACAAACCAATTCTTTGTTTTATGAACTTTCTGCTGTAACCGCAGGGGTGAAAGAAATTAAAGAATTTATTGAAATTGCCAAATTTAATAAGGCAAATGGAAAAAAGACAATTGTTTTTGTTGATGAAATTCATCGTTTTAATAAGAGTCAACAGGATGCGTTTTTGCCACATGTAGAAAATGGAAATATTATTTTGATTGGAGCTACTACTGAGAATCCTTCTTTTGAAGTGAACTCTGCCTTGTTATCTCGGACTAAAGTTTATGTATTGAAAAGTTTGTCTAAGCAGGATATTTTAGGAATATTAGCTAGAGCTTTAAAAGAAACCTATGAATATAAGCGAGTTCAAATTGATGGTGAATGTTTAGAAATTATTGCGGATATTAGTCATGGTGATGCGAGAACGGCTTTAAATACGTTAGAAAATGTGATTAATATTACTCCAGTTAAAAAGAGCAAGAAAATAATTACGAAAGATTCTTTGGAACATTCACTACAAAGTAAAGTATTTTTATACGATAAAAAGGGTGAAGAGCATTATAATTTGATTTCTGCTCTTCATAAATCCATGAGAAATAGTGATCCTGATGCTGCTCTTTATTATCTAGCCCGGATGTTAGAAGCCGGAGAGGATCCTTTATATGTAGCTAGAAGATTGATTCGTTTTGCATCGGAAGATATTGGGTTAGCTAATCCTAATGCTTTGCAACAAGCAACAAGTGCTTATAGTGCTTGCCATTATAATGGAATGCCAGAATGTAATGTTAATCTTGCCCAAGTAGTGGTCTATTTAAGTTTAAGTCCTAAATCAAATTCCTTGTATACTGCTTATACTAAAGCATCAGAAGATGCTAAAAATACCATGCAGGAAAAGGTTCCCTTACATTTAAGAAATGCAGTGACTAGGTTAGATAGTGAATTAGGTAATGGCAAGGGATATCAATATGCTCATGATTACGAAAACAAAATTACAGCGATGCAATGTCTTCCTGATAGTTTAAAAAATAAGAAGTATTATCATCCGACTAGTAGCGGTCATGAAAAGCAGTTTGCGGAAATACTACACAAGATTGAAACTTATAAGAAGAATCATTAATTTATTTAGGAATTTTACTTTAAAGGATTGTTTTTAAAAAGGGGAGATAATTGATGAAAACGAATAGATCTGAAAATTTGATATGGTTTATTTTTATCGTAATTGGTTTGGTGTTTATTGGATTAGGAATAATAATTGGATTCTTTGTTTTTAAATATAACCATAAAATAGAGACGACAGGGATTATTACTGAGATAACACCTCACCGAAGTCAAAGTGGTGATACAATTTATACAGTTTATGTTTCTTATCAGGTTGATCAAAAAGAATATGAGTCACCATTAAATAGTTATTCTTCTAGTTTTTATGAGGGGAAAGAAATTACGATTTATTATGATGAAAGTAATCCTAGTAAAATTGGTGTGAAATCATTAGATCTTTTATTTTTATTGTTTCCTGGATTTGGACTTATTTTTTTCACTATTGGTGGAGTGGGCATCTTGGTAAAAAAACGTAAGATTGCTAAGGAAAAATATTTAAAAAGTTATGGCGAAAAAGTTATGGCTAGATATGTAGAAACACTAATCAATAAAATGTATCGTGTAAACGGTAGACATCCATATAATATTATCTGTACTTGGGATGATTCTGTTGATCATAAAAAGTATATTTTTAAAAGTGAGAATTTATGGATTGATCCAGTAGGGTTGATTCGTGAAAAAAATATAGATGTTTTTCCTGTTTATATTGATAGGAAGAATATTAAAAAATATGTTGTTGATGTTGATATTCTAATTGATAATGTAGTGGATTTAAGATAAAAATGTTTAATTTTATAGGTTTTGACTTTGGATAGTCAGAACTTTTTCTTTACCTGTACTTTTCCCTGTTCTTGTATCTGTATTTGTACCTGTACCTGTTTGTACTTGTGAGAAGAAAATGAATGTTTTTGTCTAATTCTATAAGTTATTTAGATGAATAGATGATTGTGGTTATTCTGTGATTTATTTACCTAATTTTTTAGATTTATTGATCTAATTTTTTTCTTGTTATACTTGGTGCAATGTGTTAGAATTAGGCTGAACAGAAAAGATAAAAGAGGAAATATTTTGTGTTTGTTTATTTGAGTGTTTAGAAGGAGAAAAAAGAAAATGGAACAAGTAGATAAAAATAGTGAACAAAAGGAGCAGGAAAGGGATCAAGTTTTGACCTCTACGCACCTAGACCCAGTTGGTTGGGATGCGATAACAGAAGCGTGTGAACGTATATACCCAAATCAGAAGGATCCCAAGCATTATGGTACTATTATTCGTTGGCGATTAGGAGGAAATGATCCGTTAGATGGGATTAGTATTTATGAAGGAGAAGGTTATTGGCATTTTGTGACATATGGTTTGTCAGAATTATACGAGAAAGAAAGTAAAGATAAAGAAATTAGTGGATATGGAATGGAATTTACTTTCAAATTAAAAAAAGATCAGTATGAAGATACCGAAGCAGAAATAAAGTGTATCTGTGGTATTTTACAAATGCTTGCCCGTTTAACTTTTATTGAGGGAGAAATTTTTAAACCTTATGAATATTTGTATTCTGGACAAATAGAGGGAATTGATACGAAAATGCATTCTAATATTACGGGATTTATTACGATTCCTGATCCTCAACTTCAAGAGATTAACACACCTAATGGTAAGGTTAGTTTTGTTGAATTAATTGGTGTTACTAATAATGAACTATTGGCTATTATAGATAAACAGTTAACTGTAAAAGAGTTATATGAGAAATTAGGTAGTGATGTTACTAGTTATCATCGTAGTTCTCTTGTATAGAAATAATAAACACGGGTGTTCGTATTTTGGCTATGACTAGTAAGAAAGTGATAACCTTTTTATATTTATGTAAAATTTTGCATGATAATATATTAGGAATTTTCTTTGAATAGAAAAATAAAAAAATAAGAATTTTATAATTTACTTAATTTACGCAACAGGGTTTTGGTGTAACCCTACTAATAATTAACACTAACGGAAGAATAGCTGGGTAAAGATGTATCAAAGTTATCTATTTCAATTTTTATTTTATCGAAGTAATTAACCAATGATTTAAATTCAAGAAATATTTGGTTGTACAAGAGTAGTTTATAATCATTATCTTGAAAAAGGAAAGAAAATGTTCAAGTTCCTTTGACAAGATTAAAAATTTGCTAGTAGGTTTTCATCATTACCGGCTGGGCGGATGGCTGGTGAGGTTGAGCTATTTTCCAGTTCTTTGGTTTCTTATTCAATATGATTTTTTTGTAGCTAAATATTTCTCTTCTTTGGAAACTTGTTCTATCTTTTAATGAATACTAATTATAAATTCTTTGATCTTTTTGATGTGTAGACCGGATTTTTTAGTCATTCAATTACTTGTGGGAATTCAAAAGTTTTATTATTAAATTTTTTAATATTTCGGAAATCTTTTATTGTATCTATTAATAATTTCTTATTATTGTAGTATTAAAGGGTAGGAATAGGTAAATTTACTGTTTTGATGATTTCTGATTGTATACGTAGGGTATCTTCTTTTGTTAGAAACTTTCGTTAGAAAAATAAAATGTTTGACTTAAAATTAACTATAAAATGATGAGGGTAGTGTGTAGATAAAAAGACTAATTGAATAGAGGTTGAAGAAAATTAGAAGAATACTTTATCCGGTATAATCTTGAGATCAATATTTAGATAATTCTTTTTTGGAAAAGATTTTGATATTTCTTGGCAGTGTGTTATACTATTCACGGAAATGTGGGGATATCATGACATTACGTGAATATATACAAGTAAATAAAAATGTGACGTTTAATGAGATGCCTTTTAATGAGGTGGATAATCTTTTACTTTCTGAACTTAGCTATATTAATTTTGATTTGTTTATGCCTTTTTCTGAAAAAGAAAAGATATCTTTAAAAATGTTAGCTACTTTATTTTTTAATCGCTATACACCAAAAGATATCAAAAGATTACGAACCGCCCCTTCAATTCAAAAAATTATTTCGTATTTTAAATTGATGGCATCATCAAAAAGATATCAGGATATTTTAATTTATAATTATGTTAATGAAGTAGAAGAGCGTACGCAATTTGGTGCTATGTCAATGTTACTTGGGGATGGAACCATTTATATTGCATTTGAAGGAACAGATGATTCTATATATGGATGGAAAGAAGATTTTAAATTGTCTTATCAGTTTCCTGTGGTCGCTCAACAAAAAGCTGCTGAATATTTAGATAAAACTATTTCTTTTTTTGGACCTAAAGTACGAATTGGTGGCCATTCCAAAGGTGGTAATTTAGCGATGGCTGGATACATGTTATGTGATTTTTGGACACGGCGCAAAATTATTGAAATTTATAATAATGATGGCCCTGGGTTTCGCAAAAAAGAATATGAATCGAAAATGTATCGCCATATGTTAAGAAAATTACGGATGTTTGTTCCAGAAGAGAGTATGGTTGGTATGCTTTTAAGACATCCTAAGGATTATACTGTAGTAAAAAGTAGTTATCGCGGATTTCTACAGCATGATGGAGTCAGCTGGCTAGTTGGGAAAAATAAATTTTTACGGGGAAAATTATCTCTTAGAAGTAAAAAATTTGAGCGACGGTTTACTCGTTGGATTTATCGTTATGATGATGAAAAACGAGAAAAAATCGTCTTGGCATTGTTTTCCATTTTTGAACGAGCTGAAGTTAGGGGACTTAGCGAATTGAAAATTACTAAAATAAATAAGTTGATTGCTTTGGTTAAAGAAAATAGACATATGGATAAAGAAACCAGAAAGTTGTTAGTGGATTCTTTTAAAGATTTACTTTTATCAAAGGATAACGATAATATTGATGGGTAGAGTTTTGATAGTTAATGGTTAGTATTAGAGGATATTTATAAAAATAAATCATTGATGCCATAGTAAATAGCTAATTAACATTGATAAAAAAGTCTTTAGAAATTTAGTTTATTTTCTTTTTTCTTTTCTTGTACTATGATATAATAAAAAAGAATATATGGGAGGCAATGTATGGATAGTAATATGGATTTTAGGTTTTCTTCTAATTCGGATAATGGTAATAAAGAACATCAGAATCGCTTTATTTTTTCTGATGATTATTATGATTCTATCGCTTCTTCTGAATCTGAAACCCCAATTAAACCTGTTGATGCACCGGTAAAATTTACTGGTACTGGACCTTCATTAATGGATATTGCCTCTAATGAGCAACAGAAATTTTCTATATCAGAAACACCATCTACTACTGTTTCGGCACCACCTTCTGTTTATAACGCCAATAATTTTACAACAGACAATCCTAATGTTTCGCAGGCGAGTAGTTTTGAGCAAGTAGTTCATAATGATTATAATTCTTCAACTGAAGATAATCAAAATGTATTTGACTTTTTTGGTCATAATGCACATACTGATTTAAACGAAGATAAGGCTATTGAAGAAGTAGCTTTTGACTCTGTAGCCGTTGCTCAGGAAGATCGTACTAAAAAATCCTTTTTAAATACCTTAGAAGATAAACTTACAAACAGAAGAAAAAATTCTGCGCCTAGTTTAGAAGTGGTTCACGTTGGAAATCTTTCTCCTATTCATCAAGAGGAAGAAGAAAATCATTTAGCTAATGAAGATTTATCCTCTTCTTTAACCCCACCTCAAATTCAGCCGGATATCCAAAGTCAACAAGATTTATCTACTCAAATGGATGCTCAGCTTCAATCTCAAATTCCTCCTTCTGATGAGAGTCAATCGTTAAATTCAACTGAATTTCAATCACAACCCATTTCCGTTACTGTAACAGGTGTTTCTACACCGGAATTTAACACTGCTGTTTCTGGATTAAAACAAGAATATAATTTGAATGAAAGTAGTAGTTTTGCGGATACAGCTACTCCTGATGAAAAAATAGAAGTTCCCAAAACAGATACTGCATCCTCCTTGCCACTAACTTTTAAACAGAATCAGGAAGAGGAGAAAGCTCCTATGGATTTTCTACTAAAAAAAGAGGATATTCCTACAATAGAAAAGAATGTACAGTATGATCAAAAAAATGCTAATATTTTGGATTTTTCTTCTTTTCGTAATGCCGATACCCCAGCACAGTTTATTACGAATCAAGAACCTAATATACGAGTAGAAGCAGATAAAAATTCATTTCAACAATTAGTGGTTCCTGATTTTATGTCTGGTACGGTAAAGACTGATGACTTAAATATCGCAACCGGTGTTAATGAGGAATTAGAAAAAGAATTGATGCGTCAAAAACAGGAAGAGGAAGAAGAAAAAAGGAAACTTTTAGCCACACAACAAGGATATGATTTATACAAAAAAGATGAACCAAAAACTGAATTGATTTATAAAGCTGGAGGAAAGAGTATCATTCGTGAGAAAAGAGAAAAGCCTAAAAATACTTTTTCCCCAACTTCAATTTCCACCTCAGAATCTTCAAATTCTATTCCTAGTGTAGAGAAAGTTCAGGAAGAATTTCAAAATGATGGTCAAGCGAAAAATGCAACAGCTAGTAATATAAATACTACAGATATTTCTTCTAATTCAGCTATTGTTGATATAGATCAACAATTAAAAAAGAATAAAACTCCATCAACTGATGCCGAAAGCATTCAAGACTTAATTGAACAAATTGTTGGTGTTCCTGATTTAGATTCAGTAGTAGTTCCTATTGATCCTAAGGCTAATCCTGGTGTAAATTTTAGAATGGAACCGATTAAAGAAGAAAAAGAAGTAGAAGAAGAAGCACCAACCAATGTTTATGATGAAGAAAAAGATAATTTTGATTATGACCAAAGCTTTACTAATGTAAAAGTACATCTTTCTGAATTGTTGCCAAAATTGAAGGAAAAAGCTACTCAGGAGGGAAAAATAAGTATTCTTGCTCGTTATGGTGAAGATTTTTGTGCGAAAGAATATATTACTAACCCAGCAATTGGGCGAGCAGAAGAAATTAAACAATTAATTTTAATTTTATTGACTCCAGAAAAGTCAGGAATATTGGTTGGTAAGCCCGGAATTGGAAAGACAAGTATTGTTGAAGGTTTAGCTTATCAATTACAAAGAGATAATGTACCTGATGCTTTGAAGGGGTACTGTATTGTTAGTGTAAAAACACCTTCTCTACTTGGTACATTGCCAACTGGCGAAACAAGATTACAAACTTTAGTAGATGAACTTAAGGGTTTAGAAAAAATTATTCTCTTTATTGACGAAATTCATATGTTGATTGGTTCTACTAATGAATCGGCAATGGACTTTGCCAATATGTTTAAGGAAAGTTTAGGTCGCGGTAGTATTAAAGTAATTGGTGCTACGACAACTGAGGAATATGAACGTTATATTTTACGAGATAAGGCTTTTGTTAGACGGTTTCAAAAAGTAGAGGTAGCTGAACCAGATCGTGAGATGACGATTAAAATTTTAATGGGAACGCTACCTAAGATAGAAAAAACTACAGGGGCGAAATTAAAATATACGCAGTTTGTCCAATCAGAAATTATGGCTTTTATTGTCGATATTACTTCTGAATACAAGCGAATTTATGGAATTGGATCAAGGTACCCAGATATTTGCTTGACGTTACTTGCCCAAGCTTTTTCTCAAGCAGTTTTTGCTAATCGAAAAGAAGTAACCATTATTGATGTTAGAAAAGCAATTGAAAATTCGAAAAATATTTATCCAGATGTGATTAAAAAAGAATTGGTGCGTTTTGATCAGAAGTTTAAGGATATTATTCAAGAAGAAGAAGGATCAAAAGATAATTAAGTGGATTATAAATTTTTAAAAGAATACTATTAGAATGAATAAAGAACTTGAAATTGTTAAGCAGAATAAAAAAGTTATTAATAGTATTCTTTTTAGTATTTTATTGCACAAGTATAAAAGTTATTTTAACAAAGAAATATTGCTTACTAGCGAATATTTTTTTCAAAAAAAGAAGAAATACGTATTGGTATTTCTGAACATTTCTATTTTTATAAATCAACTTTTCTTTTATCTTGGTTCTATTTTTGTTTGGCTATAGTAATCATAGAGTTCTTTAAATCGTTGAAAATGTACGATTTCTCTTTGCCTTAGCCATAATAGTGGACCAATGACATCGGGATCATCAGTCAAATCGATTAAGTTCTCATACACTGCCCGCGCCTTTTGTTCCGCAGCCATATCCTCAGATAAATCAGCTAAATAATCACCAGTAGTGGCTACATAAGTAATGGTGAATGGTACTCCGTTTGCATCAGTAGGATACAATGAACGATTATGTTCGGCATAGTGACTAGCCAAACCAGCTTTTTCTATTTCGTCGATTGTCGCATTTTTCATTAATTGATATACCATGGTAGATATCATTTCGATATGAGCAAATTCTTCAGCTCACACACGATGGACATTATAATTTAATTTCTATTCTTAATTCAAATTCATCTTCATGTCCTTTTCCTTTTACCTTTTTTATATAGTATACTCTTTTTATAATTGATTTTAAAAGGTTGTTTCTTTCTACGGCGGGTAGGTTAGTTGAATAATTTTTTAATACGTTGTTTAATTTAGGTATTATATTTTTTATTTTTTCTATTTTATTTTGCTTAGATTTTAAAGAATATTTTTCTTTTTCAATTTCTAAGCTGTTTATTTTTTCTTTTAATAATTTACTTCTTTCTAAAAAAGTCTGATTATCATATAATCCTTGTTCTAATAAATCATAAGCCTTATTTAATTGTGATTTATTTTTTTCGATTTCTTTTTCAATTAATTCTACATTATTAGTATCGAATTCTTGCGTTAGCGGTTCTTTTTGATATGTTGCTAAGGTTTTCTCATATTCCTTGGAATAGAGCTTTAAAGTATCTAAAATGCGCTCTTCGACTAGATATAAGTGCGATCCTATATTTTGGCAATGAGGAAGAGGACAGATTAATCCATCTATATGCCCAGAACGATAATTTCGTCTTATCATTGTCCGATGGCAAATTCCGCATTCAATTAATCCAGCTAATGGATTTTGTAGACTTAAATTTTTTTTCACGGACTTTCCTTCTTTCACTTTTGATTTTTCATTAGCTAATTTCCATAATTCTTCTGACACAATTTCTTCATGTAATCCTTTAACTAAAGTAAAGTCTGTATGCTTTGGTCTGGATTTATATACAATTCCATTTATCATACGCTTTTCTGTTTTTCTGTAATTCCATTTAATCATCCCATAATAGACTTCATTTTGAATGATATTTCTAATGCTAGCAGAAACCCATACTTCACTTTTTCTAGGAATAGAGCCAATTTTATTTAAATGATTAGCAATATTAGAAGCTCCTACTCCTTGAGAAGCAAGTTCAAATATTAATTTTACAATTTTTGCTTCTTCTGGATTTAAAATCAATTTATAGCCTTTTTGACCTTTTAATTTTTCTTTAGTGTAGCCATACGGGCAAATAGAGCCTACAAATTTTCCCTCATTAACAGAAGCTAATCTGCCTCGACTTAGTCGTCTATTAATGGTTTTATATTCTCTTCTAGACATAAATAAGCCGAATTCAAAGTATTCTTCATCAGCTTCGTTATTTGGATCATATATTTTGGTTGGCGTAATTATTTTGGTGGTTGAAAAAGAAAATGATTTTGAAATCCTCGATTGATCGGCTGTATCTCCACGCGCTAATCTATCTACATCTACTACAAATATGCCATCAAAGATGCCTTGCTCGACTTCTAATAGCATTTTTTGAATTTCTGGTCTTGCTTCTATTGTTTCTCCAGAAACAATTTCTTGATACCATTTCTCGATAGTTATATTCATTAATTTTGCAGTTCTAAGAATTAAATCTCTATGCCTTTTTAATGTATCCTCTCCGGTTGCTTTTTCTAATTCTAAATCAGCTCTAGACTTTCTTAAATATGCACCATACATTTAATATAGCACTTCCTTTCTTAATTTTATTGATAAGAAGGCTCATTCATGCTATAATTAAGTAGCAGAAAAGAGTCTTATCGTGGTGGATTAGATTTTATTTCTGTATATTGATCTCGTATTTGCGGTACGAGGTCTTTTTTTATTTTAAATTGAATTGTTCTTTTTTGGAAACTGTTGGAAGAACGAACAAATCACCATTTGAATAGTCTGCGGTATACGTGACTAATGCATAGCCTCCATTTTCACCAATGTATTTATAAGTATAATGATAAATGTGGTCATCTTCTTCTCTTGAAAATTCTTGTACACATTTTTCATAAGTATTATCATCGTGCCATTTATCATCCGGATCTATTATTGGATTTACATCAAAATTGCTGTCTCCGATTTGAATTTTTTCAAATTCTTCTAAACTGATGCCAGCAGTTCCGCATTTTTTATTTTTTTCCTCTTGCGAAACGAAAACTACTATAAGAAATACAAAAGCGGAAATTCCTATAATTATTGCTTTTTTTTCATTTTTCATAAATTACTCCTTATTATTTATAGATGAAATGCTAAAATTGATATTTTCCTCTAGAAACTCGATATATCTATCAGCTTCATCTTCATATTTTTCTCTTTTAAATGCTAGTAGTTTATCGGATTGATTAAGCTGATTCAATTCGATATGAGCTAGTTCGTGAAGCAAAGTTTTTTTCTGCTTATAAAACGACATCTCACGATTAATAAATATATTCTGAATATCCTTGTATGAATATACAAATCCGTTAATACCCTTAGGCAATTTTTCGTAGGTAATGCTTGCATTATAATAATTTAATAATTCCTGTTCAGTAATTTCATTATTTAATAAATTAATGATTTTCATACTTAATACTCCTTCCGAAGATTAAGTCCTGTACTAGCAACTCTATTCTTCATTTAATTGTTTATCTATTTCTTTTTTTCTTTTTTCTATGAGAAATCTTATCATTTCTTTATCATCTTCAGTTAATATATCTTTATTTTTATCAAAAAGTAGTTCTAATTCATCAAATTTATCTACATTAAAATATTGCTCATTAGTATTTTTTAAGTTTCCTTGTGGATCTTGGACATCATCATATGCTAAATAGTCGGTCGTACATCCAAAATAATCGGCTATTTTTTTAATTTTACTAATACCAGCTTTTTCTAATCTCTCATTGTCTGAATAGTAATCCCACAAAGTAGAATAAGGAATTCCAATTTCTTCTGCTACTTGTCTTAAACTTTTTATACCTTTTTCTTTTATAAGAAAATCTATCTTTTCTGGAAATTTCATATTTCACCTCATTTCACTTCAACTATATATCAAAAAAAAAGAAAAATCAATTATTTTTTACGATAAATCGGATTTTTATCAAAAAAACTGTTGACAGTTACCGATATATCGGTTATTATTAAAATGTAATCCGATACATCGGATAAAAGGAAGGAGGAATTATGTATCCAAATTTAAAAGCAGAGATGGGAAGGCTTGGTATAGAGCAAAAAGATATAGTTTTAGCTTTAAATAGTCAACCAGGAACAATTAGTTTAAAAATGTGTGAGAAAAGGGATTGGACTTTAAAAGAAACAAAAAAAATCAAGAAAATTTTTTTCCCGAATTTAACATTAGACTATTTATTTAAAACTAAATCTGAAATAGAACAAGAACAAAATACAACAAAGCAATAGGGATAAAAGGTGTGTATGCGAGAATTTATTATTTTAGTTTTAGGAAATTTAACTGGAACTTTGATTTTTAAATTCTTAATTTGCTTTTGGAATTTATACAGAAAGAAAAAAGAGAAATAGATATGAAAATCATAATATTAATTTTGATTTTGATAGTAGTATGCGAAGTAATTGTACTAATAAAAATAGCAAGAAGATTAAACAAAATTGAAAAGAGAATCAAAAAATTGAAAGAGAAAAGTGAGAAGTTTCCTTTTGAATTTTGGACTTAATAATATCAATTTGTTTCTGGGACGAGAGATATGAATAAAATTATCACTACAACAAAACTACAACAGATAAAAAAACCACCACGATAAGAAAAAAATAAATTCTTATTAAATATATTTTAATGAGGAGGCATTATGGAATATCAATATCAAATCGGTAAATCTAAAGTAACATTAATTTCTAATGTTACTCCCGATGAGCGTAAGCAAAATTTAAAAGATATATATGATGTAATAAATAGAATTGCCGATAGTCAACGTGAAAAAGGAAATAATGTTGACGATTGGTTTTATACACAAGAAGAATTAGCAGAATTGAAAAAGAGTAATAGTCCTAAATTGATATATTAATCCACATAGTTGTGGATAAAAAATTTGGACAGGCCATAGAAAGGGGGTGATGAAAATGAAGAGAGAAACTATACTTAGTATTTTATTGATGATTTTATGCATTGCTGTAATTGTAGGATTTATGATTCTTGGTTCATACAGAAATCAGCAAATTCAAGATGGCGAATTAAAATTAGTTTATCAATATGGAGGGGATCTATGAATTTAATACAAAAAGAAAAGAGAACTCAACCAGCAAGTAAAAGTTCCCTTTGCTTAAAAAGCACCTTAAGTATACCAGAAATTTATAGAAATTGCAAACTGAGGTGCTGAATGAAAGATAATTTTTTATTAAAAAAGAGCCAGCAAGCGATATTTGACGCATTAAATGATGAAGATGCTGGAAAGTTAATCAAAGGAATATTTGATTATGTAAATACTGGAAATAGTAATTTAGATGGCTTATTAAATGCGGTATTTATACCCATCAAAGAATATATAGATCAAAATGAAGAAAATTACAAAAAAAGATGTGAGAAAAATAAAGAAAACGTATCTAGACGGTGGAATCAAAATGAATACGAAACCATACCAAACGATACGAACGTATCAAGTGGTACAAAAAATGATACGAACGTATACGAAGCTATACCAAACGATACTGATAATAATCATATATCACATATCACTAATCATAATTCATCTAAAGATAGAAAAAAAGTTAATGGGGGTATGGGGGAAGAAGAAAAAAAGGAAGAAAAAGAAAAATACGGCGAATACAAGAATGTACTACTTAGCAAGAAAGAATACGAATCACTGCAAAATGCATATTCCAACCACGAAGAACTTATTAAATTTCTTGATGAGTACATTGAAGAGAAAGGCTATAAGAGCAAAAGTCATTATTTAGCAATTCGTCGATGGGTAGTACAAGCTGTAAATGAAAACAACGAGAGAAATACTAGTCAAAACAAGCAAAGTGGAAATATATTTTTAAATTATGCCGAGAGGAAGGGAATTCAATTATGACCAGAGAAGAAGTGCTAAAGATACTAGCTGTTTTAGAGACTGCTTATCCCAATTTCTATAAAAATTGTACTAGTGCTGAAGTTGATCAAATAGTTAGTCTATATCAGCTCATGTTTAAAGATTGTAATTACAGATTAGTTTCTATGTCTATTACAGAGCTGATAAATACTTTTAAGTATCCTCCGACTATTGCAGATGTTAAGGAAAAAATGTATGAATTGACTACTCATGATAGTGAACAAACAGCTACAGAATTGTGGGACAAGCTTTTAAAGGCAATTCGGAATGGATATTACGGAGCCGAAGAAGAATTTAAAAAATTACCTGATGAGGTTAAAGAATTTCTTAAAAGCCCAATTCATTTAAGAGAATTATCTGAAACAGATAGTTCTACGATTCATACAGTTGTAAAAGGCCAATTTTTAAAGCAAATTGAAATCATAAAGAAAAGGCGAAAAGCAGATTCGATGATGCATCCAGATACAAGAATAGCAATTAATAACGGTACAATAGCAGGTTTATTGAATAATGAATCACAATAATTTTAAATTTAATTTCTCACTGTTATACATATCCTGTTCTTGCGGAAATTACTTTAAAAATACTACATGGTTATCTAATTTTTTAAAAATTATGATCGATCCAAAACAGGATAAGCAAAAGATAGCTGTATCTTGGAAGTGTCCGCGATGCCACAAAATTAAGATTATTGATTTATTGATAGTTAAAAATCACAATATGTTTTTTGTAAAAAAATTAAAGGAGAATCTATGAAAAATGAAGATTTAAAAAAGATAGTTCAAGAATTAAAGAATACTGATGATGTTAAGGATGTCCAAAAATGTTTATCACAATTTCATGATAGGTATTTATTTCTAGAAATTATAAATTATTTACTGAATGAATTATCTGATGTTGAAATTGAGTTAAGTATTATAAATCGTCAATTAAAAAAAGAGAGTGAAAAGGAGTTGGAAATTATATGAAGATTTTGACGAAAAGACAATATGAAGGATTATTAGATGAAATTAGTATGGCTGAGCGTGCTAGAAATGCAGAAATTTCAAGACATCGTAAGAATAAAGATGAATATGAGAAGCAATTAAAAGAATTAGAAACATTAAAAAATAAAGCAATTGAGGAATTGGAAAATCGAGTTAAAGAATTAGAAAAAGGCTTAGAAACTACAATTTTAGAAAAAGAGCAAAAAATTAAAGATATAGAGAAAGTCAATAGAACCGCAATTGCTTATAAAGGAAACTGTGTTAGAAATTCTAATCATATAGAAAAATTAGTCCAAGAGCAAAAAGAGTTAAAGAAATCTTTTGAAGAAGAAAAGAAAAATTTAATTCAAAGTTATGAAGATAGAATTAAGAGTTTAGAAGGTAAGAATAAAATACAAGAAAATAAAATCAAAGAGTTAGCATCACAAGTGACTCATGATTCATTAGAATATAAAAATAATGGGCTGCCAACTAAAACAAAGAAAAATCTTAGACAATTAAGAAATAAGTAAAATTAATATTTTAAAAATCCCACATATCCATTAATCACTCCCTAATTTATAGATATAAAATCACGAATCATAGCAAGTTTTAGGATTGACGTTATCAATCCGTGTGGGATTGTTAGCTATGATTCAAACTATTAATAATAAAAAATAATAAAAATTGGAGGAAAAAGAAAATGAAAATTACAAAAGTTGTCGTTAGAAAAGTTGAAAAAGAAAATTCTAGAATCAAAGGTATCGCATCAGCAATACTAGATAACTGCTTTGCGGTACATGATATTCGTATTATTGAAGGCGAAAAGGGATTATTTATTGCTATGCCTAGTAAAAAGCATGCTGGAACGTTTAGAGATGTAGCTCATCCGGTTGATCCAGAAACTCGTTCTATGTTTGAAAATAAAATTATAGAAGCTTACAAAAATACGAAATAGTACTTATTAGTTAGACAAGGGAAGATTTCTTTTCATCGTTTATCTTCCCTTGATATTTAAAAATAGTAAGTTGAGTTGGATATGAGGTGATTAGATGAATGATTATGAAAAATTGAGGGAAAAACAACTAGAGTTTTTAGATAAATGGAATCAATCAATTGTTATTCCAGCAAGAAAAGAAGCAAAACATGACCATTTTAGAGTTAGCTTGAATGAAATATATGCTTTAAGAATTGATGACATAACTTTTTTCGCAGACCAAAACAAAATGACTTTTGAATATGATGACTTAGTTGGAAACGGAATTATTTTTAAAGATATAAAATGGAGATAGTAAATGTTAAAGATTAAAGATAATGTAGATTAAAAAGAGTTAGAAAAGTTTGGATTTAAGTACAACGATGTTTATAACTATTATTATTTTAATATAGATATTTCTGAAAGATTAGAAATAGACAAGTTATCTCATGAAATACACTTATTTATTGATGATGAATATTACTGTTGTTGGACTGGTAATAACACGTTTGATTTACTATATGACCTAATAAAAGCAGATTTAGTAGAGAAAGTAGGCGATAAGTAATGTTAGAGAAAGAAAAATTAATCTGTCCTTACTGTTACGAAGAAGATGGTCATATCCACGGTAAAGTGATTCATACATACGAATTAAAGACAACCGCAGGATATAGAGAGCCGGCTAATTATAAAGACTATCTAAATATTTT
The DNA here is from genome assembly GCA_949296705.1 of uncultured bacterium. GTDB lineage: Bacteria > Bacillota_I > Bacilli_A > RF39 > UBA660 > Alloscybalousia. Next base: position 17,691 of record CASFOW010000045.1, read on the forward strand.
TATTTTAAAAGGTAAGCAAGAAAAATTTGCCGGATTAATGATAGAAAATCTAAATGGTACCAGATACATAGATATTAGATATTGCCCTTTTTGTGGAAGAAAATTGTACAAGGATAATGTAAAAAGAGAGGTGGAATAAATAAGTTTGAAAACTATAAAAAACGAAAATGGTGTTTATGTAGAATTGCCAAAAGATAAAATCGAATTTGTATCTAAAGAAGCAGAAATTATTTACGATTTGTCTTTGGAAAATGACTTTTTAGAAAAAGAAAATCAAGAACTAAAGAAACAACTAGAATATTTAAGAAGCGGAGAATACCTTAACCAATTAAAATTTGAAAGGAATATGCTAGAAGATGTGGTTAATAAAGGAGAAGTATCAAAAGAAGATAAAGAATTCATTGATATGACACACAGAAATACAGAATTATTAGAGCAACAAAAAGAGTTTATAGAGTGGTTAGAACAAAATATAGAAAATGAAGAATATTGCTATTTAGCACAAAACCCTAGTGAACGTTGCAGAAAAGATGTCTTTGAAGAAATCTTATCAAAATATAAAGAAATAATAGGTAAGGACATTAATGTCAGTACCAAGGAGATGATAAAAAATGACTGAACAGGAACTAAGAGATGTGTTTGACTGGTTACAAAAGAATATGAATCAACAAGGCTTTTTCTATTTTAAATTGACTGATATGAATCAGATTTCAGCTTATTGGAAAATTAATAATCATCTTGCTGCTGCATTTTATATTAATAGGATTATGAGAGTGTTGAAGGAATGTGATAAATAATGCTAGAAATAGATAATGACTTAAGAGATATATTTATATCAGCGCTAAGATATTCGCTGTATCGTAAAACTTATGTATTCGAAGAAACAATATCTTACATTATGAATAATCAACGTATTTTAGACGAAAGAACAGCAAGAGTAATGCTTAAAGATGTTGAGAATAGAATGACAGAAGGTAACTTACAAGGTTTTGAATTCAATATTTTAGAAGAGTTTAGAAACGTTTTAAAGGAATTGCTAGGAGAGTGATATAGATGGAAATAACGTTATATGAACTATTAGGACTAATCAAAGATGATAAGGCACCAAAGAAGATAAGATGTTTGGGGCGCGATTACGAATATTCAACTAACGATGAAGGTATAGATTATATCGGGATTGACAAAGAAACTGGGATTAAGTATTACTTGTCTGATGTTATCGGAGATAATTATCTAGGCTTTATATTTTCTACAACGGTAGAAACCATTGAAAGAGAAAAAGAGATAGAAGAAATTTCTAATGAACATAACTTTTATAGTTATTCAGAATACAATGAACGAAAGAACGAAATTGATAAAATTATATATATAGTTAGCGCAATCAATAGTGTAAATAATAGATTATCAGATACTAATATTAAAATCAACGAATTAATAAGAAGAGTAAATAAGCTAAAAAATGATTAGTGTATATTATTTCGTGGATGCTGATGAAATTATTTTTTGGGAGGAAGAAGATGAATAGTGATGAAATTCAACAAGAAGATATACTTCTAAAAAAAATAATTTGTCTTGAAAAACAAGTAGATTATTTAAGAAGAAGCTGTGAAAGAAAAGAAGAATTAATTATTGAATTGCGTGACGAAAAGATCCCTTATACAAATTACTATGTTAAAAAATTAGAGAAAAAAATAGATTATGCACTAGAAATTTTATCAGAAACAATGCCTCCTTGTAAAAATAATTTCATGTGCGTAGATGCTTTTTCTTATGAAACAAATTGTAAAAGAACTAAAGAACAATATAAAAAATGTTGGGATTTGCATATCGAGACTAAAATTAGAGAAAAAGGTAAATAATAACTATTTTTTATCTGCCAAAAATATTAAAAACTATTTAGATAAAAAAATATGAGTTTTAGCCTTATTTTATATAGAAAAAAGTGGTATTAGAAGTGTGCAATATAATATGCGGTTATCTTGCACGTAATTGTGAATGAAAGGGGTGAAATATGACAAAAAAAGAACTCAAAGAAAAGATAGAAGAATTTTGTGAAAATGAAATACTTAATGAAAAAACTTCTAAAACAGTAGTTGATTATAGGAATTGTTTGAATAAATTTTATGAATATCTTGATAGTGATGAAATAGAATTCACTAAAAATTTTACTATAAAGTACAAATTATACCTACAAGAACTATTAGAATCTGGACAAGCTAAAGTTTCATCAATTAATAAATATGTAGTTATATTTAATAAATTTCTTAAATATTTGAATGAGGATTACAAAACAATTACTATCAAACAATTTAGAGCTCAGCAAAAATCTTCTTTAGAAAATCAAATGTCTAATTCAGAGCATAAAAGATTATTAAGAAAGTCCAAAGAAATTGGAAATGATGAATTATACATGATAATCAAAACCTTTGCTCAAACAGCTATCAGAATTAGTGAGTTAAGATATTTTACTGTTGAAAATATACAAAAAGGCCCATATATTGATATCTATAGTAAAGGAAAAGAACGAAAGATAATTTTAATTGGAGATCTACATCGCTCTTTAAAAAAATATTGTAAAGAGCATAAGATAACGGAAGGTTTTATATTTAGAAGCCCAGATCCGAAAAGAAAAAATGATCCTAATAAAATGATAGATTCTTCGACAATTTGGAGACAACTTAAAAAAGTCGGAGGGATAGCGAGAGTAAATTTAGATCATATTCATCCGCATGGCTGGAGACATTTGTTCGCAAAAGCATATTTAGAATTGCCTGGATCATCGATAACAGAATTAATGGATATTTTAGGTCATTCAAAAATGGAGACTACAAGTATTTATACAAGAACTACTTTACAAGAAAAAAAGAAAAAAATGGAGATGATTAAATTTTGAAATCGGATATCGAGAAGGAATTAGAAGAATTAAAATTCGAATTTAAAGAAAGAATTGGCAAAATAGAAAATAAATATAAAAACATTCGTAAATTAGTACCAGCTATTTTAAATAAACTTAATTGTGATTATCTAGAATTTAGCTTAGAAGAAGTAAATAAAAATAATTCGATATATATTGTTGATTATGATTGGCAATCTAATAAAATAATTATCCAGAAACTATCGGATAAAAGTAATGAAATATAGGTCGAAAATCACAAAAACTATTTAGATAAAAAAATACGAGTTTTATCCTTATTTTATATAGAAAAAAGTCGGATTGGAAGTGTGCAATATAATTCACAGTTATCTTGCACGTAAAAAATGGAAAGGAAATTGATAAACAATGAGAATTAATAAAGACAAAAAGGATGAAGTTTATAGGATTTTAAAGGAAAAAGGATTTAAAGAAGATGATCATTTTTTATATATAGAAGAAAATAATGATTGCTTTGCTTTGAATAAAGAAGATAATACATTTAATTTAGTTGGTAATTCACCTAAAAATTTAGATTATTATATTAATTATTTTGAATTACAGGAGTTTATTGATGAAAGATCGTGAAAAAGAGATTCGGTATTTAATCTATTTAAAATCCGAAATTTTAAAACAAACAAAAAAAGATTTAAAAAATTTAAGAAATGAATTAGATTCTTTGAATAATAGGGGGGTACAAAAAACGAAAAAGTTTAGAAAGGGGAATTAAATTGATAGATATTTTTACGAGTAACAGTTATGAATTAGAGTATGAATTATATCAAGAATATCCAAGATTTAATGTATATAAAGTTTATAAAAAATACAAAAAAGATTCTAAAAGAGTTTTTTTGTATATGACAACAAAGGTCCGTCAAGATTTTGGAAAAAAATTAAAGCCCAAAGAAGATCTTGTTTCTGATTTAAACAAACTAATGGGAGTTAAATGATGAAAAGTATTTCTAACGAATATGATGAAAAGGTTAGATATTTGAAGGGATATTATTGGATAATTCAAAATCTTATTGACGAACTTATACGCAGTAAAGAAGATAGTTATCTAAAGGCTTCGCAAATTTCTGGTATGCCTAAAAGTCAAATAATTAGAACGATTGATGATGTTTATCAAGAAAAGATAATCAGAATAGAGAAGCTGGATAAAAAAATAAGAGAATATTATTCTCGAAAAAAAGAAATCGAACAAGTGATAGATGCGTTGGAAGATCCACAACAACGTTATGTTTTAAAAAATAAATATATGTATTTTAAAACCTTTGAAGAGATATCTATTAATTTAGATAAATCATGTAAACAAATTTCTAGATGGCATAGCGAAGCCATTAATAATTTAAAGTTACCAAGCTCAGTAAATCAATGCTGAGCTTTAAAAATGTCCGGTAATGTCCTGTAATGTCCGGTAATGTCCTGTAATGTCCGGTTGAAATGTGCTATTCTGGTATCATGGAATTATTGAAAGAGAGTGAAAGAACTCTCTTTTTCTATGTGGTGGTTATGAAAAAAAGAAGAAAGAGACGAAAAACTTATGATTGGCAATTGGAAATTATAAAAGGGAATACTACTGCGTTTTATAAGTCTACAGACTTTGACATCTTAAGAGAGTTTGTCCTAGAAAGAGACCATTATACTTGTCAATTCTTTTTAGGAGCATGGGATGATGGAATCCATAAGCCACATTTTATAAAGCCAATTAGAGCAACTACAGTTCATCATATAATTCCAATTAAAGAAAGACCTGATCTTGCATTGGATCCAGATAATTGTGTATCATTATCGCATTTAGCACATGAAATTGTTGAGGATAGGCATAGATTCCATTTTAAAAAGAAGAAAAAGCCTATTACGTTTGAAAGGTGGGATTAAGATTGGAAAATAAATACCCCCGGTCGAATCCTAAAGGGAAAAATCTGTTAAGGGGAGCGGGTGTGGTGGCACTGACTGTTTTGGTTTTTCCATCGCGCGCACGCACATATGAAGAATGATTAAAGTGATTTGCGGAATGGCAGGAAGTGGAAAAACCACTTATGCTTTGAATAACAAAAAGGAAGAAGACATTATGCTAGATATAGATTATTTTAAAGTATGCTTTCAAAATGAAGTGATGATATCTACTTTAAAAGAACTACAAATAGCTTGCATAGATTTCTTTTTAGATACAGGTGTTGATATCTGGTATATAACCTGTTATCCAAGCAGTGCGGAGTTAGCTAGTTTTCCTGCAGATACACAGTTTTTTTGGATAAACACTGATTATAGTCGATGTTGTCAAAATATTAGGGAAAGAGATAAAGAAAAATCAAACTCATCTCAGGAACAACTTATGCAATTTAACAAAAAAATTCAAGAAAAGTATTTGACTAGCAACATTGTATTTCAAACAATAGATGTATTTGAATCAGAGGAGAGGTGGTAGAATGGCAAAAACTAATGCATCATATATTAGAGATGATTTAGAAGCCCAATTACGCTCGCAAGGAAAAAATGGTAAGTATTATGATGATTTAGTAAATGATTATATTTATTATTTGGGATTAAGAACAAAATTGAAAGAAGATATTAGAATAAAGGGCTTGCGCTACAAGACAACTAATGCCGCTGGAAAAGAAGTCGAAAAGGCAAATGAAAGTATTGTGAATCTTACTAAAGTTACAACTTTGATGTTAAAGATTCTTAGTGAGCTAAAATTAACAGAACCTATTATTAATCCACCGTCTAAAAACAATTCATCTTCTAGTATAGATAATAAAAATAAAGTAGAAGATGATTCAGATGATTTGTTGTAAAGAAATAGAAGAGTATTTAGATTTTTATGAGAAAAGCAAAAATGTTTTTAATAAAGAACGTATTCTTTTGATTGAAAATATTGTAAAGCCGATTTTAGAGCGAGAGGATGTTGTATTTGATAGTGATACTTTTTATAAATGCTTAAAGTATTGTGAAAAGTGGTACTATCCTTTATTTCCTTATCAAAAATTTATCTATGCCTTTGTATTTATGTACGACTTAGAAGATTTTCCTTTGTTTCGTACTTTTTTTATTGAAATGGGTAGGGGAAATGGAAAAGATGGATTTATTTGTCCTTTAGTTGATTTTTTAACTTCGCAGTATTATGGTGTCAAAAACTATAATATTGATATCGTAGCTAATTCAGAGAGTCAAGCCAATGATACTTACTTAGTTATACATGAAATGCGTGAGTCTAATAAAGCAATCATGAAAAAATATTTTGATTGGAATAAAGAAGAAACTATTAATAAAATTACAAAGTCAAGAATTAGAGCTAATACCTCTAATCCAAAAACCAAGGATGGAAAAAAAGCCGGCGCAATAGTATTTAATGAATATCATGCATATCAAACAAATGACCAGATAACTGTTTTTCAAAGTGAATTAGGAAAAATTAAGCATCCAAGAATTTTTATCATTACAACTAATGGTTATGTTAGAGAAGGTCCACTTGATGAAATAGAATCTGTTTGCGATGGCGTTTTGCACGGTGAGAGCAATGAATTAAGGTATTTTCCTTTTATATGTAAATTGGACAATCCTAAAGAAGTTGATGATCCGATGATGTGGCAAAAGGCTAATCCAAGTATAGAATTCATGCCTGTCCTTAAGCGAACGATTATGGATGATTATTTAGAAATGCAGAAATTCCCTTCAAAACGTCCTGAGTTTATGACAAAAAGAATGAACATTCCACAAAGAAACGAAGAGCATTATATTACTTCTTGGGAAAATTTACTTCGTGCTTCATATAAAGATGTAAAAAATAAGATTGAGCGTGATACTCCACAATTATTAAATAGAGTTTCTATATGTGGAATCGATTTTGCTGAATTCACTGATTTTGCTTCTGCTGGTTTTCTATTTTTGATAAATGGTGAGCTTATTTGGAGGCAAAGAACATGGGTATGTACTACTAATCAATTTTTTAAAGATATTAAATTTCCATTTAAAAATATTGGACAGTACGGATATCAGGATTTTGTACTAGTAAATGATGGGCCAATTGATGGTGAAGAGATTGTAGATTGGGTGTGTGATGAAATGGTTAAATATAATGTAAAAAAGATAATTTTAGATATGTATCGTTTTAAGTTATTGAAGAAATACTTTGAAGAAAAAGGAATTACTATCGAAGACAGCAAAAATCCAAATGGAATTGTTAGAATGCTTAGATTTCCAGCAAGCATTGCAGCAATATATGCCCCTAAAATCGAAAAAGATTTTGTGAATGGAAAAATTAATTTTGGAAATAGTGCGATTATGAGATGGGCTGTTAATAATACCAGTACAAAATTGAAGAAAGATGGAAATAAAGTGTACGAAAAGATAGAGCCAAAATTAAGAAAAAACGATCCATTCATGGCATTTGTCTGTGCAATTAGTGGAATTGATTTATTAGAGGAAAAAGTAGTTTATGCTTACTATTAAGGAGTGATTTTATGGGATTCTTTAAAAAGCTGTTATTTCAAAATGAAAAAGGTGAACTGATAGATATTTTGACTATGGCTCAAAGTCAAAAACTAGCTATTAAGAAAAATGCAATAGAGCATGCAATTGACTTAATTGCTCGTACTATTTCGAAATGTGATATTGAATACTATATGTGTAATGATTCATTAAAGAAAATTGAAAAGGTTAAAAATAAAACGTATTATAGGCTGAATATCAGGCCGAATGATAATGAAATAGCTACTACATTTATTTACAACGCAATATCTAAACTATTAAAAGAAGAAGAAATATTGATTATTAACTTGAATAGAAAGTTATATTTAGCAGATAGTTTTAATTATGATTCAAAAATTATAAAAGAAAAAAGATTTGAAAATGTTGTTCTATCAGATAACAAAGGAAATTCGTTTCGCTTAGATAGAACTTTCTTATCTAGCGAATGTATATATTTGAATTTAGGTGTTTCTAAAATAAAGGAATGTTTAGATGATTACTATAAAGATATTGGAAAATTAATCTCTATACAAAATAAAAAATATATTAACTCTAACATAAATAAATGGCGATTGGATGTACCGGGAACACAAGCAAAGTTAATAGATCCTAAAACTAATAAAGAAATGGATTATAAAGACTATAAACAAAAAATCACCGAGGGATTAATGGACGAAGAAGATGCGATTGTGATGTTGGGTAAAGAATTTAATTTATCTAAATTAACAAGCGAAGAAAAACATAATTCAGATGATCTAATAAAATTACAAGATAAATGGGAAAAAGAAGTAGCTATGGCTTTCAATATTCCCTTAGATGTTTTTTATGGCAGTAAAACAGACAAGTCAACAGGTACTAATGATTTTATTACATTCGCAATAACACCAATAACTTCAATATTTGAAGACGGATTTAACAGTAGACTGATTACTTATGATCGTATTTTAAAAGGAGATAATATTCGATTTAATAAATTAAATATCAAACATTTTGATATTTTTGATTGTGCCAATTCTATCGACAAATTATTGAGTTCTGGCTTTAGTCATGATGAGAATCGCTATTTTCTTGGTATTCCAGAAACTGGAGAAGAGTGGGCACAAAGACATCATATTACTAAAAATTATGAAAATGTTTCGGTAGGTAATGATGGAGGTGATTCGATGACTTAAGCATCAATTTTGATCACTAAGGAGGTGGAAAAAATATGAAAGAGGATAAGTATTTAAGATTTAGAAAAGTTGATAACAATGTTACAGAATTATTCATTTACGGTGACATTCGCAAAAAAGAATGGATTGATAATTGGTTAGGTGATGATCCAGGAAGAACGGGTGCACTTGATTTAGCTACAGCATTATCACAAGTTGATACCCCTAAATTAATTGTAAGAATTAATTCTTATGGCGGTAGTGTTTCAGAAGGATTAGCAATATACAGTCTATTAAGTGATTTTAAAGGAGAATTAATCACTAAAGTAGATGGATTTGCTTGTTCAGCTGCTAGTGTTATTTTCATGGCTGGAGAAAAGAGAATTGTGCCAGAAAGTGGTTTGATTATGATTCATAATGCTTGGAGTTCAGCCAAGGGGGATTATAATGCTTTAAGCAAGGCGGCAGAAGATCTCAAAAAAATCACTCAACCGAGTGTAGATATTTATGTGGCTAAAACTAACTTAACTGAGGAAGTTATTCGAGAGATGATGAATCGCGAAGAATGGATAAATTCCAAAGAAGCATATGAATATGGATTTTCAACTACATTAGAGAGAAATGATGCGCAACAGTCTATAGAAAGCGATTATTTGGCTAAGCTAGTTCATAGCCATAAAGAGCTTCAAAATAAATTGTCCGCATTGGAATTAGAAAATAAGCAATTAAAATCTGAATTAGAAAAAGAACAAGAGAAGAGTCCATGGGATTCTTTTTTTAATAAGTAAAAAGAAAGAAGGTTAATTATGAATTTAGAAGATAATAAAGAAAAAATTAGTCAAGTAGCAAAAGAGATAATTGAAAAAGCAGAAGATAAAAGTTCTGCTATTGTTGAAGCAATTGAGTATATTCAGTCAGAAAGATATAAAGATTTAATTGAAGAATTAAAAACAGAAGATGAAGAGGCAAAAAGCGATAAACAGTTTAGAGAAAAATTAGGATTACGTATTTTAAATAAAGAAGAGAAAAAATTCTATGAAACATTAATTACCGATCCAAGAGCAGCAATTACCGCTAAGCAAATAGATATTATTCCAACAACAATCGTCGATAGAACATTAGAAGATTTACGTGGTAAACCAGGTATTATGGAATTAATCGATTTTGCTCCTGCAAATGTTTCAAAATGGTTTACTGCTGAAAAAACAGGAACTTTTGCTTGGGGAAATTTAACTGCTGCAATTTCTGGCGAATTAAGTGTTGAATTTGAAAGCTTAAATATTGAGTTGGCTAAATTAATGGCTTATTTAGTAATCCCTAAAGCGATTAGAGACCTTGCTTTACCATTTGTTGATAGATATTTTACTGCTGTTTTAGGAGAAACATTATACGATGGTGTTGCTAATGGTTATTTAGTAGGAAATGGAAAAGATGCCCCAATTGGAATCTATAAAAAAGTTGAAACTGTAGAATCAGATTCTACCCATGCTGATAAAACCTTAAATAATCTAACTAATTTTAGACCTAAATCATTGGCTCCAGCAAAAGTTACTTTATCTAAAGATGGAAAAAGAAGTTTAGATAAAATTTATTTAATTTGTAATCCAGCTGATCGCTATAATTATGTAGATCCAGCAATGTTAGATTACGAAGGAAGGAATATTTCTTCAGATAAAAATATTATCGTTATAGAAGAACCACAAAATCCTAAAGGAAAAGGTGTCCTTACAATTAAGGGAAAATATTCGATGGGATTCAGTGGCTTTAAAATTGATGAATACGATCAAACAAAAGCTTTAGATGATGCTGATGTAATTATCGGAAAAGCTTATGCATACGGAAGACCAGTTGATGATTCATGTGCATGGCCATTTGATATTACCAAATTAGAAGAATATATTCCAGTTGTAAAGACAGTTACAGAGGTTTCTTCATTACCTGAAAGTCAAACTGACGATGGTGGAGAGGGAGTTTAATCCCTCTTTTAACCATTAAAATAATAAGAGAGGATGGATAAATATGTATGAAGTAATTAGTGATGATAAATGGTATGATTTACAGGATGAAACAAAACATACTTACAATAAGGGAGATAAATTTCCTTTTGATGATCGCGAAATTAAAGAATCCAGATTATATGAATTAGCTACTGATTTAAATAAAAAAAATAAACCATTAATAAAATACACTTCACCATTAAAAAAATCAAAAAAAGAAGAAATATTGGCTCTTATTGAAGAACATGGTATCTCCTATTCAGAAGATATGAAAAAAGAAGAGTTAATAAGTCTTTACGAAGAACAATGTGCTAGAAAAAGAATCCTAGCTGAGGCTACTGATGCAGAGATTGATTTTACTGATGAAATGTCAAATAGAGAAATTGTAGAAAAAATTTTAGAAGGGCAAAAGAAATAGATGGATCCAGAAAAAGAAACGAGTGAATTTGCAAAAAAATTATTAGAAGAATTAAAAACAGATAAGATAATTCCAAGTTTACGCAAGGAAGAAGGCTTTATTAACTATATTTATGAAGGTATCCAAGATATTAACGAAAATAACGGTGTGGAAACTGATTTTGAAACGGATTTATTATCTAGAAGACTATTGAAATTATATGTCTTATATGCAGACAATAAACGATTAGCCGAATTTAAATCTCTATATAATGCGGATTATGCAGAGCGCCAACGACACTATTTTCAAAACAAAGATACCAGTTTATAATGACGGAACGTTTCGCCTTTTTAAAATTAAACAAGGTGATGAAAAGTATCCGACTGAGGAATTGGTAGATACTGGGAAAGATGTTGACTTTGAAGAGTTGTCATTAACAGATAAGCTACGATTTGAAGCGGAACAAAGAGAAATAAAAATCACTGGAAAAATTAGGATAGCACAATCAAAAGAAATAAACTCTCTTTCTGTCATAAAAATCGCTGATGAATTTTATTCTGTATATAATGTTTATCATTTTATCAATGAAGATGGTTATAAACAGAGTGATATTACTCTTCAAAAATATAAAAAATAATGCAATTAACTAAGGAAGATTTTATAGAGATTTTAGATTCATTAGGCATTCCTGTTTCGGAAGGAATAAATAAAGATGAATATGTAAATGTTTATCCAAGAATTGTCTTTTGGGATTATTATTGGGAATTTATTTCGGCAAGTAATAATATTTATGAGACAGTAGTAACTTATCAAGTTTCTTTCTTTTCAAAAGAACCACGAAACCCTAAGTTACTTTCATTAATTAAAGAATTATTAAAAAGAGGAATTTTCGCATCAATTAGTCATGAGTATATTGAAGAAGATAAATATTTTCATTCGTTTTTTAAAGTGGATATTTTAGAAAATGGCATTTTATTCTAGTGAATTTAATGGATTAACTGAACTTTCTAAAGATCTTGAAAAGTACATTAGCTCTTCAGAAAATCCTCAACAAATATTAGAGATTGGAGCTAAAGAATTCGTAAAGGATTTGCTCAAGTTACCTAAGCCAATATCTGAAATTAAGAAAAGTGGTTATACCCATTTAATAGAGACGTTTTGCTACGAATTGAAAAATAATGGTGATATTGATGTTGGTTGGGGAAAATATTACGGAAGATTTGTAGAAGATGGTACCACTAAAATGAAGGCACAACCTCATTTGGTACCAACTTTTGAAAAAAATAAAGATAAATATTATCGAAAAATGTTAGAAAAATATTATAAGTAAGGAGGAAATATATGACTACAAAAAGACCAATGATTAAAGAAAGTGTAGGGGCACAATATTATGCTTTTAACACACCTGGAGAAAATGGAGAATTTGATCCAGAATCATATGAAACGACGATTAAAACAGAAACAGTCAAAACAATTAGTACTACTGAAAATGCAGAAAGTACAACTGTAAAAGCGAGTGGAAAGGATTATGAAACAGTAAATCAAGCTTCAAACGTTGAATTAGCGGTAGAAGTTGTAGCTTTTGATCCAGACGATTTAGCAAAAATGCGAGGCGATAATATTGATACTAGTGGTTTGATTTCGAGTGGACGAAATGCAAAGAGACCATTTTTTGCTTACGGAAAAGTAGTAAAAAAAGTTGGTGGTGGATTTAGATATGATTGGTATCCTAAATGCCAATTAGTCGAAAATACTGATGATATCACAACCAAAGAGGATACATTTAGTGAGCAAAATGATACTGTAACAATTCGATGCTATGCGTTTAACGATATTGGAGATATTAAAAATTATGTGGATAGTGAATCTGCTAATTTTCCAGAAGGACTTACAGAAGAAGCATTCTTTACAGCGCCAATCATTACAGTCGCAGATTTAACTGCTTTAACTACATCATTACAAAATACTGAAGGACAAGGAGTATAGTAAGGGCACGAAAGTGCCCTGTTTTTTTATAGGAGGCAAAAATGGAAATTTGTTTAAAAAATGGAGAAAATATAAAAATAGAAATTAGCCCATTATATTTAGAATATTTAGACGATTATGATGGTGGAATTAATAAATTGATCTCAGATTGGAAACAGCAGAAAAATCAGCTTTATATTATTAACTTTTTCGTATATGCTATGATAGCTTCGTGCTTGTCACATCCGATTAATTACCGTGATGCTTTAAAAATGATTAAAATGGAAGATTTTGATCGTGTGGTTATTTATCTTTCAGAGAACTTTGAAAAAGTCGAAAAATTTACCACTTTAGAACCAAAAATTAAACATTTTTAGGTGTTAAATGAATAATGATCTAAAAAAAGTTGGTTTAGTTTTTAAAGCAGATGGAACAACAGATTTCATTAAGTCATTACAGAATATTAATGGCTCATTAAAAGAAAATTATTCACAATTTAAATTAGTGCAAGCTCAATGGGATTCATCCACTAAAACATCTGATAAGTTAAAGAGTAAATTAGATTATTTAAATTCTGCCTATGATTTGCAAAAAGATAAGGTTAATTTATTAAAAAGCGAGTTGTCTGAGTTAGAAAAAGCAGAGGAAAAAGATACGCAAGCGATTCAAAAAAAGAAAAATCAGTTAATACAGGCCGAAACTAAACTTGCCAAGTATAAGAATCAAATTAAAACTACAACTTTAGAATTAAAAACGTCAACTAATCATTTAGTTATCTTTGGTAATGCTTTTGATGAAGCTTCCAAAAAAATAGAATCTGCTAGCAAAAAGGTAAAAACATTTTCTCTTATGGCAGGAGGAGGATTAGTCGCCTCTATTAAAAGTGCAATTGATTTTGAAAGCGCTTTTGCGGGAGTTTCTAAAACGGTAGATGCAACGGATCAGGAATTAGAAGAACTTAGACAAGGAATATTAGATATGTCTACAGAATTGCCAGCTTCTACTACTGAAATTAGTGCGGTAGCCGAAGCGGCAGGACAACTTGGTATTCAAACTGACAGTATATTATCTTTTACAAAAACAATGGTCGATTTAGGCGAAGCAACTAATATGTCAGCGGACGAAGCGGCAGATGCTTTGGCTAGGTTTGCGAATATAACAGGTATGTCTCAAGATAATTTTGATAAATTAGGATCTACTTTGGTAGAACTAGGAAATAAATCCGCTTCAACTGAATCAGAAATTGTTGAGATGGCTTTACGAATTGCCGGTGCGGGAACAACGATTGGAATGAGTGAAGCAGATATCATGTCATTCGCGGCTGCTATTTCTTCAGTAGGAATAGAAGCTGAAATGGGTGGTTCTGCTTTTTCTAAAATGATGATTGAAATAGAGTCGGCAGTTTCTCAAAATTCGGAATCTTTAAAAGACTATGCTTCTGTTGCAGGAATGACTGCGCAAGAGTTTAAAGAAGCATGGGAAAAAGATGCAACTGGAGCAATGGTCAAATTTGTCGAAGGACTTGGAAATGTTGAAAAAAATGGTGGGAATTTAATTAATACTTTATCAGATTTAGGAATAGAAGAAGTAAGACTTAGAGATACAATGCTACGTACAGCTAATGCTAGTGAATTGTTTGCTGGCACAGTAAAAACTGGAAATTCTGCATGGGAAGAAAATAATGCTTTAACTAAAGAAACAGATAAGCGATATGCTACATTAAAGAGTAAAATTGAAATTGTTATTAATAAATTAAAAGAGCAAGCTATTACTGTTGGAACTAAACTAATGCCATCAGTAGAAAAAATAGTTTCTAAAATAGGAGATTGGATAGATAAATTTTCTGAACTTAGTGATGAACAAGTAGACTTTATTGTTAAAGCAGGTTTGTTTGTTACAGCATTAAGTCCAGTTTTATCAGTTACAAGTAAGATTACTAATACAATTAGTGGAACCATAAAGGCTGTAAATACTTTTTCTCAAGCATTGCAAGTCACTCAAGGAACAATAACTTCAACGAATGCAACGGTGAATAGTTTGGCTCATGTATTTTCGGCAATTTCGAGTCCTATTGGTATAGCTTGTGCTGCAATAGCAGGCTCAATCGGACTTATAGCGCTCGCAACAAAGGATACAACTACAGAAGCAGAAAAAGATTTCAAAACAATGGGGGAAGCGGCAGTAGAGTTTTTAGAAGGTATTGAATCAGCAGAATCTCATTTAAGTGATTTTAACAGTACGCTATTCGCAAGCGTAGAAGAGCAACAGAAATTAACTGAAAACATGTCTGAAATTCAAAATGGAATTACAACTATTGCTAAAACTGCATCAGATGAAAGACGAGGATATACTCAGAGTGAAATTGAACAATTGGATTCATATTTTGAAAAGTTACGTGAGCTAAAGGATAAAGAATTGGCCATTCAGCAACAAATAGCTAGTGCAATTACATTACAAGCGCAAACCGCATCGGACTCATTCTCGGGTTCATTAGAGGAATATAAAGTATTATCTCAAGAATGGATAAAAACTGCTCAAGAGCAAGCAGATACAGAAATCGCTTTAATTGAACAAAGAACGATTGAAGAAATTGCTCTATTAAATGTGCGTTATGGGGAACAAGCAACTCTTCAAAATGAGGCATATGCTAAGGAGTATGAAGCTATTATTCAGAAAAAAGAACAAGCAATTGCTCAAGCTAATGAAGAGGTCGGAAAAGTAAATGAAATTTATGCAAATGGATACACTGCTCAAGCTAGTCAGAGTGCAGAGTTCTTTACTAAAATAGCCGAAGCTAATGCCAAATTAGAAACAGAAAATGCTGATCATGCTAATCGATTAAAAGAAATCCAAAAGGATTTAAAAGAAAATACTAGATCGAACAATGAAGAAATGTTAACCTCAGAACGAAAAAAGGCAGAAGAATTTAATAACATTGATACGGAAATTGCTAAAGAAAAACAAGCTCATAAAACCAATGTTAAAGCTATCTGGGAAGAAATGTATAAAGATATGTCAGAATCTGAAGCAAGACAATTGGGTTCATGGTTAGCTATGGTAGCACAGACAGAAATGTATGGTGGTGAGCTAAGTGAAGAAACAAAGAATATAGTGGATTCTATTTTAGATAGTTATGATTCTATGCCAAGTGAGACTCGAGAATCTATGAAACAAGCTATGGAACCTATGTTAGAAGAAATGCAAAAAGCGGAGCCATCATTGTTTGAAAAGGCAAGTGGAATTGCTAACGGTATTCTTAATCGTTTGCGAAAGGCATTTGATGAGCATTCACCGTCAAAAAAGACTAGAGAAATTTTTAAAAACCTTATGAAAGGTTCAGAGCTGGGTTTAAAAGATGAAGAAAAAAATTTATATAAGCAGACGGATAGAATAGCTTCTAATGTTTTAGAAAAAATAGACAATATGAATGGTAACTTGAATTCTTCTAGTATTAATTCAAATGAATTTTCCAGTAACGCACAATCTGGAATTTCTAATTGCTATTTGACAATCGATTACAATCTTTTAACTAAAGCGATAATTAAAGCATTAAAATCATGCAAGTTGTCTATAGATTCAGATGGCTTTGCGCGATTTATTGAAAACGTAGTTTATGAGGTGATGTGATGTTTAAATTTAAAGGAATTAGCAGTAAAAAAATGGGTGTTGTCGTTGAGGAAGAAGATTATTTTTTATCGAAAGCCTCTAGTCGATATGAAAATATTGACATAGATGGTAGAGATGGCTCATTATTCAACGAATTAGGGTATACAAATATTGATATCTCGATGGACATACAGATTCTAAATCCAGATAAAATTGATGATATTTATAATTGGCTAAATGGAAGTGGTGAATTTGAATACAAAGGTCGTAAAACTACAGCCTTTTTTTATAATGACATTTCTTTACAGAGAATGGTATCTATAAAAAGGGCAAATATAATTTTTAGTCGCTCACCATTTTGGGTATCAACTGATCAAAATTATAAGACTGTAACCGATAAGATTGTTAATTCTGGAAATATATATTCTAAACCTGTGATTCGCTTAGAAAAAGGAGAGTACGATGTAGTTGAGCTAACAATTGCTAATGTAAGATTTAAATACTCTTTTCATGATGATGATTACGTTGAAATCGATTGTGAAAA
Organism: uncultured bacterium; assembly: GCA_949296705.1. GTDB lineage: Bacteria > Bacillota_I > Bacilli_A > RF39 > UBA660 > Alloscybalousia. Next base: position 34,735 of record CASFOW010000045.1, read on the forward strand.
CTATGAAGCAATTTATGATGACGTGTTAAGAAATCGGAATTTAGAGATTGGCTTTGATTTTCCAAGACTTTTCCCAGGCGAAAATAAAATTACTTTTCATTCGGGAATTTGTGTTGTAAAAGTGAGGCGATTTGATAGATGGCTATGATTAAGATTTTTAATTCTACTGATCGTGATTTTTCAACGAATGGAAATCTTTGTATTTCTCCTTTAAAATGCATTGAAAAAAAGTCAAAATCGTTGAATGGATGGTATTTATCGGTTGAAGTAGATATTAAATACAAAAGTTATATAAAAAAAGATATTTTAATCGTTACAAAGACAAAGTCCATGCTTAACCCACAAGCTTTCAGAATTGGGGAGAATATAGAATATACTAATAGAAAAATTATTTTTCAAGCTAATCATGTTTATCTGGATAGTGAAGGATTATTCTTATTAGATGTAAGGCCTACTAATTTAAATGCTATTTCTGCGCTTGAATATGTAAATGAAAGGACTGATTCAATCAGTCCTTTCATAGTTTATTCAGACATTTCGACTCCATCAACTTCGTATTTTATAAGAAAAAATTTATTAGAGGCATGGAGTGTTTTTGAAGAAAGATATTCGGGATTTTTTCAATTTGATAATTGGAATGTTTCATTAAAGCAAAATATTTCTATTGATACAGATATATTTTTAGCTTATGGCAAAGATTTGCAAGGAGTTAGAATTTTTGAAGATTGGAGTAATGTTGTTACTCGACTTTGCCCAGTAGGTCCTGATGGTCTCTTGTTAGACGAAGTATATATTGATTCTGATATTCAGTATGATGTTCCTTACACGAAAGCAGTTATTTTTGAAACAAGTTTAGAATCTGATGAACAAACAGAAGAAAATCTAAAAAACGAACTTAGAGCCAAGGCAGAAGCATATCTTGCAGAAAATAAGTATCCTAAAATATCTTACGAAATTACTTCAAATGTCAGACAAGATTTAGATATTGGCTACATTGCTACAGTAAAGCACCCAATAGTTGATCTAAAAACAGAATTAATTGAGTATGAATACGATGTAATTAATGAGAGAGTTACTTCTTTAACTTTTGGGAATTTTTCAAGAAATGTCAAAAAGAAATTTGATGCAATTAAAGAGCAAATTAACGAACAAACTGAAAAGATAACAAGTCAACAATTAGCAATAAAAGATCAGACTAATCTAATTAATTCTTTAAACAAGACAGGCCTAGTTTATGTTGATAAAAACGAAATATTGATTCTTGATAAATTGCCTAAAGAAGAAGCAGAAAATGTTTGGCGACTTGGTATGGGTGGCTTTGGTTTTTCAAGTAACGGGTATGAAGGTCCTTTCGAAACAGCCATTACTCAAGATGGAAAAATTAATGCTAATTTTATAACTGCTGGTAAGATTAATACTAATTTGATTGAAGGGTATGAGCAAATTGTTACTAAGGTTAGTTCTACCGAAAGCGAAGTTGCTAAAATTAACACAAATATTACTAATAATATGTACAACAAAGAGCAGATAGATTCGATGCAATCTAATGCTCAACAAAATATCTTAGAAATTAAAAATACCGTAGAAAATAAAACGACCGCTACAGAACAAGAAATTAACGTTATTAAAGAACAAATTAACAATGGTGTTTCAAAAGTTACAACAACAACCGGAAGTTTTGACGAAAATGGATTACACATTGAAAAAACCGGCGAAGAGATGAATTCTCACATGGACTGGGATGGCATGGTTGTTAAGAGAGATAATGATGAAGTATTATCAGTTCGTTCTAATGGTGTTAATGCTGAAAATATCACTGTAAGAAAATATTGGATTCAAGATCCTGTGAGAATTGAAAAGGCTAGTGCTATTTCTAATCCTAATGTATTCGGTTTAGGGTTCTTTGCAATGAAACCACCAGTAGTGCAAGAAAATGCAATTCTTTACAATAACGAAGAAATTTTATATAAAAATGAGGTGATTGTATATGGCTAAAAATTTAGTGGCCGGAGAGACTACAAAGATAACTGAGAGTGGCTCTAATATATCAGTTGAATTAAATGATATTATGAAGAATAAAATCAATTCTATTCCAAATATAACAATAGGTACTACCACAACAGGAGATGTGGGAACAGAGGCAAGCGTAAGCAATTCAGGGACCGCTACGAATATGATATTGAATTTCACAATTCCAAAAGGTGCTAACGGTCAAGATGGCCAAGATGGAGCTGATGGTGCGAATGGTGCGGATGGAGAAGATGGAATTACCCCTCATATTGGCGATAATGGAAACTGGTTCTTAGGCGAAGAAGATACTGGTAAACCTTCGCGCGGAATTCAAGGAGAACAAGGGCAAGCAGGACAACCTGGTAGTGATGGCGAAGATGGTCAAGATGGTATCGGATTCACTACTGCGTCAGCAGGAACCCCAACACAAAGTGATGGATATACTGTTACGCCAATTACTTTTAACAAAACAGATGGTTCTAATGTAGTAGTTAATGTAAGCGCTAAAAATGGACTTGATGGTAGTGGTGGAACAGGTGGGACTACTGATTATTCAGAACTAGAAAATAAGCCTAAAATTAATAATGTAGAGTTAACTGGTAATAGAACTCTTGCCGAGTTAGGAATACAACCAGAAGGAAATTACTTGGAATCTGAAAGTGATCCAACCGTTCCCAACTATGTCAAAAATATCACACAGCAGAATATTAATGATTGGAATAATAAGAGTGAATTTAGTGGCTCATATAATGACTTATCAGATAAACCGACAATTCCAGAAGAATATTCGCTACCGATTGCGAGTTCTACAGTTCTAGGCGGAATCAAAGTTGGCACAAATTTGGAGATTACATCTGATGGAACACTTAATGCCCAAACAAGCGGTGGAACAGGGGGAACAACAGACTATACTCAATTAAGCAATAAGCCTAAAATCAACAACGTGGAATTAAATGGAAATAAGACTTTAAGCGATTTAGGTATTCAACAAACTGTTGTAAGTGAAACAGAACCCACAGATGATAGTGTAAAAGTGTGGATTAATCCTAATGGATCTAATGAAGAATGGTCTTTAATAGAAACTTTTGAGGCCGATGGTATTAATGGAGTATTTGAAAAAACAAATATTAATTTGAAGAAAGCAATAGTATCTATTGATGCTAAAATAGGAACTGCTAGTAAAACAATGTATTTAAGGATAAAAACTGGAAATGATATTGACTATTTAAGATGTGGATATATTTCTGGCGTAGTTAATACTCAAAAAGAATACATCACTACAGTAGAAATCGAAACGCAACCATTTGTAATTATAACGGCAAGAACTTGTAGTAAGGCCGATACTTCCAGTTTTAATATAATCAATGTTTCTTTGCCGAATAATTTTGAAAAAAAGGGAAATATAAAGGCGATATCAATCGGTCATTCTTCTGAAGAATTCGTTCCCCCTGCTGGAACAATAATTAATATTTATGGAGTGGAAGGTGAGTAGATATGTCAGTAATTAAGATAAGAGATGAAAGTGGAGAATTTGTAGATATTCCTGTTATAAAAGGAGAAAAGGGCGAAAATGGTCCTAGTAATGTTTTGACGATTGGCTCAGTAACTTCAGGAGATACTGCAAGCGCTACAATAACCGGTGAAAGCCCAAATCAAGTTTTGAATTTAGTCTTGCCTAAAGGAGATAAAGGTGATACCGGTGCGCAAGGTGAAGATGGTATTCCAGGAACATCGGGCCAAGATGGGGCGGATGGCGTATCCCCTAATATTTCTGTAAAAGTGAACAACGCCACTCAATATATACTAACAATTACAGATGCAGATGATTCTTTTGATACCCCAAATTTAAAAGGTCAAAATGGTGCAGATGGTCAAGATGGAGTGGATGGAACTAGTGTATTAGTAATTGAAGCAACAGATGAGAATAATGCACTTACTTTAAGCAGTCAAAATCCTAATAACATTTATTTTTGGGAGGAATAATGGGAACAGTATTTAATGCAAAAAAATGGAAAGGTGCTTGTGTAAAAGGAAAAAAAGTTTGTGGGCTAGTAAAGAACGGAGCGCTATTTTTTAAAAGTGATAATTATATCCCTCCAATTTCAGAAATTTACAAACGAAGAATTATGGTTGGCGATAATTTAAAAGGCAAAAAAGTTTATGCCGATTTTCCAAATAATTATGTATTAGAACTGCAGGATAGATTAGGCACATCATTTAAGACTAATACTTTAGTTGATGTAACAAATCGTTCGATAACTGAATATACTTTTCCATCCATGTCTGGTAGTGGAACAGGATATTATGTGGCCTGTAATTTTGCCTCTGATTCTTCCGATTTTCGATTTTATTGGTGTGAATCATCTAATACAGATAATTATGTTAATAATAGTGAGGTGTTATTGGAAAATGATAGGGATTATATTGTCGCTCAAATTGACGATACTAATCCTAGCTATCGACATTTATTTGTAGAAGATTCTAATATCAGACCTTTTTTAGTAGGGGATATAATTACCGAAAATACAAAAATATATTTTACAGTCCCAGATAACATAGATACAGAAATTACGGATAATAACGAAGTCGACAGAATAATTGTTTTAAATGATAAGAGTAACTATGTAAGTGGTTTGTATATTGCTGATAAAACTTGCATGCTGGCACTTTATGTAAGTTATGGAACAAGCACTATTTTTTATAAAAAACAAGATGGAGTATTAGATACTAACTTAAGTAGTGCTAAAGATTCCAGATTTATAGGAATTGTAAAAACAATAAATACCGAATCAAAGATATATCAGTATGTTTTAGTCGATAAAACAACTTTAGGGGCATAATGAAAAAACTAAGCTGGCTCTGGAAAAAATTTTGGGGTAAAAAATATTATATTGTCTATACGGAAGAGCTTCGAAAGGGTGAGGCTCTTTTTTATGGACACAAAATTTACGTAGGAAAGAAGAGTGATAAGTGATGGCAACCTTTTTAGGATACTCTAATTTTAATGGTAAGAATGGTAGTAAGTTTTCAGCTGACCTCTTGTACGACATACTAGAGCAAAATATAGTAGGCAATTATCACAGAATTCGTCTGTATGGTTATATTAGGTCGTGGGATGGATATTCAGGGTCTGGTAGTTACGCACCATTTTATATAAATGGTCAAAATGCAGGTGGTTTTTCATCAATATCAGCCAATCAGTATTCTCAAGTTGCGGTACTAGATGTAACGGTTCAACACGATGATGCTGGGAAGGGAGTATTAAATTGGTCGCTATTTGTCGATACCTCTTGGACTTTAGGAGATGCGAGTGCGAGCGGTAGTTTAGAATTACCGACAATACCAAGGGCTAGTCAGCCTACAGCAACTAGTGCCAACATTGGCGATGCAATTACTATTTACACTAATCGTAAGTCATCAATATTTACTCATACGATTACTTGGAGTTTTGGCTCTTTAAGTGGAACTGTCGCTACTGGTGTAGGCGATTCTTGTTTATTTCAGTTACCAGAAAGCTTGTATTCTCAAATTCCTAATTCACAATCTGGAACAGGTGTCATTTACTGCGAAACCTATAACGGTGGTACTAAAGTAGGGAATACTCTAGCATGTAATTTTAACGCCTATGCGAATCAAAGTGCATGCTTGCCAAATGTTTCAATTGAAGTTAAAGATATTAATGAATCAGCAATTGCGTTAACTGGAAGTAATCAAAAATTGATTAAGTTCTTTTCTAACGCCCAAGTCGATTTTAGTTCTAGTGCGAAAAACTATGCTTCAATTACTGCAAATAGTATCTATTGCGGTAATGGACAGACAATGGCTGGTAATTCAGTGATTTTTAGCCAAGTTGAATCAGGCTATTTTAAAGGCACAGCTACAGATTCTAGAGGTTTTTCTAACTCAATAGAAAAAAATGTAGAGATGGTACCTTATGTTAAATTAACTTTGAATTGTGAAGTGTCTCGTGTAACTCCGACAGGCTCACAAGTATTAGTTAGCCTTAGCGGAAATTACTATAATGGTAGTTTTGGTACTCAATCTAATACACTAGCTCTTAAATATCGTCATAAAGAATCGGAATCTTCTTCTTGGAGCGAGTATGAAGAAATAATTCCAACTGTCGAAGGAAACGTGTTCAGCTTTGAAGAAATACTAGATTATAGCTTTAATTATCAAAAATATTATGATTTTGAATTTGTAGTAGTTGATAAGATTACTCAAGTAATTTCTCAACAATCAATCTCACCAGGTATTCCCATTATGCTACTTTGCGAAAAATTTATTGAATTATGGGGTAATAAAGCGTTTTATTTAAACGAAAATGAGGAATTGGCTATATTAGGTGATTTCAAAATCGGTGAGACAACAAAATCATTAAATGATATAGCAGGAGGTCAATGATGGAAAATTGTGATGTTAATGCAAATAAAATAAAATCACTTGAAGCAAGAATTGAAAAACTAGAGCAGTACCGTGAAAATGATAAAGATCAACTTCATGCTTTAGATACAACTTTACAAGTTTTTATTAATGAGATGAAGAATATTTCAGAAGATTTAAAAAATATAGTCGCAAATTCTAAAGAAGCAGTAACGAGAGCAGCTAATGCTACACAGAAAGATATAGGTACTTTAAAAGAAAAATATGATTCTTTGGAAAAAAAATTATCGGTTTTAGACAACAAGTTGGAGCAGGAAACAGTTATTGCTAATGCGGAAAAATGGAAAAAAATAACAAGCTATATTGCTACAGCGGTCGTCGGTGCGGTTGTAGCTTTTATTTTGGCAAAGATAGGGATTTCATAAAAAGAAAGGAATGATATTATGAAAGAAAAAATAATTAAATTAATTGATTTAAAGTCAATTATTACGATTTTGATGGCAATTACACTTGTAGTCGGCTTTTTTACAAATAGAATTGAAGCAGATGTATTTATACCTTTTGCTACAATGACTTTTACTTTTTATTTCACAAAAAAGAAAAACGATGAAAAAGGAAGTGAGCAGTAATGAATAGTAGAGCTGAATTTTTAGAAGTAAGTGAAGAACAAAAAGATAGAATCGAAAAAGCAAGAAAGATTTTTTCAGATATTTACGACTTTGCTGAAAAATATTGCAAAAAAAGCAGGGAAACATCTTTAGCCTTTACTAAATTAGAAGAAGCGCAATTTTGGCTTATTAAAGGTATTACCAGAGAGGTGGAAGAATAATATGAAAAATGATGAAATGTTAGATTTATGCAAAGAAGTAGTTGTTAATTATTTCAATGAAAATGTTGAAAAGACAGATGAATTTAAAATAAATAAGGATAACGTATTCGTTGTATGGTTTAGTAAAACACTACAAAACTTTAAAGCATTAGTAAGTACTACGATTTCAGATGGTATGTATTATGAGTTAACTTATAATGGTAACAGGAAAGAATTATATTTGGATGCTTACAAAAAATGGGAAAATAAATGTATTAAGGTAGGTGAGTAACATGGAAGCTTTTACATTTGGAATGAAAACAATGCGTATCACTCAAAATTATAGTGGTACAGCATCTCATAAGCCTCATTGGTATAATTCTAAGGACTATGCTGATTATCCTATTGATGTTGCCGGAAAAGATGAAAATAGAGATATTTATTATGCTACGGTAGATATGCAAGTTCTAGCTATCAAGGGAAAAGGAAACTCGATGACTAATACGATTTGGTTAGTTACTACTGACAAGGTTCAAACTCCCAGTGGTGTTATGAAAGTATTCATGGCTTTAACTCATTGGAACGATAATGACCAATATGTTTCTAAACTAAAAGTAGGTAATATCGTTAAAGCCGGTAATCCTATCTGTGAAGAGGGAACAGATGGAGCTACCGCCAATCACTTGCATGTAGTTTACGGGAATGCTGATAAGGGATGCGGAGATACTCTTATTCAGAATTCGAATGGTAAGTGGGTATCCTCTGGATATTGCATGAAGCCAGAAGAAATTATGTATGTAGATAGAGAGTTTACGAATGTAGTAGATACATGTGGGCTAACGTTCCAAGACAAGCCGAAAGAGGTGGTAAACACGTTATTCCTTGGAGAAAAAGGGTGGTTAGGCTTCGGAGATGAGAGTGAGTCAGTAGGTAAGATATGCCAATTTATGCACGATACTTTTCCTAAATACGGTGAGTGGCTTGGCTTAGATAATGAGAAAGTTTTAGGCAATTATTATGGTAACATTATCAAGTCATACATCATCGAATTTCAGAAAAGAACAGGCTTGGAATCAGATGGTAACGTTGGGCCTATCACTTTAGCAAAATTGAAAGAATTTGGATTTAAAGAATAAGAGTCTAGTCAATTGTGATTAGACTCTTTTTTGTTTGAATAAAATTTTGGAAAAGTAAAGTATAAAGTATATTTTGTTGTTAATTCTAAGCTCCTTTTTATTTTTCAAAACTGTAATCTTCTTTTAACAGCCTCATATTATCTATGTTAAAATTGCCATCTTCGATATCATCATCGCTTATTTTAGTACTATCATACTCGAATAACTGCTTAAAATCAGCATACATTGAGCAATTATTCTTTTCACAATTCAAGGCAATGCTATTATAAGTATTAATAGCCTTCTCATAAGTATCATATACTTTGATATATTTATCGTTTATATTTTGAGTGGTCTCTCCCCTAGATTCCCAACCGTTTGAAGTTTTTTCGTAATGTTCTGTACCACAATAAATATAATATTTTTTCATCTTTAATTCCTCCTTAAAATTATTGATTGCATTCTTTAGAAATTCTACTTTACTAATGTTGTGTTGAACAAGCAATTCATCAAGTTCTTCTTTTTCTTGAATAGTCAGATCCACTTTAAATGGCTTAATATTTTTTCGTCGCTCTTTCATATAGGCTCTTAAATATTCCTTTTGATTAAATTCTGTATTTTCACTTTTCATAATCTATTGACATCTTCTTCTTGGAATCATATAATATTTGTAGAAATTGGCTATCGCCAACTTCTACAACATTTGGTAACTTTAGAGGTCTTTTGGAATTGGAGCTTTAAAGTTACTTTTATTTTCCAAATTTTTATTGAAAATGTCAATTTTTTCACATCCTTTCTTTTTTTTTATCTGTAATCTTTCTTGATTACATATTAAGTATATCACTTTACGTACGTAAAGTCAATAGTTTTTTGCTTATTTTATAAAAAAGTTGTCTATCGTGTGTGGATTGATTCTTCAGTAGCAATATCTGTAAGAAGGGCTTTTCCTCGATTATCTGGCATAGTATATCGTTGATTTAAGTAACGTAAGGCCGCAGCCATTTCTCCATTAGAACCCCCATATTGTGTAATTAGATATTTTGCCATACGTAAGTCTTTTTTCTTAATAGAAATTGGATATTGTAATCTTTTTTCATATTTCCACATATTAATTTTCCTCCATTTCCCAAGGCCATGCATAAGCTTCCCAACTGAATTGATCGTGATTAGATAAAGCGTTAACAGTTAGCGGTCCATATTTTTTTTCATAAGCTCTTGTTGCTTCATTGGCCATTTGTTGATAACGATTAAATAAAGCTATCATCTGCGCGTCGTTAGGATAAACATCTAAATATAGATTAATTTCATGAGCCGCAAACGATAATTGATCCACATTTAGTAAAAGTTCTGCCTGTTCATTATTTGGTACTAATTTAGTAGGTCTATAATTTTGATATTGGCGATAAAGACGATCAAATAAATTACCGCGTATAAATCCTTCATATGGTTCTTTTAGGGGCTGATTAAGGCTTGGTGTAGAATTAGGATTTAGAAATGTTTGTTTAAAAATATCCATTTGTGAACGATCATATTGATCAAAACTAAAATTATTATTCATTAAAATCTCTCCTCTAGTTTAATGTATGACAAACATAAGAATGAGTCTGGGCGCTTAGTCATTATAGTTATAAATTTATTTTTTTAAATTGGGTGTTCATCCATTCTTTTTTGAGGTTAGTTAATATAATATAATGAAAGGAGTGTAAAAATATGATGTATGGCTGTGGATGCCCAACTTATAGTTATCCTGGATATGGATATAATGATGGTGGCAGTAATTGGTTATGGATTATTATAATCGTATTTGTTATTTTCTTCTTATTTTGTGGTTCAGGCTTTGACCGTGGAAGAAATAACTGTTGCTAAAAAACTTTTAAACTGAATAAAGTTGTATAGCTTATTAATTGTTTTTTGGGGGATTGTTATCTATATTGAACGGGATGATAATCCCTTTCTTTTGATTTTTGTTGATGAGATAAAAGTTAGTTTTTCCTTTATTCTATTATATTTTTATCATTAAAATAGGGGATGTAAAAAATTTCCGTAATAAATTGAAAAACATAGTGTTCTTTGTTATAATGAAAGTATCTGCAAAGGAGAAATGGAAATGAAGGAATTAATCAATAGTATTGGTAAAAAGAAATTGATCATGATTTTTGGTGGCATTGTTGGTGTGGTTGTCTTGATCATTGTTTGTTTATTACTATATAATGCTTTTTTTGTAAGCAATACTTATTCTTCAGTAGAGAGTAAAATTGTTAATGCAGCAAAGGAGTATTATGGTAAGCATCAAAATTTATTACCAAAGAGTCCTAATGATGAAGTTAGTGTAAACAGTACTACTTTAACTTCTAGTGGTTATTTAGGTGATTTGCAAGAAATGGTTCCGGATGAGGGAGTATCTTGTACCGCAACTGTAACTGTTACTAATGTGAATAATAATTACCGTTATGTTGCTAATTTAAAGTGTGGAGATAAATATCAAACAGAAACATTTGTAAATCATGTAAAGAGTGTAGAGCAGACTGTTGTGACGGGACAAGGATTATATGATATGAATGGGGAACTTGTTTATCGCGGAGAAAATCCTAATAATTATATTAAATTTGCTGATAGATTATGGCGAATTGTTAAGTTTGAAAATGATAGTGCAATGTTGATCTTGGATGATAAGTATGCCCGTTCTGTTTGGGATGATCGCTTTAATGCTGATCGTAATCGCAATGATGGTATTAATGATTATAGTGTCAGTCGAGCTAATGATGCTCTTACGAATTTATATAATGGCGAAGATTTATTTAGTGCAAGTGATAAATTATTGATTGTTGCCCATGATTTAGCTATTGGAAAAAGAGGAGAGACGATTCAATATAATGATGGTTCTGTTGAAAAATCACAAGTATTGGAAGATAGATATATTGGCTTGTTACCATTATATGATTATATTAATGTAAGTTTAGATGAAAATTGTAGCTCAGCATCAACTCAATCTTGTTCAAATTATAATTATTTGAACTTGTTAGAGTCTAGTTGGTGGCTATCAACTGGTGATAGTGATACAACTTATAGAGTATACCGTATTGATTCTAGCGGAATTATTGGACTTACTAGAGCATCTACTAATTCTTATTTAAGACCGGTTATTTATTTGGCTAAGGATGCAATTTATGTCAGCGGAGATGGAACTTTTGATAATCCTTATCAAGTAAAATAAAATTAAGCGGATGAAAAGAACTAAGGACTTGTTCTTTAGTCCGCTTTGTTATTGATAATAAAAATAAATGGATGTTATTTGGGAATTGTTTTCTGTTTTTTCGAAAAAATTATGATAAAAAGTCAAAAAGAACTTGCCAAACACTATATTTGTTGATAAAATAGGTAATGTATTTATGGCGAATATGGTGAAGTGGTTAACACGCCAGATTGTGGCTCTGGTATGCGTGGGTTCGATCCCCACTATTCGCCCCAGAGTGGAAAAAAGTCGGAAGACTTATTGATAGAAATCGATTCTTATGAGTCGATTTTTTGTGTTTATTTTTGCTATGATAGTAAAAAATGGAGAGGTAGTATGAAAGAAAAAGATTTAGACTCTAGTATGAATCCCTATCAAGAAAAACAAATACCTAAAGGATATATAAAACAATTACAATGGGATATGGCGATAGGATTACAACAAGTAGATAATTTAAAACCATCTAAATATCTTGAGCAGATTAGTGAGAAAAATATTTTAGGTGAATTAACAATCAAAGAGGTAGAGCAAAGTTTAAGAGAATATTACACCACAAAAGAAAAACAAAATAGTATTAATCATAAGGAATTAGAATGTGACTTTGTATCTATGAGAATCGTTGAATTATTAGATCAAGATAATTTTGAATTATCAGTAGATTATCTAAAATATATTCATAAATATTTATTTCAAGATGTTTATGAATTTGCGGGAGAATTTAGAAAAATAGATTTTTCTAAACATGAAAAAATATTAAATAATGATTCAGTAGCTTATGGAGACTCTAAAACATTAATAGAATCATTAGAATATGATATTAGTCTAGAAAAAGAGAAAAATTATAAAGATATGTCCATTGTAGAAGTGATTAAAAATATTACTGATTTTACATCTAGTATATGGCAAGTACACCCTTTTAGAGAAGGTAACACAAGAACAACAGCAGTATTCATAGAAAAATATTTAATTAGTCTAGGATACACTGTAGATAATTCATTATTTAAAGATAAATCAGTATATTTTAGAAATGCATTAGTGAGAAGTAATTATTTCAATAACTATTTAAATATCAAAGAAGATAAAACATATTTAATTAAATTTTATGAAAATTTGTTATTAGGTAAAAATAATAATTTACATTCAGAAGATTTAATTGTGAAAGAATTGTTTTAAACGAGGAGGTAACCAGGTGACAATAAGTGAACTGTTAGAAGAATTTAGAAAAATATTTGGTAATGAAAGAGATAAGGGAACTGCATTTGAAAAATTAATTAAAATGTATTTAGAAAATGAGCCAAAATATATGGCCATATTATCTAATGTTTGGATGTGGAAGGATTTTCCATATAGAGAAAACGTTGGAGATACAGGTATAGATTTGGTGGCAAAAACTTATGATGGGGATTTTTGGGCAATTCAATGTAAATTTTATGCAGAAAAGCACGAAATAACAAAAGGTGATGTTGATACGTTTCTTGCTACATCTTCAAAATACTTTTATATAGATGATAAGAAAATAAATTTTAAATATAGACTAATTGCATCAACCACGGATCATTATAATCATATTGCAGAATCCACATTAGAAAATCAAAATCCTCTTGTAGGAAGAATAGGGTTAAATGATTTATTAGAATCGCAAATTGATTGGAAAAAGTATTCGCTGATAGCACAAAAAGTAGAAATGTTACAAAAGAAAAAACCAAGAGATTATCAAAAAGTAGCTATAAAAAAAGTAATAGAAGGATTTAGGAGTCATGACCGTGGTAAATTAATAATGGCTTGTGGTACCGGAAAGACATACACTAGTTTAAAAATTGCCGAAAAACAATTAAATGGAAAAGGAAACATACTTTTTTTAGTACCATCAATTGCATTAGCTAGTCAAACATTATCAGAATGGACAGCGCAGTGTGAATACACATTTAACGCTTGTGTAGTTTGTAGTGATAATAAAGCATCAAAAGGAGATAATTCAACGGATTTAGGAATTCCTTCTACGACAAACGTAGATAGATTGATAGAATGGTACATTGATTCTAAAAAACTAAATAGAGATATGAATTTTATTTTTTCCACATATCAATCTATTGATGTTGTTTCAGAGTTTTCTAAAAAAATGGATATTAATTTTGACTTAATCATTTGTGACGAAGCACATAGAACAACAGGAGTTACATTAAGCGATGAAGATGAAAGCTCATTTGTTAAAGTTCACGATAATGCTTTTATTAAAGGAAAAAAAAGATTATACATGACTGCAACTCCAAAGATTTATGGCGATGGAGCTAAGGGAAGAGCTAATGAAGTAAATGCAGAGTTATGTTCTATGGATGATGAAAGTATATATGGTCCAGAATTTCATAAGTTATCTTTTAGTGAAGCAGTTAAACAAGGATTATTAACTGATTATAAAGTGTTGGTATTAGCAGTAGATGAAGAATATGTAAAAATCGAATTGCAAGATTTATTAAAAGATGAAAATCATGAATTAAAATTAGATGATTCAGTAAAAATAATGGGTTGTTGGAACGGATTATCTAAAATTTCAACATGGGATGAAAAAGAAAATTTCTTATCTGATCCTACACCAATGAAAAGGGCAGTTGCATTTTGCAATAGAATAATTGATTCGAAAAAGTTAGTAGAAATGTTTAATCTAATTCAGGAACACGTACGCAGTGAATATAGACCTGATAAAGAAAAATTAGTAAAAGTAGATATTAAACATGTAGATGGCTCTTTTAATGCATTAGAAAAAAAAGAAAGAATAAACTGGTTAAAAGATGATATTAAAGATGGTGAATGTAGAATACTTACCAATGCAAGATGTTTATCAGAAGGTGTTGATGTTCCTGCATTAGATGCGGTAATGTTTCTTAATCCTAGAAGTAGTATGATAGATATTATTCAATCAGTTGGAAGAGTAATGAGAAAAGCAGAAGGGAAAAAATATGGATATGTAATACTTCCAATTGGTGTTTCAGCATCAGAAGATCCAGATGAGGCATTGAATAATAATGAAAAATACAAACTTGTTTGGGAGGTTTTGCAAGCTTTAAGAGCTCACGATGATCGCTTTAATAATACAATTAATAAAATAGATTTAAATAAGAAAAAGCCAGATCAAATAGAAGTTATTGGAATAGGTACAACAAAAGCAGAAGAAAGAGATAATGGAATGAAGACCGTTAAAGTACAAGATGATATAAAACAAAAAGTACAATTGACTCTTGATTTAAAAACATTTGATGAATGGAAAGATTCAATTTATGCTAAGATGGTTAAAAGAGTTGGTTCTAGAATATATTGGGAAATGTGGGCTAAAGATGTAGCAGACATTGCAACGTCTCATATGAAAAAAATCAAAGAGCTATTAACTACTAATAATCCGAAAATAAAAAAAGCTATTACAGATTTTATCGAAGGATTACATCAAAATTTAAATAATTCAATAACAGAAGATGATGCAATAGAAATGCTAGCAGAACACATGATTACTAAACCAGTTTTTAATGCATTATTTGATAAATATGAGTTTGTAAATAACAATCCGGTTTCTCAAACAATGCAGAAAATGATAGATATTTTAGACAAACAATTTACAGAAGAAGAAAGAAAAAAATTAGATGAATTTTACGAAAGTATAAAGGAAAGAGCACAAGGAATTGACAACGCAGCAGGTAAGCAAAAAATAATTCTTGAATTATATGAAAAGTTTTTTAAAACGGCATTACCAAAAGAAGTTGAAAAATTAGGGATAGTATATACTCCAACAGAATGCGTTGATTTTATAATCAATAGTGTAGAATATTTGATGAAAAAAGAGTTTGGTAAGAGTTTATCAGATCATAGAGTACACATAATAGATGGTTTTACAGGAACGGGAACTTTCATAGTTAGATTGTTGCAGAGTGGGATTATTAAACCACAAGATTTATTGTATAAATATACCAATGATATTCATGCCAATGAAATAGTATTATTAGCATATTATATTGCAGCTATTAATATTGAAGAAACATTTCATGAATTAAGTAAAAGTCAAGAATATATTCCATTTGACGGTATTGTATTAACGGATACTTTTCAACTATATGAGGACAGCAACGAGCATGAATGGACAAAAAATGTAAATGAATTGGCTTTACCACAAAATAGTGAAAGAGCACTAAAACAAAGAGAACTACCAATAACTGTTTGTATTGGGAATCCACCATATAATAATAAACAAAAAGATGCGAATGGGCAATCACAAAATTTACATTATCCAAATTTAGAGAAAAGAATTGCCGAGACATATATGGCAGGAACTAATTCTCAAAATAAAAATTCACTATATGATTCGTACATTAAAGCATTTAGATGGGCTTCAGATAGATTACAAAAATCAAATGGGATAATTGCATTTATTACCAATAATAGTTGGCTGGACGGCAATGCATTTACAGGCTTTCGCAAATCGATTCATGATGAATTTAATTCTATTTATGTAGTTAATCTTCGGGGATCAATAAGAGGAAGATCAAAAGAAGATGTTGAAAAAGAAGGGCAAAATATTTTTAATATTATGACAGGTGTTGCAGTATGTTTCTTAGTAAAAAATGCATCGTCAAAAGAAAAAAATATATATTATTATGCCATGGAAGACTATTTGACAAAGAACAAAAAACTTGAATTATTAAACAATAATTATATTGCAAATATTACATTTAAAAAAATAATACCAGATGAATATAATGACTGGATAAATAAGAGAAATACTAACTTTAACAAATTCACTTTAATTGGAGATAAAAATAATAAATCTAGAGCTACTGTGTTTAAGAGTGTTTATTCAAATGGATTGAAGACACAGCGCGATTGTTGGTGCTATAATAGTAATTTAGAAAAACTGAAACTAAATATTGAGAAAACAATATGCTATTATAATAATCAGATAGATTGTAACAAAAATTCTCATGACACTTCAATAATAGATACAAAAAAATTCAGTTGGACGAGCAATACTTTTAGAGATTTAGATAAAAAAGTTAAATATAATATAAACGATGTTGAGTATCGTGATGTTCTTTATAGACCATTTTTCAAGCAGCATGTAGCTTTTTATAAACCATTAAACGAAAGACAATATAAAATTCCGGGATTGTTTCCTAAAAAGAATATAAATAATATGTTAATTTGTATTCATGGAATAAGTAGTAAAAAAGATTTTTCTGCATTAATCACAAATATTATTCCTGATTTGAATCTAATGGATGGTGGAGCTCAATCATTTCCAATCTACTATTATGAAAACGATAGTACAACTTTATTTTCACAAATTGAAGATGGATATGCAAAACATAGTGCCATTAATAAATCATTCATAAATAAAATAAATAAAATATACAATGCAAGTATAAATGAAGAAGAACTTTTCTATTTCATTTATGGATTATTTCATTCAAAAGACTATATTATTAAATTTGGTATAAATTTAAAAAAATCTTTACCAAGAATTCCTATAATTAGTAAATATGAAGATTTTGTTGCCATAAGCAAAGCCGGAGAAAAGTTAGCTAATTTACATTTAAATTATGAACAAATAAAGCCATATTCTAGATGTAAAATATTTATGTATCCAGGTGCAGATTATAAGGTAACAAAAATGAAATTTGGGAAAAGTAAAAATAATAATAAGGATAAAACTATTATCGAGTATAATGACAAAATAACAATTTCTAATATACCAGCAAAAGCATATGAATATATAGTTAATGGAAAATCAGCTATTGAATGGATTATGGAGAGATATGCAGTTACAGTAGATAATAAAAGTGGAATTGAGAACGACCCAAATGATTGGTGCAAAGAAGTAAATGATGAAAAATATATCTTTAATTTATTATTAAGAATTATTAATGTTTCTATTCAAACGGTAGATATTGTTAATTCATTGCCAAAAATAGATTTTGATTAAGAAAGGAGACCGTTGATGAGTAAAAATACAAAAGATTTTTTCAAAAAGAAAAAAGGATGGTCAAAAGTAAAAGATGAAATACTTGCTTGCTATTTAAAGCCTTATTTTACCAAGATTCAATATACAAAAAAGAAAATTATTTATATTGATGGATTTGCAGGGGTAGGAATCTTTGAAGATGGGACATTAGGTTCTCCTTTAATAGCATATAATATTGCCAAAGAAGTAGGTACTGAATTAAATATAGAACTGATATTTATTGAGCAAAAATTTTCTAATGAATTATCTAATAATGTTAAAAATTATAATAATTGCTGTGTTATTTCTGGAAACTATGAAGATAATATTGTAGATTTGATAAACAAAAATGAGGGAAATAATATTTTTGTTTATGTCGATCCTTTTGGAATTAAAAATATTAATTTTTCGTATTTTGAAAAATTAAATTCAAGTTCTTTGAATTCTGCAGAATTTTTGATGAATTTAAATAGTTTTGGTTTTATTAGAGAAGGATGTCGTTTACTAAAAGCTGATTTACATGATGTACAGGTGGATGAAGAATTTGAAGAGTTTATGGATGAAAACCAAGAGTTTAAAAAGACTAATACTATTGAACATATGAATTCAATAGCTGGTGGAGATTATTGGCAAGAAATAATACAAGAACATCGTGATGGAAAAATAAATGGATATGAAGCAGAAAAAAGATTTGTGGAATTATATTGTACAAAGATGAAAGAATTTGGAAAATTTAAATATGTAATTAATATCCCCATAAGAACAAAAGCAGGGAGTCCTCCTAAATATAGAATGGTATATGCGACAAATCACGCTGATGGTGTTATCTTAATGAATGATAATATGTGTAAGAGATTTGATGAGTTATTAAATATTCAAACGGGAGGATCAGGTTCATTATTTCAAGAAAATTCTGAAAATGAAATTATTGATTTTAATAAGGTTCAATCTAATCTTTTGTCTTTATTAGATACTAAATATATAAATTACTTTGATTTGATTGCTACATATATTGATCATTTTGAAATTATAAAAACAAAATACTTAAATGAACAACTACGCTCTTTAGAATCAGAACGAAAAATCATCATTACAAGAATTCCACCAACTACTTCCACTGGCAAAGCCTCTAAATTTATATCCCCAGGAAAAAATCAAAAAACATTAATTAGATTGGAAGTGTCCTAGTATGTCAGAAGAAAAATGCATAAAAAGTATCACTAGAAAATCAATGCTTTATAAAACAGGAGTAGAATATGGAGACTATACTGCTAATTATGTTTTAGGATGTTCTCATGGATGTAAATATCCATGCTATGCATTTGCTTTAGCAAAAAGATTTGGAACAGTAAAAACATATGAGGATTGGATACAACCCGCAATAGTTTCTAATACAATAGAACTACTAAATAAAGAATTACCAAAATTAAAGGATAAAATAGAAAATGTTCAGTTATGTTTTACTACAGACCCCTTTATGAATGGATATGAAGATGTGACAGAATTGTCATTAAAAGTAATAAAAAAAATTAATGAGTATAATATTCCATGCCACATTTTAACTAAAGGAAAATTACCTGAAAAATTACTAAAAACCTCTAAAATAAATTGGTATGGTATTACTTTAGTGTCATTAGATGAAGAATTTAGAAAGAATTATGAGCCTGGAACATGTGAATATATGGAGAGAATAGAAGCTCTAAAAAAACTTCATGATAAAGGATTTAAAACATGGGTAAGTATAGAACCTTATCCAACGCCCAATATCATTAATCAGAATTTAAAAGAAATATTAAATAAAATTGATTTTGTGGATAAAATTATATTTGGTAGATGGCATTATAATAAAAAAATATCAGAGTATAAAGAATTAAAAAAATTTTATAATAGATGTGCTGACTATGTTGAAAATTTTTGCCAAGAAAAGAATATTCAAGTACATATAAAAAATAAAACAAAAAGTTGAAAATAATTTGATAAATATATATAATATATTAAAGAAAAGGCGCTAGTACAGGCTTTATAGTTTGTATTGCGTTTTTTTGTTAATGTAGTGAAAGTGTGGTAGTATAGTATGATTAAAAGTGATAAAACAAAATTAGAATTAATTAGACTTGAAGGTATACGAAACTTAATAGTTAATAAAATTAATGAGGAACAATTGATTGAAATTATAAAACAGGAATTTAATTTCGATTCAAAAAAGTGCTATGAAATATTAAAAAAATTAAATAGAAGCCAGTTAATAAAAATAATTGATAAAAGCAATACTATTAGTTCAAATGATATTGATGAAACATATGAACAATATAGGTATGGTCTAAAGCCAGGATTTACTATTTTTACTTTTTTAAATTGTGAGTTAAGTGAAATAAATAGTAATGAAATAACTAAAAAAATAGAGAATAAATTAGTTAACCTTCACTATTTTGAAGATTCTAAATTCAAATCTCTTACTTTAAAGAATATAATGAAAATAAGAGATAATACATTTGAGTTTTCTTTTACGTATTTAAGTAAATACACATATATTAATGATTCCGATGAACCCGATTATATATATGAATTAAAAGATTGTTTTGTGTGGATAAATTTAAAAAATAATTTTTTAGCAATAAAAAATTGCCCAAATGATATTCAAAATAAACTTTTAAACTTACTTTCTAATATTTTAAATGTATCTTTATATAATATAAAAATTACCAAAAAGTTAATTAATGAAGTATTTAACGGAAAAATAAAAAAAGGTACTTTTATAAAACCAGATGCAACTGATGAAGAAGTTGCTAAAATAATAATTGCAGATGAAGAATTGACTAAAAAAAGGATATATCAAGACAGCGTAAGCAGTTACGATATGTCCAATACTTTCTTGGATGAACAATTAGATGATAGTACTAAAAGCACACTAGGAATAAATTGTAAATCTGGTAAAATTTATTTAACAAAAAATGTAAACGCAACACAATTTAGAAACTGGAGTATAAATAACATAAATAAAATTATAAATTATCTTAATGATATTAATAATTGTAAAGAAAAAGATATTTTTCAATCAAGAAATATATTATCAAATACGAATTATAGTAGTGATGAGAAAAACATTATTGAAAATATTTGTTACAATATATTCATGTATATAAATTCAGGAGAAACATCCTTCTTAATGCAAAAAGATGTTATGGTTATTAAAAACAAATTAAGGAGTAAGTTTTATACCCCTTTATTTGGTTTCTGCGATGTTTGTAAAGAAGAAACACAATTATTTTGCCCAAAATGTAATAGAAGTAATTTGAAATTAATAAAGAATGGTATTTATTGTATGGAATGTGATGAAAACATTTTGACTTTTTTGTGTGATGAAGGTCATAATATATATGGTAATAATTTAGTTGATATAATAAGACTAATTCCACATCGAGAATTTATAGATGAAATTAATGGTTATCTTTTGACTAACTTTGGAGTAAGATTAGAAGGAAGTTTTGTCTTGGAAAAAAATCATTTAAGCATTCATAAATATTCATCAGGAGAGATTCTTGATTATACAAAAATAGAGGAATTTAAAAAAATTCATGAAATCAATAGTATAAATATTAAAGACCAACTAGATAAATATAATAAGATTAAAGAAAAATGTAAGAAGTGTAGTAATGATGAATGCTCTATATGCATTAACAATACAAATTTATGTATAATGAAGTTATTTATAGGTTTTGGTAATTATAGGCCAAGCCCACATCAAGGTCAAGAGTTCGGCGATGTTAATTTTAAAATTACATATGAAGGAAAAGAATATAATTTTGTCGGAATTGCGAAAAGCAAACCTAAGTCAGGTATTTTAAATTTGTCGGATCAAGCCAGTAGGGAAATGATACAGCAAATATTGATGATGAGTAGGGATAAAAGAGTTGATGTGATAGGTGCAATATGTCCTGCAAAATTTCATGATCAATTGATACAAGAATTATATTATTTAGCTAGAATAACACAGGTAAAAATTATAATTTTGGATGATATTTTTATGAGTAAACTTTTAACTTATCGAAATATATAATAATTAAAATAAAAATATACTTGCAATCTTCTTCAAATAGAGCTAACATACACTACAAGGAATCGATTTTTATCTAATATTTTTAAAAGATGCTATTCATCGCCCGTTATCATTAGAGTCGAATAGCTGAAATTTTTTCCAAAACATTTGTTTTTTTCTTTTATTGTGTTATACTATGACCAATTAAAGAAATAAAGTTAGGTGAGTGAGCTTTTCTTAGTATAAGTAATAATCTACTAATTTTGGTTGATTTAATTGCTCGTGTTCTTAAGATAAGAACATTAAAATTTAATATTATTTATTGTTATGGGAGGTAGATAGTATGGATAGTCGATTAAATAACATGTTAAATGACTTTTTAAAAAAATCTGATGTTAAAACAGAAGAGGAACTTAATGAAAAATTACAAGAATTTGCTCAAAAATATAATGCTGATGAGTTAGAGTATGAAGAAACTGATTTAGATAAGGCATACGCACTATTGGAAAAAGCACAAAACGCTATTACAGAGAAGAAAGCTTTAAAATTAGCTAAAGAAGCTTATGAATTTTGCTCAGCTTGTTTTGATGCTTTACTATTTCAAGTAAATTTAGAAGAAGATCCTCTAAAAAGAGATGAATTATTAGCTGAAGGATTGGCTAAGGAAAAGGAAAGACTACAAAAAGAAGGATTTTTTGACAAAGATAGTATAGGAATATTCTATGGTATTTTTGAAACTCGTCCTTATATACGGGGATTATATTTAAGAACAACTAATTTACTTGATGATGGTAAATATACACAAGGTATTGAATCTTGTAAAGAAATTTTGAAACTAAATAATAATGATAATACAGGGGTTCGTTATTTGTTGATGGCTACTTATGCATTATTAGAAAATGAAAAAGAAGCTTTAAAATTATATAAACAATATCCTGAAGAAAATTTAGAAATGCTATTTCCATTATTTGCTTTATATTATAAATTAGGTAATGATGAAAAGGCTCATCAATATTTGGATAAAATTTTCAAGATTAATCCTTATTTTGTTACTTTCTTGGAAAATAGCTATGATGATGATTTAGAAGATGATGATTTAATTCCAGGTTGTTATACAGTAGGTCGTTCTTCTGAAGTCTTATACTATATGGCTACTTATGGCTTTTTGATTTTTACTATGAATTCTTTTGAAGAATATGCTTTAGCTTATTACTATAAAAAAAACAAGAAAACTTCTAAAAATAAGCATAAAAAAGGAAAGTTGAGTTAGCAGTTACCATAGAAAAAGTATAAAGATTACTGTAAATTATCAGTAGTCTTTTTGTTTTAATTAATATGATGGGTAATTATGATATATAGTTAGTTGTGGATCTAATATTAATGAATGTTAAATATGTAAAAAGGAAAAACAAGTGAGAATAATATTACCGCTCTCAAGAAATAACAGAAAATATTTGTTACAAAAAGGATGGCCTACTTTATTTATAGTGCATTCTCTTACCTGTTTTTTTGACGAATCATCTAATTTTGTGTATAATTCAATTATATTATTCCTTATCGGGATATCCATGTTTATATTACAATACAGCTTAAAACTAGAGATAAATCTCAGAAATTATAATTGGTAGTATTAGGAAGGTGTTAAGGTTGAAAAAATAATTAAAATTTCAACTCAATTTGTGCCTTTCAGAGAACCGAAAGGACGTAGAAAGGAATGTTAGTTAAAAATGAAAATGTTAGAAGAAATTAAGCACTATGGAAAAGAAGGCGTGTATGATTCTTATCAACGAATTGTACCAACCATCAAGGACTATGAGAAAATAACGAAAACTAAAATGCTTCAGGCTATATATAATGAATATCAAGATTATCATAATATTATTGATATTTGTACAGGACGTGAATTAAAATTTTTAAAACAGGTTTTATCCGGCAAGGTTGTATCTTTAACTCTTGAACAATTACGCGATGATAATTATGTAGATGAATATCTTTGGGAAAAAAGAAATTTAAGAGGAAAGTTTTTAGTTTGCTATGATTATGATAGTATGAATCTCGTTGTACCCGAAGAGATTCTCCCTTTAGTCCAAAAAGCTGTTAAAAATGTTAACTGGAAAGAAAAAGATAAAAAAGACAAACTAAATGAATTCTTAGTGGGTTTTTCTAAAACGATGGGTTCTATTATAGTGGATATATTACTTGGACTAGGCACACAAGTAACGGGAATGTCCGCTGAAGAAGTCTACAAACATATTTGCTATGACCGAGTATTTAACTATTATTTTTTCATGATAGAAGAGTATATCAAAAGTATGAATACAAAAAAGTTAGCGGTTATTGATTATGATTTTTTTGTTGATAAAAAGGAGTTAGACGCACAACGAAAAAAATTTGCAATGGCAGGAACTAGACCGGTTGATTTGAATATTTTCCGCACCATTTTTTATCACGACTTTGATATTCATAATGCTAAGATCAAAAAGTTTCTTACTGAATTAGGTGATTTACAGATTTTTGAGGGTAATGTGTTATGGTTGGTAAAAAAATATGCCATGTTAAATAAAGATCGTACACCTTTAAAACAAGCAATCCAAAGTATTCCTGTATTAAAGGATGAAGATTTAACTTCTTTCTTTAAAGCATTGGATGAAGCTATGGATGAAATGCCATCAGGTGCTTTAAATGGTTTTACTCCTAATGAAGCTAAACAAAAGTTACAAGAACGTCAAGAAAGAGAAGCAAGCAAAAAGAAAAGTTATCAAAAACAAAAGGGTGCTTGTTTAACTGAAAAAGATACTAAGTTGTTCTATAAATTATATTTTGGTTTATTGGATTTTACTAATCAAAAATATAAGATTAAACAAGACTATAAGATTTATAAGCAATTAGGTTTAGATCCTCATGAACTAATAGACATTATAAATAAATTCTGGAGTAATAAAGAACAATTAATTATGGAGTTTAAGATGGCGAATCCTTATCATTTTTCTAAAGAAGAATTAAAGATTGTCGATCAATTTAGAAAGGGAATTAGAGATATTTATATTATTGCTAAGTTTGAATTAGAGTATACAGGTTTCCTTACTCAAGATAAAGTATATATGGTTAAAGGGATTAATGATAATTTAGATAATATTATATCCTATAAAGAATTACCACAGGCTGTTTTTACTACGATTCTTCCCTTTAAAAATGTTCTCATTTATGATGGTATTTTTTCTGCTTTTCCTATCGATCTAAAAAATAGTTATGGGAAAGAAATTGAAGAGGATTATAGTCGATTAATGAAATATTATCATTTATAGTTATCTATTAAATTATGACTAGCTATATTTATAATTATATTGTAGTTTTATAGATACGTAAAAAGAATAAAATGGATAAACATTTATTCAATATATCCTGTTTTATTCTTTTCTTTTCTTTTCTTGCTTTAGTATATTCTTTAAGAAAATAGCCATACTATAGTTGAGGGGAGAAACTGAGTGAGAATAAGAGAAGGTATTGATTTAAAAATATTAGAATATTATCGATATCACTATCAAGAAAACTTATTATTTCCTACTTATAAAAAGGTGATTAAAATTGGAACAAGACAAATTGTGATCGAAATTTTGATTTCTAGTAGAGAAATATTTATTAATAAGAATGCCAAACTAAAGAAAAGCGAATATCAATTTTTACATGACCTTGAAAAAGATCATCTTTTGGTTGAATAGTAGCTTTTCTATTTTTTATTTCTATTTTTAAATGGTAAGACAAGTCCCTTCTTTTTTTGTTTTTCGAATAGTTCTGCATCTTCCACTTGTTTTCCATATAATGATTCAGCTAGAAAAGTTGCGATACTAGCAATCATATCTACATCTTGATGAAGTCCGTATTCTTCAATAATCATATAGAGTACTTTTATATCTTCGAGCTTAAAATAACCTAGTTTTTTTGTGATTAAGCAAAGTAGAGCCACTTTTTCATAATCATCAGGTTGTAAGAAGGAAAATAAACTACTTTCTTTAATATCCTCTGGTGAAAGATTGTCTATTCTATTTTTTTTCTTATATTTTTCGAGCCATTCTACTCTAGTTAAATATCCTTGACTTCTTAAATTTCTAACTTGTTCATTTAAATTAATCAATTCGATAGTTATTTCTGAATTAAAAGTTCCACATTTTTTGGTTAGTTTAAATTCTATCTTTTTATTTTGTAGCCAAACGTCGTATATATCTATGCATAAGTATTCTTTGTCGTTACATTCCCCAATCTCATAAGCAATGCCAACCAATTCTATATGTTTCATTTAACATTCTCTTGCTTTTTAAAGTAAAGTATTCCTAGTAAGCACATTTTCTTTTTATCGCCAATTATTTTGTATTATTTCTAACTTATTTATGGTATACTAAAAACGTTTAATGAACGAGGAATTTTAGTTATTTTTCTTAGTAATTGTTCTTATTTATCTTGACGTACATTAGTTTGATGATATACTAATAATGAATGCTTATTGACTGGGGGTGATGTTATTTGGAAACAAGAGAAAAAATATTAGAAGAGCTTAATCAGTCTTTACCTAGTTATGTATCTGAGAAGATTAAGTATGCGAGTGATACTTCTTTTTCTACTGATCAGAAAATGTTAATGAAATTAAAAGAAATGAAAAAAATTGCCGAAGATACCTATTTTCAAGTAGAATTTTTAGGGACAGATTATACGAAAATTAGAAATTGGATTTTTTTTCAACAAGCAAAGTTTATGGTTGATGTGGAAGATGATTACCCGCAAGTGATTGCCCCAGTTTTTTTCTATTCTTGGGATTATGAGTCATTACGACCTCCGGAACTTAGAACTTATTTTACTTGGCGAACAAAAATTAGAAAAGGTGAGTATCCTAAAATTTTTAGTGGTTATCTTTTAATTTACACTGCGGAATTAATTAATTTAGTAGGCTTCGATTCTGTTTTTGATGCCTATTCGAAATTAAAAAAAATATTAGAGGTTTATTGGGATGATATTGAGGAAGTGTATTTTCGTCAGATTTTATCGCTTGCTTTAAAAGATTTTATGATCAATTATTCTATTTCTGTTTCTTATGATGAGTTTCTTCCTCAAATATTATCTGCCTCTGATTGGGAAATTTATCAAGCTAGGATAAAAATTGCCCAAGGTAATTATCATGGACTTTTAACTTATCTGGATAAACAGGCTAGTTACAAAGTGAAAAAAAGTAAATTTTACGAGAGTAAATATGGATATTTAATTGAAGAAGTAATTCCTACTGTTTTTGAACAACTTAGTCGTTATTTTGCGGAACATAATGCCGATTTTAAATCTTTAGTTTTAGGTAAAATCCATACCATTTCAGATTATTCATTATTTCGCCAATTACCTTATGTGGAACAACGAGAGAATTATCAAAATAAAATCGATTTTTCTCCGATTGAACAATATACTTTTGAAAAAGGAATTTGTAGTAAAAAACTATTTCTGGAAAGTCCTAATCTTCGTATCATTATGGGAATTATTTTAAAAGCTATAGAGATTAGAATTCGTGAAAAGACCAACTATAAACGAAAGTTGACTCTTAATTTGAATGATTTAGGAAAAATTGTGACGCCAAGAAAGGTATTACTACCGTTAGTAGAAGATAATAGCTTTTTAGAAACAATTAATCAAGCCGTTGATTTATTTTTAATAGAGAAAAGTAAACAAATAAAAGCGGAAGAATTAATTAGAAAAAGACAGAGTGTGGTTATCGATAAAGAATCGTTTCAAAGTATTCGTGCTTCTTCTATTAGAATTCAAGAAAGACTACTTACAGAAGAAGAAAAGACAGATAGTTCTGTTCAGAAGGAGGATACTTCATCATCTTTTCAAACAACTGTAGAAGTTTCTTCTTCTTTAATACCAGAACAAGATTCAACAGTAGAAATGGGAATGGATTTATTGGTTTGTCATTTAACGTCATTTGAAAAAGAATTTGTAGTAAATATTTTACAACATGCCCCAAGAAGCAAGTTAGAAGCAATTGCTAAAAAAGAGGCTCGTTTATTAGAAGTTATTTTAGAAGATATTAATTTAAAGGCTCTTGACTATATAGGAGATAATTTAATCGAAGATTTAGGTAATCAGATAAATATTTATGAGGATTATTTAGGAGAGTTAGAGGAGATACTTAATCGTTAAAGAATGAAAACAAAAAAGGAAACAAATAAAAAACTAGTAGAAAAACAATCAGAAGGAGGTTTTATAATGAATGGTAAAGTACCAAAGCGAATCGCAACTATTTTATTAAATTCTTTAAAAGGTGGAGTTGTACCTAGGACAGGATTAGGCTATATTGCGGTAGGAAGAGAAAAAGAACTGAATGCGTTATTAAATGATGTGAATTTTATTGAAGAAGGGGGAGCTACTTTTCGTTTTATCGTTGGAAAATATGGAAGTGGAAAAAGCTTTTTACTTCAGATGATTAGAAACCATGTTATGGATAAGGGGTTTGTTGTTATGGATGCCGATTTATCACCGGAAAGAAGGTTAACCGGAACGAAAGGGCAAGGGTTAGCGACTTACCGAGAATTGGTTCGGAATATGTCGACAAAGACTAAACCGGATGGTGAGGCCTTACCTCTTATTTTAGAAAAATGGATTTCTTCTATTCAAAGTGATTTATTAATGAATGAAAATATCAAAGTAGATGATCCTAAATTTTTTGAATTAGTTGAGAAAGAAATTTATCGGGTAGTTAGTCAAGTAGAAGGTATGGTTCATGGCTTTGATTTTGCGAAGATTATTTTGAGCTATTGGAATGGTTATAAAGAAGGTAATGACGAAAAAAAGGGAGCCAGTCTCAGATGGCTTCGGGGTGAGATAACTACCAAGAGTGAGTGTAAGGATCTTTTAGGTATCAACATTATGATTACTGATGATAATTGGTATGACTATGTGAAATTATTAGCTGTTTTTATGGTAAAAGCAGGATATAAGGGAATGCTTTTGTTGATTGATGAATTAGTTAACTTGTATAAGATTCCAATGACTGTCGCAAGACAGAATAACTATGAAAAGATTTTGACCATGTATAATGATATTTTACAAGGAAAGGCAGAGTACTTGGGAATTATCATGGGTGGTACTCCGCAGTGCGTCGAAGATACGAGAAGAGGTATTTTTAGTTATGAAGCATTAAAATCAAGATTAGAGGATAGTCGCTTTGCGAATGATGATGCCCGTGATTTTTTAGCACCCATTATTCGTTTAAAGCCACTAACTCCATCAGAAATGACGATTTTAGTAGAGAAATTGGCCGATATTCATGCCGATTTATATCAATATGAAAGAAGGGTTACTTTAGATGAATTAGTTCAATTTATTCAGATTGAGTTTAGTCGAGTTGGGGCAGTAACTAATATTACACCACGAGAAATTATCCGTGATTTTATTGAACTTTTAAATACACTTTATCAGTATCCAGAAAAAGATTTACTTACGCTTATTCAAAGTGATGAGTTTCAACAACAATCTCAGCCTTTTGTAAATCAAGACGTGAGTGATGAGTTTGTGAGTTTTGAACTATGAGTGCCTTTAATCAGTTAGCACCTTTTATACAAGATTACATTTATCGTAATCGTTGGGAAGAATTACGGGATATTCAAGTAGCTAGTATTGATATTATTTTAAATACAAATAATCATTTATTATTATCTAGTGGTACGGCTAGTGGAAAAACCGAGGCGGCCTTTTTACCTATTTTAACTGATCTTTATCAGCATCCTTCTTCCTCGGTTGGAATTTTATACATCAGTCCTTTAAAAGCCTTGATTAATGATCAGTTTGAACGACTTTCTGATCTTTTAATTGAAGCAGATATTCCGGTTTATAAGTGGCATGGAGATGTCTCTGTTTCTCATAAAAACAAATTACAGAAAAATCCGAAAGGATTGTTACAAATTACCCCTGAATCATTAGAAGCTATGCTCACCTTCCGTAAACAAGAAGCAATTTTATTTTTTTCTGATTTACGTTATATTGTCATTGATGAAGTTCATTATTTTATGGGAGAAAATCGGGGAATTCAACTTCTTTCTTTGTTGGAGAGGTTAAGTCGTCTTACTAATTGTTCGCCAAGAAGAATTGGCTTAAGTGCAACAGTAGGAAATTCTTTGGAGGTAGCAAACTGGCTCGCATCAGGAACTAACAGGAAGTGTGTAGTTCCTCAAGCTGGTGGAGAAAAACGGATGCTTCATCTTTCGATTGATGATGCCGTAGTCGAGACTGATTTTTATGATAAACTTTACCATTTATCTTTTGGAAAACGCTGTATTATTTTTTCTAATAGTAGAAGTGAAGTAGAACTTAATATTGCCAATTTAAAACTGTTGGCAGCAAAAAAACAGACTCCAGATATTTATTTTACGCATCATGGTAATGTATCTGGTGGCTTAAGAGAATATGCCGAGCGGAAAATGAAAACTAGTGATTATAAGACCGTAGTTGGGACAACTGTCACTTTAGAATTAGGAATCGATGTTGGTGATTTAGAGCGAATTATCGAAACCGGTACCCCATATAGTGTGTCTAGTTTTGTCCAACGGTTGGGTCGAAGTGGTAGGCGAAGTGGAATCAGTGAGATGATGTTTCTGTTTGATAAAAAAGATCAAGATGATACCGAACAGAAAAACAAAGAGTTTTACCAACAAATCGATTGGGATATGATTCTTTGTATCGCATTAATCGAATTATATACGAAGGAAAAGTGGATTGAACCTTTACGACAAGCTAAACTTCCTTATCCGCTTTTATATCATCAGACAATGTGTTATTTAACCTCAGTTGGAAGCGCTTCTCCTAGTCGTTTAGCAGAATATATGCTTACTCTTTCGCCATTTCGACAAATTTCTCAAGAAGATTATCGCGACTTACTTCATTATTTGTTGGAAATTGATCAATTGGAAATGGATGAAGAAGGGAATGTATTAATTGGTGAGAAGGGTAGTCAAACGATCTCGAAGTATCAGTTTTTAACTGTGTTTGAAAACGAAATTGAATATTCTATTCGCGAAGAATCTAGGGAGATTGGTACAATTAATACGTTAGTTCCAGTAGGAGAGACATTGATTTTAGCGGGTAATAGTTGGCGAGTTGTGGAAATTAACGCGGAAAAACGACAGATTTTTGTAAAAAAAATAAAAGGGATTTCCAAAAGTTATTGGGAAGGACCCGATGAAATTATTATTGCGACTAAGATTTTAAAGAAGATGAAGGAGATTTTAAGTAGTAAGGATTCTTATCCTTATTTACGATCTAATGCGAAGAATCTATTAGAAAAAAGTAGACAATTGTTCTGTAATGCGACTTTAAATCATGGGCATATAGTTATGCTTTCTGACCACTATTATGCTTTATTTCCTTATTTAGGGACAAAGTCTCTAACAACTTTACAACTTGCCCTTAGCTTTCATGGCATCTCTTCCCATATTGAATCGATTTACCGAATTCCCATTTTTCTTCATATTGATCAGGAAATCTCCAAGGAAGACCTCACTCAAGTACTAAATACCATTAAACAAGAATCACTTGATCCTTTTCAGTTAGAAACAGGGGATTTAGCAATCCAAGAAAAAAATCTTCAATATGTGCCTAAACATTTATCCAAAAAACATTACTTGATTGATTATATTGAAGTAGAAGCAATGCAAAAAGATTTAGAATTTTAAAAAGTAGGAATTTAGAATTTTTCGTAAAGAAAAGGTTTCGAAATAGTTTGTTCGAAATGGCTTTTCTTTTTTCTTTTCCTTTTTTTGCTTAGTTTTTCTCTTTTGGCCTTTTGACAATGTTTATTTTTTCTTTTATGGTGGTTATGGTGATTATGAATGAGAAAGCAAGTAGAGGATTTTTATTATCAGATTAGGCAGGTATCTACTTATATTGATTATCGGATGCGAGTGGCTTGGAAAGAAAAATACGCTTCCTTATATCAACAGGTACTTGTTCACCGTAAAGAAGAGATTATCTTTTCTACTTTTTGTCACGATTATGAACATTTAGAAGAATTATTAGTTAAGCAGAATGAGCTTTGGATACAAAAAGAATTATATCAGCTGGACTTTCTCCTTAGTAATATTAATGGCTATTCCCTAGATGATAATCAACGACGAGTAGTACTTACAGATGAGCTTCATCAATTAGTAATAGCGGGAGCGGGAAGTGGAAAGAGTCTAACTATCCTTGGTAAGATTCGGTATTTGGTTGAACGTTTGAAAATTCCACCACAAGAAATTATCGTACTTTCTTTTACCAATGATTCAACAAAAAGTCTTAAGATGAGTATCGATAAGCAAGTTCAGTACCCAGTTCAGATTTATACTTTTCATCAGTTAGCTCTTCAAATTTTAAAGAAGAATGATTCTTATCCTTATACGATCGCTCCAGCCGATTTGTTGGAATATTTAATCGATGAGTATTTTCAAACGACGATATTTCTTTATCCTAAAATGATGAAGAGCTTACTTCATTACCTTGGAATTTCTACTTTCCCTTTCTCTACTTTGTACGGTTATCGTCATTTCTTATCACCAGAAGAATTAAAGCTATTTCAAAAATTATTAGTGAAATTTATTCGTTTATTTAAGACAAATGCCTATCAAGAGGCTGATTTTATTGGCTTTTTTGAACAAAATAAGAAGAGTTTTACTCTGAAAAAGGATGGAAAACAAAAGACTTTTTTACATTTTGCTTATCTATTTTATCACTTATATGAACAGGAGTTATCTTCCCAAGGCGAAATCGATTTTGATGATATGATTAAGTTAGCGACGAAATCAGTTTTGACGAAAGGAATGCCCTTACCTTGTCGCTATTTAATTATCGATGAATATCAAGATAGTTCTTTGGTTCGAGTAAAATTAGTTCAAGCTATTTTAGAAAGAACGAGGGCTAAATTTATGGCGGTAGGGGATGATTTTCAATCGATTTATCGATTTACGGGGTGTGACTTAGCTATTTTTTATCATTTTGAACGTTATTTTCCTCATCCAATAACGATGAAAATAGAAAATACTTACCGAAATAGTCAGGAATTAGTTACTGTTGCCGGTAATTTTGTGATGAAAAATCCTTCGCAACTTCAGAAAAATTTATCGGCATTAAAACATTTAGAACGACCTATTCATCTTGTTTATTATCAAAACGCGGTTTTTACTTTTAAACGGGTAGTTAAGGAAATTTATCAAAATTTTCCTAAGGAAATATTAGTGTTGGGGCGAAATAATCGGGATATTTATACTTCTATCGATCGGGAGTTTCGTTATGAAGAAAGAACCGGTAAATTAATTTATCTTCCTTATCCAGAAATTTCTCTTCGTTATTTAACTGTTCATAAATCGAAAGGGCTAGAAGAAGAAAACGTGATTTTACTTCATGTTGCGGAAGGTAAGATGGGGTTTCCTAATCAGATTGTAGACCATGAAGTATTAAAGTTTGTTTTGTTAAAAGAAGAAAATTTTCGTTTTAGCGAAGAAAGAAGATTATTCTATGTTGCTTTAACCAGAACCAAAAACTATATTTATTTACTAGCTCCTAAAGGAAGAGAATCTTGTTTTATCCAGGAATTAGTCCGTGATTATCCTTCTTTTATCACCGTAAGTACAGATTAACTACCGGTGATGATTCCCCCATTTGGATGAAGTATTTGGCCAGTCATATAACGAGAATCATCACTTGCCAAAAAGACATAACAAGGGGAAATTTCAAATGGTTGGCCGGCACGCATGAGTGGGGTTTTAGAGGTATAACTTCCAAAGGTTTCTACTTCTTTTCCTGTATAGGATGCAGGAATTAGAGGAGTCCAAATAGGACCAGGTGCGACACCATTAACACGGATTTTCTTTTCCGCAAGGGATAGGGCAAGCGATCTAGTTAAGGAAACAATAGCTCCTTTGGTACTACTATAGTCGATTAATTCTTTGTTTCCTTGATAGGCAGTAACTGAAGTTGTATTGATAATACTAGAATGTTCTTTTAAATATGGAAGAGTTGCTTGAATCATGTAAAAATAAGAAAACACATTGGTTTGATAAGTAAGTAGTAATTGTTCTTCTGTGATGTTTAAGATGCTGTCTTGTAGAAATTGTACAGCTATGTTGTTTACTAAAATATCGATTTTATGGTAGGTATTTATCACACAATTGACTACATATTGACTATTTTCTTTTTGACGAAGATCTGTTTTAATTGTGATACACTTTCTACCCATTTTCCGAATATAATTTTTGGTAAATTCAGCATCTTCTACTTCATCAAAGTAAACAATCGCAATGTCAGCGCCTTCTTTCGCAAATTGAACGGCAATACTTCGACCAATTCCACTATCTCCTCCTGTAATGATGGCTACTTTTCCTAATAATTTATTACTACCTTTTTGATCAGGATTATCAAAAATTGGTTTAGGCTCCATCAAATATTCAAGACCAGGCTGGGAAGATTGATGTTGATTGGGAAACACAACAGGGAATTCTTTACAAATTTTCTTTTTACCAATATATGGATACATTGGATACATTAATTATCACCTTCTAATAAATTTTATTCCACTTCCGTGTAAAAAATGTGATTACTTTTATTTTGTGTTATACTTGTTAAAATACTATGGAGAAGCAATCGATGAAAGGTAATAAGAAATATAAGCGCTTAAAGGGTTATATTGTTAAATTACTGTATGGAGATTATGGGTATATTGTTGGTGAAGATGGGAATATTTATCTATTTTCTTATCAAGATATTGTTTCTCATCAAATACCGAAAGAAGGAGTGAAAGTTACATTTTATCCTCGTTATTATACAGAGCCGGAAGCAGTTGAAGTAAAAATTATTTCTTAGTTTTTTTTGCTTTTGTGTTATACTTAAATATAAGAAAAAGGAGAGAAGGTTATGAGTAAGTTAAAAGATAAAGTAGCTATTGTGACTGGTGGGGCGATGGGAAATGGTTTAGGTATCGCCAAAGTATTTTTAAAATATGAAGCACAAGTTGTATTATTTGATTATTCAGATAAAATTGCGGATACGATTATTCAACTACGTAATCAATTTCCGAATTCTACTGTGACAGGATATAAAGTAGATATTCGGGATATGCGAATGGTTACTGCTTGTATGAAAGATGTGTTCGATAAACTTGGTCATATCGATGTGATTGTAAACAATGCGGGAATATGTCATTTGGAAACTTTCGAAGCCATGAGTGATGAATTACGGGATACTCATTTTGATATCAATATTAAAGGAACATGGAATGTGACCAAAGCGGCCCTTCCTTATTTAAAAAAGAATGCTTCTTCTTCGATTGTAAATTTATCGAGTGTAACAGGTGTGATGGTTGCGGATAGTGGCGAAGTTGCTTATGCGACGACAAAGGCAGCCTTAATGGGATTTACTAAAGCATTAGCTAGTGAAGTGGTTACTGATCATATTCGTGTTAATGCGATTTTACCAGGCTATATTCGAACACCGATGGTAGATGGTATGGCTAAAATAAGTAATCCTAGTGATCCAGAATCTGTGGTTTCTGGTATTGCGGATGCGATTCCAATGAGACGATTAGGTACAATCGAAGAACTTGGTGAATTAGCAGCATTCTTAGCGAGCGATGAGTCTAGTTATATTACGGCTCAGGGTATCGTTATTGATGGTGGATCTACTTTACCGGAGACAAATTCAATGGGTGTATAGGATAAGTAGACATTTTTAGAAATATTAGATAGATGTTTTTTCAAAACTTCTATCTTTTTCTTTGCGCTTTTTTCTAGTTTCTTGTATACTAATATATAGAATAAGGGGTGTTCATAATGGAAGAGGGGTATTTTGACAGTCGTAGTGAAGCTTGTATTCACGATTTTCAAGAATTTTTATCACGTGATTCTTATATAGCGACTAGCGAATATGATTCTTTTTTAGAAATGTATCGGGATGTTTTTGAATTATTTTCTAAATATTTAGCGGAAACATCTTCCTTGTATCAAGAACTAATGAAAATCAGTAATCAGGGTAGTGAGTTAATTAAGGAACATAATGAGTCTTTCTTGACGGAAAAATTAGAAGAATACAGTCGTTATTTTGATTTGATGTTTACTAAGATAGATCCTAATATTTTATTGGATGAAGAGCAACGTCGCGCAATTTTAATTGATGAGGATTACTCTTTAATAATAGCAGGAGCTGGTAGCGGTAAAACGACAACGATGGCTGCTAAAGTAAAGTATTTGGTAGAAAAGAAAAATGTCCCACGTGAGAAGATACTGTTACTTGCTTTTACCAATAAAGCTGCGGAAGAGTTGGATCGAAGAATTAATTATGACTTTCAATTAGGTGTTAGAGTTCTTACTTTTCATAAATTAGGCATGGAATTTTTGCGAATTATCTTTGATCAAAAGCCAGTTCAAGTTATTGATGGTGGGGCACAATATCAGGTATTAGCAGAATGCTTTAAGACTAGAATATTTCCGAATAAAGTATTACTCAAAGAAGTGTGTGATGCATTTGGCGACTATGTTTCTTTTTATGATGAATGCTATAACTATGAAACTTATGATGAATATTTTCAGTATCTAGTTAAACGTAAGATAAAGGAATGCAAGAAGGAGGGTACTTTAGAACAGGAAATAGAAAAGAGAATTAAGAATCGATGCCGAAAACCCAATTACCGTTCTATTCGTGGAGAGTATATGAAGTCTGTAGGGGAAGTGAAGATTGCCAATTATTTATATAAGCATTCTATCCCTTATGAATATGAAGCTGTTTATCCTTATGTTGTAAATGGTAGAAAGAGTTATACTCCAGACTTTACTATTTCTGACATTCATCACCCTATTTATGTCGAATATTATGGTTTAGCAACGAAAAACTTAGATGGAACGATTTCTTCTTATGATAGAGATTATCAGAATGAAATTTTCGAAAAGAAAAAGGTTCATCGTAAGTATCAGACCGAATTATTAGAGTTATATGGTAGATATGAAAACAAAAAAGAACATTATTTAAAAGTTTTAGATACTTATTTAACGGAAAAAAATATAGTGAAAAAGGAAAGAGATCCAGAAGAAATTTTACGAACTTTATTAGAAACTAATCAGGATACGCCTTTTTTCCGACTCATTCATTTATTACTCGAATTTATTGGCCGATTTAAGGAAGAAAATTATCAAGAAGAAGATTTTGAACGACTACTTTCCAATACCCCTGATGATACCTTGCGTCATCAACTTCGCTTAGCTAAACGATTCTATCGCTATTATCAACATCATATTCATCAACAGAGAAAAGTGGATTTTGAAGATATGATTCATTATTCTAGCTTAGGGGTTGAAATGGTATCCAAAAAGCAGAAAAACCTAGATTATGATTATATTATTATTGATGAATACCAGGATATTTCTAGACAGCGTTATCAACTAGCTAAAAATATTTCGGATCTATTTAAAAGTAAAATAGTCGCTGTGGGAGATGATTGGCAAGCAATTTATTCTTTTTCTGGAACAGATGTGGACTTGTTTACCCAATTCTATCGCTATATGGGGTATGCTGAGATAGTAAAAATTACCAATACTTATCGAAATAGTCAGGAATTAATCGATGTAGCGGGTAATTTTATCAGCCAGAGTGATGAGTATTTCGATAAACAGTTAGTATCTATTAAACACTTAGATAATCCAGTTCAAGTATATTATTATGACGATAGCTTTGAACTTACTCCTGAAGGGAAGAAGGTATATGCTAGTAGAAGAAGACGAGAAAAAATGCAACAACTTCGTCTTCAACCAATCGAAGATACTTTACAGTTAATCTTAGAACAAATTGCTAAAGAAGATCCTAATCGAAAAATTTTACTTTTAGGAAGATACCGTAGTGATGTAGATAAAATTTTAGGCAATTATTTTATTTTAGGACCTGTTCCTTCAGAGAATAGAATTATTGATAAAAAACATCCTGAATTACAGATTGAATTTATGACTATTCATAGTTCGAAAGGACTAGGCTATGATGATGTAATTTTATTAAATGCGGAAGAGGGAGAAAAAGGATTTCCTAGTCAAATCGAAGATGAGCCTTTACTCAGTGTATTTGGCAAAAGTGGTTCTTCCTATAGTGAAGAAAGACGGTTATTTTATGTGGCATTAACTAGAACGAAAAATCATATTTATATTTTGTGTCCGTATACAGAACCTAATCGTTCGACCTTTGTAAGAGAAATTTTACCTTATGAACATGTAATAGAAAGAATCGGAAAATAGCTTCTTTCTTTTTTTTGAATAGTTTGATATAATCGAAATATAAGTAAAGCTCTTAGTGTGAACAGGAAAAGGAAAAATAATTAGTTGGAATGTAAAGTAAATGATTTTTATGAGTTATATTGTAAGAGGTGGTATTTAGATGAAAAAAAGTAAATGTTTTGCAAAACTAAAAAATAAGGCTTCGCTTCCTAGATGGTTGATTGTTATCTGGATGTTGATTTTTATTTTGTTAGTTTTTTCTTTTATTTATCATTTAACTAGTCAACAATTTGTTTTTTACACTTTTACTGGAAATTATGGTAATTTTAATGTAGCGGGATCGGCTACTTTTACCTCAGAGTATCATTCTTTTCAGATTTCGAATATAGATTATAGTTTTAAGGACATTCAAGTAAAAGAAGTAACTATCTCGGTAATTGCTCAGTTTGATGATCAGGAAGAACTTTTACAAGCAAAAACATCTTCATCGGATGAATTGTTTTCCCTGCAAGAACATTTAAGAAATTTTCGTACAACGATCGAAGAATATGCTTCAAAAAAATCAACTTTTACTGCTAAAATGATTAAAGATTTTTCTAAAGTAATTGTGGTTCGAATTGAATTTATTGATCAAGATGGTCAAACTGTACAAGTGACTATTCCACTAGAAAGTCAATCGTTTCAGTAATTGTTTTATAAATAATAAAGTGGGGAAAAGACATTTTCTAAGAGAAAGTGTTTTTTTCTGTAAGTTTTTCGTTTCTTTTTGTTTTTCTGTTTCAAAAGTAAGAGCTTGTGATACAATAGATATGAATTAGAAATGAGTGTTTTTATGAGAAGTAAGAAAGATCAAAAATTATACGATAAGACCAAAAAATATTTAGAGAAAATTAAAGATAAAGAAATCGATAATAAGATGAAAATAATCGATTCTGTTTTGGAAAAAACTGATAAGAAAGAAAGATACAGCTATCTTTATGATTTGATTTGTGATTATCTGGATCAGGAATTTCAAGAAAAGAATATTTGTGGTTTTTGTCATGATTTATGTAAAAGACGGCGTGATATGATGGAAAGAAACATTAAGAAGGATACTTATATAAATGGTTGTTGTCATAGTTATCTGAAAAATGCTGACTGTCCGCATTTGAAAAAAGGTGGTGGGTGTGCGATTAAGAATATTGGGTGTAAGACGTTTACTTGTTTTTATTTAAAAAAAAGAGGAATTCGTTATTCCCTAAATAAAATTTATTTGGCACGTTATTTTTTTAATCCTAGACAGAAATTTTACATGGAAAATACTTTTTTTGTCGATAAACCAGTTGTTATGGAAGGAATTATGAAAAGAGGGTGAAAAATATGGATTTTCATGGTAAAGTAGTTTGGGTAACCGGTAGTTCTAGTGGAATAGGAGAAGCTACGATTAAGGAGTTTGCTTCTTTAGGTGCCGATACAGTGATTCATTATTATCAACATAAAGAACAAGCAGAAAGTATTCAAAAGTTTATTCAATCTCATTATCAGGTGGAGACTTTATTGGTACATGGTGATATCAGTAAAGAAGAAGACGTTAAGCGGATGGTAGAAGAGGTTTTAAATCAATATGGGCAAATTGATGTATTAGTGAACAATGCTGGAATTGCGATTGATACGACTTTTGAAGATAAAACGGTTGACAATTTTAGACGTACTTTAGATGTCAACTTGATTGGAACTTTTTTGATGGCAAAATACGTCGGAAAGATTATGTTTAATCAAAAGACAGGACGGATAATTAATATTTCTAGTACGAATGGTATCGATACAGTTTATCCTGAAAGTATAGATTATGATGCCTCTAAAGCAGGAGTTGTTTCCTTAACGAAAAATTTAGCGATTCAATACGCACCGTATGTTTTGGTTAACACTCTAGCGCCCGGTTGGGTAAATACCCCAATGAATCAAGAGTTAGATATAGAAATGATTAAGGAAGAAGAAAAGAAAATAATGCTTGGACGGTTTGCATCACCTGAAGAGATAGCGCATGCTGCTGTATTTTTAGCTAGTGATAAAGCAAGTTATATTAACGCTTCAGTCCTTCGTGTGGATGGAGGTTTTTATGTTTAGTATGATTAACAGTAAGGAGAAAAACAAATGAGAGAAAGTATGACCATTATTGTTCCAGATGAAACAGAGAATTTTAAAGATTATCATCGCGCTTTAGATTCTAGTTGTTCTCGTCATGGTTTAGCTATTTTTGAATTTTGTCACCAGAATAATATTTCTTTTCCTTTATCTGAAGAACTAGTTAAAGAAGATAATTATAATGGTTATATTTGGTCTCGAATGATGGCTCATTTAGGCTATGTATCTATTCAAGAAACCTTGACTCATAAAGTATTTTATCTTCCGCCACAAATTACTCTTCATCAGTATGCTTGGCTAAAGAGATACAAGAGTTATTTTAAACGATATCGGGAAATCATTTGTTTTTATTCATACAAGAATGGTAAAGATGGGTTTCAAGAAGCACTTTATGATGATACAACGATTCTTAACGATGATTGTTTTACATTACTTTACGACTCTATTAAAGAAAAACATGACCGTTCTAAGTGTTTAAGTAAGAAGTTGTAATCGTTGTTTATATGGATAAATGGTAAATAGTAGATAAAAAGCTAATAATGAAATGATTAAAATATATAAGGAGGGTTAAAATGAAACTTTACGATTTAGAAATTCCAGCATCTATTGTTGATTTGGTTCAAAGATCAGAACAAAAAGTTGCGGATATTTTCAAAAAAATTGACGAGGATTGTTTGAAAAATAGTAATCGTGTATTAGCTAGTTTTCGTAAACATAAGGTAAGTGATGCACATTTTCAAGAAACAACTGGCTATGGTTATAATGATATTGGTCGCGAGGTGATCGAAAAGATATTTGCGGATATTTTAGGGGCAGAAGATGCGTTAGTTCGTGGACAATTTATTTCTGGTACCCATGCTCTTACTGTTAGTTTGTTTTCTTATTTAAGACCGAATGAGAGAATGCTTAGCATAACTGGTACACCTTATGATACTCTACATGAGGTAATTGGAATTAAGGAAAATGCAAGTAGTTTGAAAAGTTTTGGCATTGATTATTCTGAAATTGACTTGGTTAATGATGATTTTGATGTTGAAGCCATTCGTGAATTTTTAACTAATCATCCTGTTCGTTTAATTGAAATACAACGTTCTAAGGGATATTCAACGAGAAAAAGTATTTCTATTTCGAAAATTGAAAAAATTGTTCCTATTATTCGAGAAATTCAACCAGAAGCCATTATTATGGTGGATAATTGTTATTGTGAATTTGTTGAAGAAAAAACTCCTCTAGAAGTAGGCTGTGATGTTATTGTAGGTTCTTTAATTAAAAATTTAGGTGGAGGGATTGCCCCAAATGGTGCTTACATAGCAGGAAGAAAAGATTTAATCGATTTAGCTGGAGAAAGACTTACTGTACCCGGTGAAGGTAGAGAAGTTGGACCAAGTTTAGGAATAAATAAAGCAATTTTACAAGGTTTGTTTATGGCCCCTAGTGTTGTTGCCTCTAGTTTGAAAACCGCAGTATTAACTAGCTCGGTATTAGAGGAACTTGGCTATTTAGTAGAACCTAAATATGACGAAGAACGTGTAGATATTGTTCAGAATATCATTTTTAAAAATGCTTCTGATTTAATCCGCTATTGCCAAGGAATTCAGATGGCATCTCCAATTGATAGTGCAGCAATTCCTGAAGCTTGGGATATGCCAGGTTATGATGATCAAGTCATTATGGCAGCGGGAAGTTTTGTTCAGGGCTCTTCTATAGAACTATCTTGTGATGGACCAATAAGAGAACCATATATTGCTTATCAACAAGGCTCTCTTACTTACGAATATGGAAAATTAGGGGTTATGGTAGCAGTTAGTCGCTTATTGGAGAGTAAAAAATGAAACTTCCAATCGGACAATTAACAATTACTGATTTTTGTTTAGAAAAAAGAGAACATTTAAAATTTCGTCGTGATTTATCTTCTGATCCCCTTTTTTTAAAATATGGTTTCCGTCATATCGAAGAAGAACTTGTCGCATCTTCTGATAGTTCTAATCAATTATTACCTAATCACTCCTATCTATTAGAGTTAGATGGAAAGTTAATAGGCTATTTACATTTAAGAGATTTAAACTTTATTGGTGTTATGAAGTTAGAATATGGACTTCATGCTGATTATCGCGGTAAAGGGCTTTCTTATTTAGTACTTAAAGACGTTTCTGATTATTTATTAAATCATATAGAAGAGTTGAAACAATTACGAGGAGATATTAGTATTTATAATAAATTTAGCATTGATACTGCTGAGAGGGTTGGTTACTATAGAAATGCAAGAAATGATCAAAATTATGATTATCGTTATCCTGATTTAAGAAACAAACGATAATTATTTTTCTTCTAGTGGTTAAGTTGTAGTATAATAGAAAAAGGTGAGGCAAAGTGAAAAAATATTGGATAAAACTAATCTTTAAATATGGTATGTTAGGTCTTATTTTAGTATGGGCAACGATGTTTATTTATGATTATGGTAGAAAATCTTACGAAGAATATGTCAATCGCCATGAGAATGATATTGAATGGATAGAAGAAAATATTGAGTTTGTAGAAGATTATAAAATTGG
This sequence comes from uncultured bacterium, assembly GCA_949296705.1. Lineage (GTDB taxonomy): Bacteria > Bacillota_I > Bacilli_A > RF39 > UBA660 > Alloscybalousia. The sequence continues at coordinate 77,225 of CASFOW010000045.1, forward strand.
TGATAATATTTTTGTTGTTGAAATACCAGATACTTTGGATATTTCTTATGATTTGTACCAAAAAGTTGTTCAGAAGAAAATCGATCAGTTATTAATTGATAATTATCGAATTAGTTCTCCTCTTATTTTATATGATCCTTTTTTAGAGAATGAGAAAAGTGTAAATATTTATTTTCATACTGGTGAGAAATATAAATTCGAGTATTATGTAACGACAGACAGTATCGCAACTAATGAAGATTTAGTTTATCAGAGAGTACTAGATGCTGGTGGAAATGATTTACTTCAAAGTAAGCACTATTATACTTTGACTGGCTTTACACCAGGTAAACGAAATAATTTATTGATTAGAATTTTGAATGAAAATGATGAAATTGTTCAATCTGAGAATTTTATTTTAAATATTCCAGGAGCTTAGATAATAAAAGAGTTACTCTTTTTCAATTAAGAAAGTGAGTAACTCTTTTGGATTTTTTTGATGAAAAACAATATCGTAAACTAAATTAATGATTGGAATATCTACTTTTTTCTCAGAGATTAGTTTATAAATTGCTTTTAGGGTATATAATCCTTCAATTGTATGAGTATTTATATATTCTTCGATTTCTGATTGTGCTTTGGTGGCTAGATAGTGTCCAAAAGTGAAATTTCGACTTTTTTTACTGGTACAGGTTAATAATAGGTCACCGAAACCGGCAAAAGAAAGAATAGTATTTCCGTCTCCACCTAAGTTTTTGATCAACGCTTTGATATCATGGAGTGATTCGGTGATAAACATGGCTTGAGTAGATTCAGGGGCCTTTAGTCCATTTAACATACCTGCTGCGATTGCGATAACATTTTTGATTGCTCCACAAATTTCTGTTCCATAAATATCTGTTGTACTTCGTAGTTTGAAATGACTGTTTTCCAATGCTTTTTTAATGATTAAATCAGTTTCATTATTTTCTGTTGCTAGTGTTAGGCCAATTGGCATTTTTGATGCGATATCTATTGCGAAACTTGGTCCAGAGATAGCCGCAATATTTGGAGTATTAATATGCTTTTTAACTACATCATTGATAAATAAATATGTCCCTTGTTCGATTCCTTTAGAGGCAATACAAATATGTTGATCTGGGGTTATCCATTTTTTCATTTCTAAACAGATATCATTCACGAATCCAGCGGGTACGGCGATAATAATTAGTTTAGCTTGATTTATACATGCTTTCATATCAAGAGTAATTTGAATACTTTCTGGTATTGTGATATTAGGTAATACTTTTTCATATTGATGATTTTCTTCAATTATTCTTTTTTCTTCTTCAAATTTTGTCCACATCACTACTTGATGCTTATTTTCTGTTATGGTAAGTGCTAGAGAAAGCCCGTAAGCACCTGTTCCTATAATAGCTACTTTCATTTTTTTTCACATCCTTGTATATTCATTATACCGCAATTTCTTAAATTCTTCTGGTTTTTATTTTGCTTTCTTTTGGATTTGCTATATAATGGGTGTAGAAATAGATAGTGAGGTTTTATTGTTCATGAAGAAATATTGGTGGTTAGAAAAATATCAGAAATTAGAAATTAAACGTTTACCCCAATTATATGAAGATGTCTCTTACTTTCTTCGGGTACCTAAAAATTATCTTCAGCTTTATGAAAAATTTTCTAATATTGCGATTACTAAGTTGACGGAAGAAGAAATGTTAATCTCTTTATACAAAATAGCAAGTACCAAAAATATCAAAAATAATCAACTACGTTTATTGATTCAACGTCTTTTAGATTATACCGATACTTCTTTACCAATTAGTGATTATACATTGAAAGAAATGCTGATAGAAATAAGAAATTTACGAGAAAATAGTAGTGATATTTCTAAATTAGATCATAATAATGTTGCTGCTTGTTATCATTGCTTACAAGTATTTTATATCGATAAGATTACGATGATTAATAAAAAGGGATTATGTTTATGTCCGTACTGTCGAAGTAGTCATCTTTATTTTGATAATGATTATATTCCAATGAATTATTCTTTTTTGAAATTAGCTCAACTTTTTTATGATGTTTCTATTTTAGGCTGTCGTTTTTTCGATCTGCAAAAGATTTTACGAAAAAATGTTTCAGTTCGTTTGGGAAATATGATAACTGGGGTAGTAATTGGCAGTGAAATAAATAGGAAAAAATTTTCAAATGAGAAGTTTAAAGCACTTTTATCTGATTATTCCATGCTTTCTAAAATTAGTTATAAGAATGCTGATGAAAGTAAAATTATAAAAGAAATTTACGATGCTTTTATGACACTAGAAAAACAAATGGAGTATAGTGGAACAATCTATATTAATAGTATTTCTTCTTCTTTGTTAGAAGAGTTTTCTTTATTATTATTACTTGCGATTATGGAAGTTTTATCTCGAACGATTTATTTAAAAGAGATTGTTATTTTAACTGATGATCTTTCAATTTATCAAGTAATTAGTCATCAAAAGCGATTATTTTGTCAGTTTAGATAGTAGTTTATTGACTTTTTAGATAGCAACTTTTATACTTTTAATAGAATATGTTATTCAATACGGAGGTAATTGTATATGATTGATTATTTAGCTAATGTTAGAGTATTAATGGATACTGCTAATGCAATTAAACATACAGATGTTTCTGGAGTTCTCGATACGGTGCAAAAAATTTATGGTGTTGCTTTTCAAATTTTGAATAATTGGGTAGGGACTGATGCTAGTCAATATGTTACTCAGATGGTTAATTATCAGCCTAATTTAATTCATTTTATAAATTTTGTTGGTTTAATTGGAAATAATTTGAGTGATTTTGCTTTGGCTTTACAGACTAATATACAAAATAATATTCAGATACAGAATGCTACTTTAGGGGCAGAAGGAGTATTAGTGGATGAAGTTGTTGCATCTCCTGCATTTACCCCGATTACAGAGATTGTTCCTAATCTTAGTGCTTTTTCTGTTTCTTCTGGTGGAAGTAGTGAACCTGTAGTAGAACCTGTAGTTGAAGCTAATCCACTTGCTTCCCATCCAGCCCCATCTTCAACTGAGGAGGCAACTATTTCTCATTTGGCCGTAAATGATGCGTCTAGTGTATCTACATTGGCTACCGCTACCGCTTCGGTTACAACTCCTTTAGGAAATCAAGCTACAACAGAAACGATGCCTGGTACTATGCCTGGTGAGACGGTTACTACTACCGTTCAAATGGGTGAGAATTTAGCTCAAGCTTCTATACCTAGTAACCCTACGTCTGGTATGGGTGTAGCTACTCCGAATTATACGATAACTCCTGAACAGTTTGATACGATTTGTGCAGTTGTTCAACATGAAGCAGGACATAATCCAGAAGAAGTGAAGAATGTAATGTCAGCAATTATGAATCGAGCAGAGGATGGTAATTGGGGTGGAAGTAATCCCTATGATGTTGTTACTGAGAAAGGTCAATTTGCTTCTTATTTTGATGGTCATTATCAAAAGTATGCCAATCATCAATATGATCCAAGTACAGCGCAAATTGTAGAAGGATATTTAAAGGGTGATTTACAACCTACACACGCATTTCGCTCGTTTCGCTCTTCCGGTAGCCCTAGAGGAGTACAACTAACATCAGGAGGAAATAAGTATCGTTAATGTAAAAATTAGTAAAATTCTGTAAAAGACTTTACTGATTTTTTTCGTTTTGCTATAGTTAACTTAAAGATAGAAATGATAGGGGAGTGAATGAAAATGGCACAAGTTAAGGGAATGTATGGAGATGGCTCATCGGGCTCTTATGATTATATGGCTAATTATGAAGAAATGGAAAGAGTTGCAGACTTACTTGATGAGCATTCTGCTAATATCGATTCAATTATTGAAGAAATTTATAGTTCTAAAGAATCAGTTTTAGCGGATGGTTGGATTGGATCAGATTCTAAACAATATATGGCAAATTTAGATAAGTATTTGCCTGATGTACAACGATTATCTAAATTATACAAGGATTTAGCGATGAAAATAAGAATTTTTGTTAGTGAACTAAGGCAGAATAGCAATAATATAGCTACTGCTGTTGATAATACTTTATACGGATAGAGGTGGATATATGAGCGATTTTAGTGGATTAACAGTACAAGGTGCGCAGGCTTATGCAAAAACATTAAGTAATAAATCAGAAGAGTTACGTGAAGAGACAACTAATGCTTCTAATGAATTAAAGTCATTATTAGAGTCAAATGCTTTTAAAACTTTAATTGCTTCTACAGAGTTTATGACTAAAATTGAAACATTAAGTGCTAATTGTGGAAAATTTTCTGATGGTGTTGATGTGTTTGCAAAATTTTTGATTGATAAAGTTATAGATGATTTTGGCATACTTGATGAGCAAACTCTTTCTTTACAACAAGAATTAGATGAAAGACTTAATGAGTTAAGCTCAGTTTCTGAATTAGGGGGAGGTACAATTGATTCAAGTCAACTTGATTTTTCGAAGATTTCATCGACTGCAGGAGATGCAGCAAGTGGCGATTTTATTCAGGAAGGTAATGTGCACAAGGAATATTGGGAAGGTGAATTACAATTAGTTCCAAGAAAAGATGGTACGATTCAAATAGTAAAAGATGGCACTGTAATGGGATATACAACGGAAGAAGGAGTTAGTCTTCCTGATGCTACGGAAGAAGCAGTTACTACTTCAGGAATGAGTGCGGATTTAGAAAATGGTACTGCGGGAGAGGCTTCAGTTGGGACTTCCGATACAGGTGGAGCTGCTTCTTCTATTTCGAATGGTAACGAAAACTATCCTTCCCAAGTGAATTTGGAAACGGCGAAAAATTGGTCTCCGGAGCAAATTTATACTTATATGGAAAATGGTGGTACTATTTATGATAGTCAAACGGGGAATACTCTTGATAGTTCTATGATAGATAAAAATGCTGCTTTATTTAATGATTTTACAGATGTAGAAAACACTAGTTCTAATTCGACATCAGTATCAGCTGGAGATGGTACTACTATTGAGCCAGTTGGTACGACAATAGATCCGGGTACGGGACGCTATAATACAGATATAGGTAGTTTAGCTTCAAATCATGATACTATACCTTTTCCAAAAAATGCAGAATTGGTTAGACCTGGTGTTGCTTTGAATTTTGATAATACTGCTGGTGCCTTTGAATCTCTTGTGTATAATTCAGATACTAATAAGTATGATCTGGTTAATACTAAAGGTGAAGTCTATACTAGTTTTTCGGTTGAGGACATGGATGAATACTATTTTAAATCTAATAATATTGGGTAGAATTGCGGCTAGGAAAATAGATGCTGACATAGTTATAGGCATCTTTTTTTGTTAAAAATTATATAAGAATTGGTTATTAATAATAAATTGATTGATAACTTTTAACAATTTGTATTTTAGAATTTTCTGTTTTTATTATTTTTCATATTCTCTTGCCACTTTACCCTTTTATTTTGTATAATTGTACTATAAGAATAATGGGAGTCGGGATATGAAATTATTAATTTTAAGGGATAGTAAAATAGATGAGTTTATGTTACCTGAACGTATTGAAGGTAATTATTGGGTTCATTACATCGATAAACGGGGTAAGAAAAAAGATTTTATTAATATATTTGTCAGTGATAACCATTGGGTATCTAAAAGTAATATGGATATAGAATTCATTACCGCAGATAATCAATTGATTTCTGACCAAATTACTTTAGAAGATTATCAGTTTTATTTTCTTCGTAGTGGAGATTTAACGGAAAAATTTATTTTGTATTGCTCTCCTAATTGTGATAGTAGTAATATTCTTTTAGATGTGTTAAAACCAACTGATGTGATTACGATTGGACGTAGTGGAGAAAATGCGATTATTTATGATTGTCCATTAGTTGGTAATGTTCATGCTAAAATAGAGTATAAAGAAAATATTCCCTTTTTAGAAACTTTTTCTTCAGGCGTTTATGTTAATCAAAAAAATCTTGGTCGTTATGCTTCTTTAAAAATTGGTGATATCATTTTTCTTTACGGTTTAAGAATTGTTTATATGGGTACTTTTTTAGTGATTAATAATCCTAATCATAAGGTTCAGGTAAGTAGAACTTTTTTTCAAGAAAAGCCTATTGCTCAAAGTATTACTTTATCTCCTGATTTACCAGAGGTTGAACTTGCCGATTTGGAATTATACCAAGAAGAAGACTATTTTTCTCAATCTCCTAGAATTAGAAGTGCAGTAGAAGAAAAAGAAATTAGGATTGATGCACCACCAGCTAAACAAGAACCTCAAAAAGTTCCTCTTATCTTTACTATTGGTCCTATGCTCACGATGAGCGCAATGTCTTTAATGACAGGCTATACTGCCATTATGGGGTTGATGGAAGGAACACGTTCATTTAATACTGTACTTCCTTCTTTAGTAATGTGTTTTTCTATGTTATTAGGTACAATTTTACTTCCTACTTTATCTAGACGTTATCAAAAGAAACAAAAAATAAAACGAGAAAAGTATCGTCAGGAAAAATACCATCAATATTTAATGAAAATGGAAGCAGAAATCCAATTGGAAATGAAAAAACAAATTCAAACCCTTAATGAGATTTATCTTCCCCTTGAAGAATGTAATGCCATTATTATGGTAAAGAAACGTACTTTATGGGAAAGAAGAATTACCGATAATGATTTTTTGGCTGTTCGTCTAGGAATCGGTGTGGTTCCTGCAGAATTAAATATCAAAGCACCAGAAGAACATTTCACACTTGATGAAGATAATTTACTTCAAGAAGTATATACGATTGTGAACAAGTCCCGCGATTTGATGAACGTTCCAGTTGGTTTTTCTTTTGCAAGTCGGACTGTTTCTTCTATTATGGGAGATTTAGAACGAAAATATATCTTTTTACAAAATTTAATTTTACAGTTAATTGCTTTTCATAGCTATGCTAACTTGAAATTAGTATTTTTGGTGGATGAAGATAACTTATCTCGCTATTCTTATACAAAAGTTTTACCACATTGTTGGGATAATCAGAAATCGATGCGATTTGTTGCAACAAGTGGGGAGAATATGAAAATGCTCTCTTCCTATTTAGAAGCTATATTTGCCGAGAGAAGTCAGGGTAGTGATAATAGTTCTACTAAGAAGAAAGCAGATTACAAGAGTTTTCCGCCATATTATATTGTTATTACAGATAACTATAAAAAAGTTAAAGATTTAGGGATTGTTAAAGATATTTTAAATCAAGAAGAAAATGTTGGTTTTCATTTGTTGATATTGGCTAATCGTATTTCAGAATTACCTAAAGAGTGTAATACCTTTATGGATGTTCATGAGAAAACATCTGGTTTAGTAGAAAGTGATATGATTTCTACTAAGCAACGTACCTTCGTGATGGATTATGTGCCTAATATTTCTCTTACTGCTTGTAGTCAAAAACTATCGAATATTCCTATCGTCTCTGATGATGCTAGCGACGCTCTACCCAATATGCTTACTTTCTTGGAAATGTATGGGGTTGGGTTAGTTGATCAATTAAATGTACGTAACCGTTGGCGAATAAATGATCCGATTACTTCTTTACAAGCACCGATTGGTGTTTATCCTAATGGAGAATTATTCAAACTGGATTTACACGAAAAATTTCATGGTCCTCATGGCTTAATAGCTGGTTCAACCGGTAGTGGAAAAAGTGAATTTATTATTACTTATATTTTATCCATGGCAATCAATTATCATCCAAACGAAGTTCAATTTGTGTTGATTGACTATAAGGGTGGAGGATTAGCTGGTGCTTTTGAGAATAGAGAAACTGGTGTTAAACTTCCTCACTTAGTAGGAACGATAACGAACTTAGATACAAATGAAATGACGAGAAGTTTAGCATCGATTCAGTCGGAACTTAGAAGAAGACAACGGATGTTTAATCAGGCACGAGAAGCTTTAGGAGAAGCAACTATCGATATTTATAAGTATCAGCGGTTGTATCGTGAAGGTTTAGTTCAAGAACCTATTTCTCATTTATTTATCATTAGTGATGAGTTTGCCGAACTTAAAAGTCAACAGCCAGAATTCATGGATCAATTGATTTCTACTGCTCGTATCGGTCGTAGTTTAGGTGTGCATCTAATTTTAGCTACACAAAAACCAAGTGGGGTGGTTAATGACCAAATTTGGAGTAATAGTAAATTTAGAGTATGTTTAAAAGTACAAGGCAAATCAGATAGTATGGATATGATTAAACGTCCCGATGCCGCGATGATTAAAGAAACCGGTCGTTTCTATTTACAAGTTGGTTATGATGAATTCTTTGCTTTAGGTCAATCAGCTTGGTGTGGGGCAAAATATATTCCTACCGAAAAAGTACAGAAAAAAATGGATGATGCCTTAGACTTTATCGATGAAGTTGGTCATGTAACGAAGACAGTTAATGATAATAACCAGAAAATAAAGAAAGTTCGTGATATGGGAGAACAACTTCCAAATATTATGAAATATTTAGTAAGTATTGCGGATGAAGAAAATATTCATTTAAAACAATTATGGTTAGATCGTATTCCCGATTTTATTTCTTTAGAAGATATGAAGAAAAAATATTCTTATCAAAAAGAAGACTTTGTCTTAAATCCTGTGATTGGTGAATTTGATGATCCGAACAATCAACAACAAGATCTATTAACTTTACCAATTAGTGAAAATGGACATGTTGCGATTTATGGTATATCTGGTAGTGGAAAAGAAAATTTACTTAGTACGATTATTTATTCTAGTATGACGACTTATTCTCCAGAAGAAGTGAATTTCTATATCTTAGATTTAGGAGCAGAAACGTTAAAAATGTATAAAGATGCTCCTCATGTTGGCGATGTTGCGTTATCTTATGATAAAGAGAAAATTACCAATTTATTTAAGATGTTAAATGAAGAAATAGAAACTAGAAAAAATTTATTTACTGATTATAATGGTAGTTATTCTTTATATTGTAAACAAAGTGGGAAGACATTACCAATGTTCGTTGTTATTATCAATAATTTTGAGGCATTTTTAGATACGTATGGAGCTTATGAAGAAAACTTGTTGCAGTTAACTCGTGAAGGCGCTAAATATGGTTTATATTTTATTATTAGTGCTTCTGGAATAAATAGTATTCGTTATCGTTTAGTTCAAAATATTTCTCTTAAATTAGTTCTACAACTTAATGATAATTCTGAATATTCTTCGGTTATCGGTAGAACGAATGGGGTTTATCCATCTCGTATAGCCGGTCGTGGTTTGGTTAGAAAAGAAGCAGTTTACGAATTTCAAACAGCTTATATTAGTGATGTTGAACATATCTTAGATACAGTAAAAGAAACAATTACTACTTTAAAAGAAAAGTATACTTATCGAGCTAAAAATATCCCAGTTCTTCCTGAGAAAGTAACGATAGATTTTGTTCGCGAATCTTTACATGGCTTTAGCTCTTTACCAATTGGTGTATATACAGAAGATTTAGATATTGCTACATTCGATTTGTTACGTAATTCTTCATTTTTGATATCTACTTCAGAACTTACGAATACGCTTTCTTTTTTACAAGCATTTTTAACGGAGTTATCTCTAGCAGGTAGTGTTTTATCGATTGTTATTGATGTTGAGAAACAAATAGAGAAGAAATTAGAAAACTGTATGTATTTTAATCGTAATGTTGGAGATGTTTACAAGTTCTTAGAGGGAGATATTGTTAAGAACTTTAACTTGTATAGTAGTAAGAAAAAAGATCCAGCAGTTTTAGCGGATGTGAAGCGAGTAGTTGTTGTGATTTATGGCGCAAATAAATTTTATAATAGCTTAACTCCAGTAATGAAGAAAAATTTTGGTACTTTGTTAACTGCTGCTAAAGAAATGAAAAAATATCATTTTATCTTTATGGATACGCCAGAAGATATGAAGAAACTTGCTTTTGAAACTTGGTATAGAGAGCATATTATAACAGATAACGGCTTATGGATTGGTCCAGGTATTACGAATCAATTACTAATTAGAGTAAATAAGACAACGAAGGATATGAAAGAAGAGATTACTTCCTCTTTTGGTTTCTATGTGAAAAAGGGTGTTCCTAAATTTATTAAGTTATTAGAAATGGATGATCAAAGTAAAGGGGGGTACTCATTATGAAAAATAAAATTTTACTTCTTGTCGATGTTCCAGAAATTGAAAAACGTTATGAAGTTTTTGTACCGATCAATAAACGAATAGGTAATGTTATTTTGTTACTTACTAAGGCGATTAATGAACTTAGTGATGGTGCTTTTCCTTTAAAAAATAATGCTGTTTTATATAATGGTAGTAATGGTAGTTGTTATGAGATAGATACTTTAGTCAAAGATACTAATTTAGAAAATGGAACTGTAGTTATTTTGTTGTAGGAGAGTGTTTTATGGAATTACGAGTAAAAACAAGCGAATTAAAAACCGCATCTTCTGAAATTATCAAGAATGCGAAGAGTTATCAAGAAGAATTAGTTACTATTTATCAATTGATTGACTCTATTCCTGAATATTGGCATGGCTTAAGTGATTATCAAGTTTTTCTTGCTAGAGTTAATGAGAAAAAGTTGGCCATGATAAAGGTGGGGATGATCTTAGAACAGTATGGACAATTATTGGAAGATGTTTCTAATAATACTTCATCTTTAAGTTTAGAAGTTAAACAGGTATTAGATAAGGGGTAGGAGGATTTATGGCAAATTATCTTAGTGTTAATCTTGATTCTTTAAAGAATGATATCGACTCTATATTTTACCCTACTGTGGTAGAAAAAATAGATACGACATTGTCTCTTTTTCAAAGTTCATCTTTATATACTGTTCTTTCTAGTGTAGGAAAGCATCAAATTTCTACTTTTACGAAAGATATAGAAGAATTATTTACAAATGCTCATCTTTCTATTCATGAGATTCTTTCTTTTATTCAAGAAGCTAAAAGTAATTATCGTAACTTAGATTCCTTTTTTATCACTCATACTGGTATAACCACTAGTTCTTTAACTAATGAAATAATGGGAAAAATGGAATCTCTTGATGATATTTCACCTAGCTATGATATTCCTAATGAACTATCTACTTTGGATTATGAACCAACTTTTAAAGAGGTTTCTAATCCTGTAGTAGTAGGCGTTAATTCGGCTACTATTTCAGATGGTTCTGATGAAGTTTAGTGAGTATCTAAAATGTAGAAATTAAATATTGATGGGGTGTTGATGATGCAAAAAATAAAAGTTACTTGTTCATCACTTACTAATTTAGCTGAAGAACTTTCTTCTTTAGGTGATGAGTTAAATACCAAGTGTTTAGAGTTTGAAGACTTGTTAGATAGTTTAAATTTAAATAAGATTTGGTGTGGTTATGGAGAAGTTGCCTATAATGTACTTAGTAAAGATAAGTATTTAAGTGCTTTAAAAAAGGTAAATGAGGCAGTATTTGATTATTCTTCTTTTTTGCAAAAGGTTTCTCAGGCTAAATCTAGTTTAGAAAGTGATATGAGTAGTCAAGAAATTACGATTTACTAGAGGTGATGAAAAAGTGAATATTGAAGAAATTGATACAGTGTATTTAAATGATACTCGGGAAGCTATGGTAAAAAAATTAAAAGAGATCGACGAATTATTAGTATCTATTCAGTTAAAAATTTCTCAGTTAGATGTTGTTGGTAATGATATTTGGTCTAGTCCTGCTTCACGTAGTGTTTATGAACGGTTTAGTGAAGATTATCAACATTATCAACAGCTTTATGAACGATTTTTATCTTTAGTGCTTTTTTTAGATTCGGTAGGAAGTCAATATGAACAGTTAGATAAAAGTATCAAGGAACAACTTTCTAAAATAGAAAGCGTAAGTTTGTAGGAGGGTATAGTGAACGAGAGTTTTGAAGAAATTCAACTATCTCCTTCAGTGGTTGATTCATTTGTAGAAAAAGTGAAGGAAATTCGAACTAATTTATCTTCTTCTAAACAAGAATTTGCTTCTTCCTGGGAAGGAAGTACTAGAGTTCATCTTGATGAGGCGATCGGCTTAGAGGATACTAAATTAGAAGAGTTACTAGCTAAGTTAGCTTCTATGAAAAATTTACTTGGTTTGATTGAACAACATAATGCAACTAGAAGGCAACGAGAACAGTTATATACGGATATTCGAAATTTAGAAGGACAACTATATTATACTGTTTATGATGAAGAAACGGGAGAGTCTCATCAGGAAGAACGTCCTGGAATAAGAGATAGTATAAATAGAAAAAGGGGTGAAGTGGAAGAAGCTAATCGATTACTTGATCGACTAGTTCAAGAAATCGATCAAGTTACTTCAAGTTAATATGAATGATAGTAGGGAATCTATTCAATATCAGGGAATTGAAAATATTGGTTCTAAGTTGTTAGAATCATCAGAAAAATTAGATAGCTATCTAAAAGCCATTAGTCAGAAAATGAAATATATTTTTGATGAGGAAATTATGGTAGGGGATAGTGCGAAAGCAATTTATACGCAGTTTCAAGAATTAGAAGAACATTTTCCTTCTTATGTCAAAGAAATCGAGAATTATTCTAAAATGATGGTAGATACGGTATCTTCTTACCGAGAAAGTGATGAGAAGATTAGTAATGTGACTAAGCAAATTGAGACATTAGATGATGTAGGAGAAGTTGGAGCTAAATAGAAGTTACTCTTTATTTTTTTCTAAGATAATTAAAAGACTCAGTGTATGATTATACATTGAGTCTTTTCTATAAAATTTAATTAAATGTTTATTGTCCAACGTTTCCAGAACTCTCTAAAGCTGCCAATTGTTCTTCAAGGGAAGCCTGTGCTTGGGTAATTTGTGTATCTGTTTCTTCGTAATTGGTAACTACAGTCTGATCTAGGAAGTTTGCAAATTTGTTTATTGCTTCAATAAATTTAGGGGTATTGGCATTAAACGTTTCAGCTTTATCATAGAAACTTTGACTTCCAGCTACAGTTTTAAACTCTTGGTTGGATTCTAAATTTTGAATTCTTGTCATCATAGTTGAGATTTGATCTTGAAGTTGAGTGGCATAATCTCTTAAACTTGTTGCTGCTGCTTGTATTTCAGCTACTGATAATTTTAATTGTCCATTCATGTTTCTTATTCTCCTTTCCTTAGCTTGCGAGGTTGCTTTCTGCAGCTCTTCTTCTAGCTTCTTCTCTTTCTTGCATAATTTTAGCAATTTGAATTAAAGTATTTCCGATTGTCTTACCGCTTTGTACAAGCTTATTCATGTCTGTTCTATAATTGAGAAGGGCATTTACATAAGCATCGGCGTCGCTTCCTGTCCAGCCAGCACGAATGTTTTCGGCTAAGGCCATAATACTATTTACTGTTTCATTGATGTTTTCTGTATCTGTATTTACGATTGTAGTACCTACTTCATTAACTGTACCACTGGAAAATTGATAATCCATAGTTTTCTTCCTTTCTTTTATTCTTGGATAAAGCTTCCTTTATCTTAAGTTCATTATATAATTTTGGTGCTTTTTTCGTCAAGCGAGATTGACTATACTTGACATTATTCTTTTTAACCAATTATTTGATTTTTGAATATATTATGGGTGTAAGGAGTTGAGCGTTTTGAGATTAAGTCAATTAAAGGTTGGAGAGAAATGTGTTGTTTCTTCATTAAGGAATACAGGTACAATTAGACGCCGTTTGTTGGATATGGGGTTAGTTCCCGGTACGGAAATAGAATGCTTGTTTACTAGTCCATTTGGAGATCCAGTAGCTTATCAGATTAGAAATGCCATTGTTGCGATTAGAAAAAATGATGCCAAGGATATTATAGTGGAGGAAGAATATGAAAAAAATAGCGTTAGCCGGTAATCCTAATGTCGGAAAGAGTACTCTTTTTAACCAATTGACAGGAATGCATCAACATACCGGAAATTGGCCAGGTAAGACAGTAAGTAATGCGGTAGGAAGTTTTTCTTATCATAAAGAGAACTATTTACTGTATGATTTGCCTGGTACATATTCTTTAATTTCTCACTCAGAAGAAGAAACGGTAGCTAGAGATTTTCTTTGTTTTCAAGAATATGATATGGTAATTGTTGTTTGTGATGCGCTTTGTTTAGAAAGAAATTTGAATTTAGTTCTTCAGATATTAGAAATTAATCAGCAGGTTATTGTTTGTGTTAATTTGTTGGATGAAGCAAAGAAAAAGGGAATTGAACTTGATTTAGAGTTATTGTCAAAACGTTTGGGTGTTCCTGTTGTAGGAACAGTTGCTCGGAGTAAAAAAGGCCTTTCCCTTTTGCTTACAGAGATTTCTCGAATGGATAAAGTTCAGCAGGTAAGTAAAGTCCGTTATCCTAAAGAGATAGAAGATGGCATTTTAGAACTTGAGCAACTATTTCAAGAATATGAACTTAAAAATCTTAACCCTAGATGGTTATCGTTAAAGTTACTTGATTATGATCCTATTCTTTTAGAAGAGATAGATCAGTATTTGGGTTTTTCCTTTAGTAAAATTAATCGTTTTTTAGAAATAAGAGAGCGAGTACTAACAAATTTTTCTTTAGAAGAAATTAAAGATAGTATGGTTAGTTCTATTATGAAAAAAGCAGAAGAGGTAAGTGATGGTGTTATTTTACATCAGGATAATAAAAAGAAAAGAAGATCTCTACGCTTGGATCAATTAGTAACTAGTCGTTTTACCGGTATTTTATTGATGCTTTTCTTATTTATGCTGGTATTTTGGTTGACAATTGTAGGTAGTAATTATCCTTCTAGCTTGTTATATGATTTATTATTTAGTTTAGAAGGAACATTGTATTCGTTTTTTCAGTTTCTTCATTTTCCGAATTTTCTTATTCAGATGTTAGTACTGGGAATGTATAGAACTTTGGCTTGGGTAGTTTCAGTCATGCTACCACCAATGGCTATATTTTTTCCTTTATTTACATTGTTAGAAGATTCTGGGTATTTACCACGAGTGGCATTTAATCTCGATAAATGTTTTCAAAAATGTAAGGCATGCGGAAAACAAGCACTTAGTATGTGTATGGGATTTGGTTGTAATGCGGCAGGTGTAGTAGGGTGTAGAATTATCGATTCGCCTAGAGAACGCTTAATTGCGATTCTTACTAATAATTTTGTACCATGTAACGGTCGCTTTCCGATGATTATGACGATTATTGCGATGTTTTTTGTCGGGTTTCAGTTACAAGGATTTGCATCTTTAATTGAAGTTGGCTTTTTAACTTTGGTTATTTTACTTGGTATTTTTATGACATTTTTTATCTCTTGGCTCTTATCTAAGACTTTATTAAAAGGAATGCCTAGTTCCTTTACTTTAGAGTTACCACCATACCGGAAGCCCCAGTTTTTCAAAGTAATTGTTCGTAGTATTTTTGATAAGACTTTACATGTATTAGGACGAGCAGTTTTAGTTTCGATTCCAGCGGGAATAATTATTTGGTTACTTGCCAATACAATGCTTGGTGGTAATAGTCTTCTTCATTATATCAGTAGCTTTTTAGATCCATTCGGTCAGTTAATTGGTTTAGACGGAGTGATTTTAACTGCTTTCTTACTTGGCTTTCCTGCTAATGAAATTGTGATTCCTATTATGATTATGGCTTACATGTCGTTAGGAAACATGGTTGATTTTAGTAATATTCAAGAGTTAAAAAATTTGCTTGTTACCCACGGTTGGACAGCACTTACTGCCCTTAATACAATTATATTTTCTTTAATGCATTTTCCATGTTCTACGACTTGTCTTACTATTCGTAAAGAAACCAATCGTTGGAAGTGGACATTGGTTGCGTTCTTGATTCCTACTATTTGTGGAATTGTTCTTTGTCTATTTACTTCTACTATTTGGAAGATTGTACAATTATTCTTATAGATTTAAGAATTTGGCTCAGAAATCGAGCTTTTTTTTATGATATTTTTTTACTTGCCTATTATTCGACAAAGTTTTTATCCTCTTTTTAGTATTCTGTTATTAGGTGAGACGGATGAAAGCAAATTTATTAATTTCGATTTGTTGTGCGTTATTACTTGGATATTTGTGTGCTAACTTTTTATTTAGTAGTTATCAGGAGACTAGTCGTACTACTTTTAGTGGCGAAAATAAAGTGTTCTTTTTACAGTATGGCGCCAATCAGCAAGAAATACCAACTGATATTCAACTAGATCCCCATATTGAAGTCGAGCAAGATGGTAATTATTATGTCTATGTAGGAATTACTACTGACTATGATAATGCTAAAAAGATTCAAGATTTCTATGAACAACAAGGCGTAGAATTATATATTAAAGAGGAAGAAGTCGCTAGTGATGAATTTTTTAATGAACTTTCTCAGTATGATATTTTATTGGAAAGTACCGATACAAAAGAAGAAATTACGTCGGTTTTAGCGACAATTTTAGCTTCTTACGAAGAGTTTGTATTAAAAAGGTAGGTGGTTGATATGCGCTTAAAAGATCTCCCGGTTACAGAACGACCGAGGGAGAGGTTAATGGAGTATGGTGCATCTAGTTTAGCTAATGATGAATTACTTTCTGTTTTGTTAGATACAGGAAAGAAGGGAAAGAATGTTAAAGATCTTTCGTTAGAAGTTTTACAATGTTGTGGCAATATCCAAACTTTACAGCATATTACAAAGGAACAATTGCTTTCTATTGATGGAATAGGGATAGTAAAAGCACTGAAACTACTTAGTGCGATCGAACTAGGCAAACGAATTTTTTTAAAAACCGATGAACAGAAGAAGGTGTGTATTCGTCATTCTTTAGATATTTATCATTATGTTAGATATTGGTTTATTGGTAAGCAACAAGAATATTTTTACTGTCTTTATTTAAATAATCGAAATGAAGTGATAGAAAGGAAACTATTATTTATGGGAACAATTAATCGCAGTTTAGTCCATCCGCGTGAAGTTTTCAAAAATGCTTATTTATGTAGTGCTTCTTCTATTATTTGTGTACATAACCATCCAAGTGGGGATATTAGACCTAGTAGGGAAGATATTCGTTTGACGGAAGCCTTAGTAAAAATAGGCGATTTAAACGCTATTCCGGTAATCGATCATATTATTGTTGGAGAAGAAGATTATTATAGTTTTTGTGATGAAAAAATGCTCAGTCGTTAATCGAGGTGAGGAATTTGAAAAAATACCAACGTTATTTTCGTAAACATCGTTTAATGATCATTATTCTTATTCTTTTTCTTGGAATTTTTACTTTGTATTTTTCTTTATACCGTTTTTCTTTTCAAATTGATTTTTTTTCTGATCTTGGTGCTTGGGTAATGAAACTTTTTTCTCCAGTATCTTTAGATTATCAAAATATTACCAACCAACAAGTAGAAGCTTTACGTAAAGAAAATCAGGAACTTTCCCAGTTGTTGGAATTAAAAAATACAACTAGTGATTTTCAAGGTATTGTATCTCGAGTGTTGTATCGTGATTTAGATTATTGGTTTCAAACGATTACGATAGATAAAGGAGAAAAAGATGGTATCGAAAAAGATATGGCAGTTGTTGATGAAAATGGATTAGTCGGCAAAGTTATTGAAACTTCTAGTGGTTCTAGTGTAGTTCGCTTGGTAAGTAGTAATCATGAACATAATAAAATTGCGGTAAGTGTAAAAGTGGGAGAAAATATTTATAACGGAATTTTAGAAGGGTATGATGCCCAAGAAGAGGTTTTGTTAGTTACTAGTATTCGTAGTACTAGTGATATTCAAATAGGAAGTATTGTCGAGACTAATGGTTTAGGTGAAGTGTTTCCTAGAGGAATCTATGTCGGGGAAGTCGTAGCTATTATTAATGATGATCTTGGCGTAAGTAAGATTTTAAAAGTAAAATCAAAGTCTTCGTTAGAAGATATTCATTATGTCATGGTCTTAGGAAGAGGTGATCATCATTAGTATTTTATTTCTTGTTCTTTCTTTTGTTGGTGATTTTTTCTTTTCTCGGTTTTTATCTCTTTCTTATTTTCAAGTCTCTTTTTTCTATCCTTGTTTCTTTTTACTAGCTAGTATTTTTAGTTGGTTTTTAATAAAAAATAAAAAGAGATATTTAGTTGTTATCGCCGTTAGTTATTTAGTAGGATGTTTATTATTTCAGACTAATTTTTTTTTACGGTTTCTTTCTTTTAGTGTTGTTTATCTTTTTCTTCAGTATTTCTTTGATAAAGTTCGTCTTTCCCTAATTCCTTTTTTCTTTTTTTTAATCATTTCGTTCTTTTTGTATTATTTTACTTACTTTCTACTTTTATTTTTGTTTGCCTATCCAGGCGTTTCTTTTTCTTTATTTTTGATTCAGTTTCTTCATATTTTACCGTTTAATTTAAGTATAGGTATCGTTTTGTATTTCATTTTAGGTATAAAGTATCGCTACCGTTAATATGAATTAATAGGTAGGTGATGTTTATGGAAGAATATAAATCAGTAGGAAAATATTTACATAAGGTAAATAAAACGAACAAGGTAAATATTAGCCGAACCCATATTCTTTCTTTTTTAAATAAGTCACTGATTTCTGGATTGTTACTGATTTCCACTTTGTGTATGATTAAAATGTATCCTGATACTAAAGAAGTTATTGAAAAAAGAGTCTACCAAGATAATATTTCTTTTGCTGCAATCAATCAGTTTTATCAGAAGTATTTTGGTAATATTTTTCCTGTAGATAGCTTATTAAAAGATAGTACAAGGATGGTATTTAATGAGCAACTTGCCTATCAAAAACAAGAGAAATATCTTGATGGCGTAAAATTGACAGTGGACAAGGAGTATTTGGTTCCCGTTTTGGATAGTGGAATTGTTGTTTTTGTCGGAGATAAAGAAAAGTATGGGCCTACAATTATTGTACAGCAGGTGAATGGGATTGATGTGTGGTATGTTGGAGTAGATTCTTCTTCGATTAAGTTATATGATTATGTAGAAAAAGGAGATTTACTCGGTAAAGCATTAGATACAACCATTTGTTTGGTTTATCAAAAAGCAGGAGAATTTTTAGATTATCAAGAATATTTACCATAAAATTACGATTCACCCTCTTTATTATTTGTTGCTTATTCTTTCTTTACTGACCGGTCATTTTCACCAAATTTTATTATTTACTTTTTTAATTTTTGTACATGAACTTGGCCATTTTTTAACGGCTTTTTATTTAGGATGGAAAACTGTTGCGATTCATATTTATCCGTATGGAGGGTGTTGTGAATTTCAACAAGAATTAAATGTTTGCTTATGGCAAGAGTGGTTAGTTTTAATCATGGGACCGTTAGTTCAATTGGTTGTTGTTTTTCTTCTTTCTTTCATGACTAGTCCTTCAGATTATTCCTTGTGCCTACAGTATAGTAATTGGTTGTTGTTTTTTAATTTATTGCCAATATATCCCTTGGATGGGGGAAAACTATTGTTACTTCTAAATCAACATTTTTTTTCTTTTTATTCTAGTTATCGCTTTATTTTTACTCTTTCTTATTTTCTAGTATTTACAGCTTTACTTAGTTGTTTATTTTTCTCTTTTCATTTGCTTCTTTTTCTTAGCTTGTTTTTACTAATGATTAAATTATATCAGGAAATTGAGCGATTTCCCGTTTACTATCAAAAATTTCTCTTTGAACGTTATTTAACTAGATTTCCTTTTCATAAGCATAAACAAATATCTTCTCTTCGCCAAATGAAGCGAGATACTTATCATTATTTTCTTCAAAATGGAACAATTATTTCAGAATATGAATATTTAAAATGGTTTTTTGACAGCTAGAAGTTTGAATTTTTTTCTTGTTTTTTCTCCAAAATAAATATATAATGTTATTAAATAATACGGAGGATCATATGAAAAGAAATGTTCAAATAAGCGTATCACTTCTTTCTCTTCTTGCGTTGTTAATGATTTCTACTGGTGTTTCTTATTCTTTAGTTGATCAAGATACTTCTTCAACTAATCAAGAGGGGAATGAATATAGTCAAACTGATACTGGAGAAGTAAAATTTTTATATACGGATTATGATGGTAATGGCAGTAATTTAACGATCTCTGATGATCGAATTTTTACTGATGAGGTGGGAAAGAGTTTTTCTAATACAGATAGTACAAATATCTTTGATTTCAAAATCAAAGCCGAAACAAATGTACCACTTTCTTATCAGATAACACTAACTAAAGAGAATGGTTCTACTTTAGAGGACGATTTTGTTAAGGTCTATTTAACAGAAATAAATGGGGATACTGAAGAAGAAATTGCTTCTTTATTAAATACAGATGGCAGTGTAAAACGTTTTTCACAGTTAGCTGATTTTAATGCTGGATATACAGATAGTGAGAACATTGAAAAGTTACTTTACGAGGGTGAAGTTAATTATAATTATGAACAAAATTTCCGCCTTCGCCTTTGGGTAGCTGATGATGTACAAGCCTCTGTTTTAGCGGATGGAACTATTGAATATTCTTATCAAGGTAAAACTTTCACAGCTAAAGTAAATGTTTATACGATTTTAGAATAAATAAATTCTAAATACGAGAATGCCTTTTAATTCCAAGTAAAGGGAGGATAATCAAGAAATGAATAAGCCAACATTAATCGTAAGTTTACTAATCATAGCAGGAACATTAATTTTAATGGGAACAACCTATGCTTATTTTACAGCAATGGCAACTTCAGATGAACAAGTAGTAAAAAGTGGTACTTTAGAATTAACTTATCATACGGGAAAAGATATTTTTTTAGAAAATGCTTTTCCAGGCGAAGAAAGTGAAGCCGGTATTCATCAGTTTATGATTGAAAATACAGGTACATTGGATGCTACATATTATATATATCTAGATAATATTACTCTTAAAAAGGGAGAAACTAATGCCCAAAGTGAGAACTTAAAATGGAAATTATATAAGGCTAATGAAAGTTATGTAGAACAAGAAGAAATCGCTAATGGAAATTTTAGTGATGGAAACAATACAATAGAGATGA
>CASFOW010000046.1 GCA_949296705.1 uncultured bacterium
AAGACCCTTGGTACAATCTGCCCAAACTCAAACACGAATCTTCCTATTCTTTCTTATAAGAAAGAATAGGAAGATATTCTATCATAAACTAACAAATATTTCACTCGTTAATTTACTTCTTACAGTATACATGGTATAATAAAAAGCATTAGCCTAGTTAGGTAGAATAAGGCAGGGATTAAGATGGAAGATAATCAACAGATTCATGTTATTCAAAAAGAAGTTAGCCCTTTTGGCTTGTTAAATTTTTATTATAGTGAAAAAAGTGCTTTGATGCCAGGTATTTATTTAGCTACTTGTCTTCTAGAAGACGGGAGTTGTTTAAGTGGTATCATTGATAAAAATGGTATAGAAAAAGTCCCGTTAAAGAAATGGCAACTTACTGTCTTTTTTGCGACAAAAGATGAGCATGATTTTTGTGTTGCTTTTGGTAATCCTCCAAGGGATAACGATCAATATTTTCATTTTCAATATAATGAACAAATTGATAAATTTGACTTAGTTACCATGACTACGCCCAAGAAAGACATGCCATTTATCTCTTTTTCTAGAAAACCTCATCACGATAATTACTGGATAATTACCATTCAGTTTCCTGAAGAACAAAAAGAAAAATATGCCCTATATCGAGTAAAGGAAAAAAAGATAGTAACCGATTACTTTGATATTTTAGGTTTTGAGGATGATGAGTCTAAGCATTATGCTTATTTTTGCCAAGAATTAGCGATTAAACCAGAGAAAGAAGAACGAGTAAAACTTACTACCTTGATTGGCTTTTTAGACGAACAAGCACGCTTTTCTTCCTATATTTTAGATGCTACTCGCTTAGATAGTGATAAAAAACTATATTCTCCTAAAAAATTAGGGTATCATTCACTAAGTAGGCATTATCAACAATTTAAACAACAGTTAACCAAATATTATGAACAAGAATATATAGCTAGACAACAGCGTTTGTATGATGAAGTTCAAAATTTATATAATCACCCCTTTTATGAAGAAATAGAACAAGTTGATCATAGTAGTAAAAAGCAGAAAACAAAAATTGTTGATTTTCGTCCTAAGACGGATAAATAGAATGAAGGTGTATAATGAAACGTAGTGAAGTAGATAGAGAAAAGATTTCCCCCATGATGAAGCAATACTTAGAAATTAAAGATAAATATGAAGATACCATTATCTTTTTTCGTCTAGGGGACTTTTATGAAATGTTTTTTGAAGATGCCTTAACTTGTAGTAAAGAGTTGGAATTAACCTTGACTGGTAAAAACTGCGGGTTAGAAGAGCGCGTTCCGATGTGTGGAATCCCTTATCATGCTTATCAAGGATATTTGGATAAATTAATTGAAAAAGGGTATAAAGTAGCTATTTGTGAACAGATGCAAGATCCTAAAGAAACTAAAGGAATGGTAGAAAGAGAAGTTATTCAGGTAATTACTAAAGGAACAGTATTAGATAATTCTCTAAACGCTAAAGATTATAACTATATTGGTAGTATCTATGACTTTGAATATTGTTTTAGTATTTGTTATATCGATATTTCAACAGGATATTCTTATGCTTTTATCTTAGATCATGATTTAGATAAATTATTAAAAGAAGTCATGAATTTAAATATAAAAGAAGCTATTGTCAATACCAAGATTGATCGTACAATCATTAATCATCTACGAGAAGATTATCATATGTTGATTACAATTACGGATGAAATCTATTCAGGCGATGAGTATCAATATATTTATCAAGATATCAAAGATATTCGACTTATTACTGGAGTAAATCATCTACTTAGTTATCTTTTAGAAACTAAGAAAGGAAACTTATCCCATATTCAGAAAGTAGAAATTGTCGATCAGATGAAACATTTACTTTTTGATGTCCATACAAAAAAGAATTTGGAATTAGTAGAGACTATTCGTAATCATGATAGACAGTATTCACTACTATGGTTACTCGATAAAACGAAAACTGCCATGGGTAGTAGAATGCTGAAGATGAATATTGAGAATCCTTTAACAGATAAGGAAGAAATCTTGAGACGTTATTCTATCATTGAAAAATTATTAACGGAATTTATTTTAAAAGAAGAACTTGTTCAGGAATTAGATAAAGTCTATGATTTAGAGCGATTAGCTTCTAGGATTAGTTACGGAAATTTAAATGCTAGAGATTTAATTCAACTGATGAATTCTTTGGAAGCCCTTCCTAATATTAAACGAATTTTAACCGAGTTAAACTATGATAAGAATATTGAAACTTTAGATGAGTTGTATCAACTGTTAAAGAAAGCGATTTCTCTAGATGCTCCTACTACTTTAAAAGAGGGGGGCTTAATCAATGAGGGCTATAATCAAGAGTTAGATGAATTAAAGAGTATTCGAAAAAACAGTAAAGACTTTATTCTTCAAATCGAAAATGAAGAGAAGAATCGAACAGGTATTAAGAATTTAAAGATTGGTTTTAATAAAGTATTTGGCTATTTTATCGAAGTTAGTAAGGGAAGTATCCCTTTAATTAAGGAAGAATTTGGTTACGAAAGAAAACAGACTTTAGCGAATTGTGAACGTTTTATCACGCCGTTATTAAAAGAAAAAGAAGATATTATTCTAGGAGCAGAAGAAAAGATTATCAACCTTGAGTATCAATTGTTTATGGAAATACGAGAGTTTACTAGAAAGTATATCGGGAAAATTCAGTTGATTTCTAAGATTTTGGCAGAAGTAGATATGTTGGTGGCTTTTTCAATAGTAGCGGAAGAAAATAACTATGTGAAACCTGAAATTACTGGCGATAGAGTAATTCAAATTAAAGAGGGAAGACATCCTGTTGTGGAAAAGGTAAGTAAAAGTGAATATGTAGCTAATGATATTATGATGGGAAAAGATACGAATATCTTACTTATAACCGGGCCTAATATGGCAGGAAAAAGTACATATATGCGTCAACTGGCAATTATCATTATTATGGCACAAATCGGTTCTTTTGTTCCTTGTAAGAGTTGTGTGATTCCAATTTTTGATAAGATCTTTACTAGAATCGGGGCATCTGATGACTTGGTTAGTGGTGAATCGACTTTTATGGTTGAAATGAAAGAAGCCAATATGGCCATTCAAGAAGCTACAGAACACAGTCTAATTTTATTTGATGAATTAGGACGAGGAACAGCTACCTATGATGGTATGAGTTTAGCTCAAGCTATATTAGAATATATTCACGATAAAATCAAAGCGAAGACTTTATTTTCTACTCATTACCATGAATTAACCGCTCTAGCTATAGATTTACCAAACTTAAAAAATGTTCATGTTAGTGCGATCGAAGAAAAAGGTTCTATTACTTTTCTTCATAAAATAAAAAGTGGAGCAGTAGATAAAAGCTATGGTATTCATGTTGCGGCACTAGCCAAACTACCAACTAGTTTAATTGAAAGAGCAGAAGAAATTCTAGATGTGTATGAAAATAAAGGAAATAAAAAACAAACCTTTACTCAAACTAGTTTATTTTTAGATTTTGATGAACAAGGGGAAGAAAAAGAAGACTTTTTAACCGAGAAGTTAGAAAGTATTAACCCTTTAGAAATTACACCAATGGAAGCATTAAATCTTTTATACGAATGGAAAAAGGAATTAAAAGAGAAAAAGTAATTCCTTTTTTCAATATCAATATTAACAAAGTAAAAATATTGCCTATTTCTTTTTTGGGGATTGTCATTTTTACCCTTATATGTTATTTTTTAAGTGGTGAGTGGGATGAAGAGAATTTTTTACCTTGGCCTTTTATTGTTTTTAGTAAGTGGTTGTACTTTATTTTGTGATCAAAAAAACTTTACTTACCAAGCTAGCGATAATACTTTGATATTAAAAGCTGAGCTATTGGTAGATGATTGCAAGGAAGATCAATTAAAGATAACGGATATTCACTACAAGGATGAATTATTAGTAACAAAAGTAGTGATCACTTTATTTGATAAAGAAGAAGTACTTACTACGCTATCTAGCGAAGAAATTGAAATAGAGTATGAAGGAGAAGAAGAGGAAGTTTATGAACCAATTTTTCAACTAAATGAATACTTAAAGATGCGTGAAATACTCTTCAGTAAAGCAACAATTGCAGAAAACGATTTATCTTCTTATCGCCTTCAACTAGAAATAACGACTACCTCTAATCAAGAAATCATATTAGAAACAGGCTTCGAGAGAATAGAGAAATAACTCTATTTTTTCTTTTGTTAATTTACGAAAATTACTTTGACCTTTATACCAAGATATGATAAACTTTTATCTGGGTGGTACTTATGAAAAGTCGTAGCGAATTACGAGAAATTGTAATGAAAATTTTGTATCAAATATTTATTTTAAAGGAAGCATCAGTTGAGTTTGATATCGAAAAATTAAAGAAAGAACAATTAGAAATAGAGAATGATTTTGTCAACGAGCTTCTATATGGCGTTTTAGAAAATAAAACAACACTTATCGATAAAGCTAATCGTTATTTGACAAATTGGCCAATGGATAGATTAAATAAAGTTGATCAGGCTATTATCTGTATTGGTGTTTATGAATTGTTGTATACAAAAACACCTAGTATTGTAGCAATCAATGAAGCAGTAGAACTTTCTAAAAAATATTCAGATGAAAAAGTGACTAAGATGATTAATGCGGTATTAGATGAAATTTTTCATGAAAAGGAAGAGGAATCTTTAACTGAAGGAAGTAATTAGGATGCAAGATAAGTATATTAGTATCAGTCAATTAACGCGTTATATTAAATTTAAGTTTGATCATGATGAGCATCTCGGTCATGTATTTTTACGAGGAGAAATCTCTAATTTTAAAGCCCATACTAGAGGGCATTATTATTTTACTTTAAAAGATGAAACTTCTAGAATTAATGCTGTTATGTTTTCATCTAATGCATCAAAGCTTACTTTTCGTCCGACTGATGGGATGAAAGTTTTAGCAACTGGTAGAGTCAGTGTTTATGAAGCAACCGGTGGCTATCAAATATATGTCGAAGATATGGTGGAAGATGGAGTTGGTAATCTTTATGTTCAGTTTGAAGAATTAAAAAAGAAATTACAACAGGAAGGTCTTTTTGATCCCAGTAAGAAAAAGAAAATTCCTAAAATCCCTAAAACAGTTGGAATTATTACTGCCCCAACAGGAGCAGCGATTAGGGATATTTTGTCGACGATTAAAAGAAGATGGCCAATTACGAAGACAATCCTTTTTCCTAGTTTAGTTCAAGGCGCATCAGCAGCACCAGAGATTATTAAACAAATTGAAAAAGCGCAAGAATTTGATTTAGATGTATTAATTGTCGGGCGTGGTGGTGGTTCAATTGAAGATATGTGGTGTTTTAATGATGAACAAGTAGCGCGAGCAATATATGCTTGTAAAATCCCCGTAATTTCAGCTGTTGGTCATGAAATTGATTTTACCATTAGTGACTTTGTTGCCGATCTACGAGCACCGACTCCAACAGGAGCAGCCGAAATGGCCGTTCCCAACATTAATGATTTCTATCAATACTTCGGTCAAGTTGGCCTTCGTTTAGAACAAGCGATAATGACAATGATCACAAGCAAAAAAGAACAGTTAGAAACTTTAAAGAAAAGTTATATTCTAACTAATCCTATTGCTATGTATCAAGTAAAAGAACAACGCTTTGATAGTTTATTTGAAAAAATTCACTTATTAATGAATTCGATTATTATTAACGAAAAAAATAATTGCCAAATTCTAAAACAAAAATTAGAAAATAATATCCAAAAAGTATTAGAAAACGAACAACATCGTTATTTACATGCTTTGAATAAGTTAGAGATTTTAAATCCATTACTGACAATTAAGCGCGGATATAGTATTACTCGTAATCATAATCAGGTAATTACTTCCATAAAGCAAGTAAAACTACAAGATAAATTAAAAATCGAAGTCACAGATGGATTAATAGAAGCTAGAGTTGAGGAGGTAAAATCATGACGAAAAATAAAGAAGAGAAAAACGAGCTTTCTTTTGAAGAAAACTTAAATCAATTAGAAGAAATTGTTAAAAATCTAGAAAGTGGCAATGTCCCTTTAGATGATGCGATAGATGAATTTAATCGAGCCATGAAAATTGTAAAAGTTTGTGATGAAAAGCTAAAAAATGCTGAAGATAGTATTCATAAAATTTTAAATAAAGATGGTAAATTAGAAGATTTCTCTGTTGAAGAGTAGTCTTCTTTTTTTCGATTGGTATTTTTTACATCGATTATTTTTTTTCCCGTTAATCATAATAATAATGTAGTGTATTTTTAAAAGGAGTTGATATCATGCGTTTTAAAAAGAAACTACAGATTATGTTCCTTCTTCTTTTTGGTTTATTTCCATCTATAGTATTTGCTTATTCCAACTATGTTATACCAGGTGGAGAAAATATCGGTATCAAGGTAAATGCCAAGTATGTATCTATTGTAGGCTTCTACGAAGTAAATGGTACTTATATTGGCGAAAATGCAGGCTTTAAAGTGGGAGATGCTATTTTAGAAATTAATGGTGAAGCTGTGACGTCGATTGATCAGATGATTAGTTTAGTAGATAAGTATAAAAATGAAGAGATGGCCGTTAAATTTCTACGTGGTAACGAAGTAAAAAGTACAAATTTGCATCTAGAAGTCGATGAAAGTGGTATCTATAAAACTGGACTTTATGTAAAAGATCAGATTAATGGTATTGGTACTCTTACTTATATCGATCCCAAGAGTCATATCTATGGTGCCTTAGGACACGAGATAGCCGATAAAAATACACTACAGAAGGTGGAAATCAAAGATGGAGAAATTTACACTTCAGAAATCACCGGGATAAAGCCTTCAATAGACGGTGAACCTGGAGAAAAACAAGCTAGAATATATCGTGATGAAGTAATCGGAAATATCGAAACTAATGAAGAAAGTGGTATTTTTGGTACCATAACGAGTGAGTTTTCAGCAAGTGACGCTATCGAGGTAGGGAAGCCAGAAGATGTCAAAACTGGAAAGGCGACGATCAGAACAGTAATCGATAAAGATCAGGTAGAAGAATTTGATATTGAAATTTTAGAAATCGATAAAACCAGTACAACCAAAAATATTCTGTTTGAAATAACCGATGAAGAATTGTTAGAAAAAACCGGTGGTGTAGTTGCCGGAATGAGCGGTAGTCCAATCATTCAGAATGAAAAAATTGTTGGTGGTGTTACCCATGTCGTCGTTAACGACTCGGATAAAGGATATGGTATTTTTATTACGACAATGTTAGAAGAAGGAGAGAAAAAGAGTGACTAACCACTCTTTTTCTAGTTAATCCAAATTAATTACATAGACATCATTATCTTATAAACATTTATTTTATATACTAGGAATTTGCTTTGTAAAAAGTTAAAACATATAAGGGTGGAAAAGTATAAAAATGCTAGTCAAAACATATTATTTGAAGGAATAAAGAGATATATGAAAGAGTTAATTTAGCAAGAAAAAAGAAAGAACAAAATCTACGACAGCGACTCATCATGAGTTAAGTCTCTAAGAGAATAGAGATTACTCTATCGATGAAGCAAAAAGCCCAAGAGATAACGACTGGGAGATGAAAAATTATTTTTATTTTACAATTAACATATATAATTACTAGAATTTAGGAATTAGTAACAGTTCAGACTTAGGCACTGAAAAAGAAGAGTAATTTCAAAGTTGCTCTTTTATTATGAAAATAATATTTGTTTATTAAATATAGCTTTGATAGATTCAAAAGGATTTATTCCTCTTTTTATAGAGGT
>CASFOW010000047.1 GCA_949296705.1 uncultured bacterium
ATCCCTATTACTGTAAATGATGATGAGTTAGATGAAGTGGTTGCAGATCCTAGTTTAGATCCAACTCAATATCTTACTTATAAAGAATTAGTCGGAACTGGTGGACAAGATATTTTGCCATCTACTGCATCAAGAGAAAATCCGGCTAATGTTTTAGTTGTTCCTGTTGAATTTTCTGATGTAACTTTCGATGATGCATATGGAGTAGAAAACGGAGAAGAAAGAATCAAAAGTGAATTAGAAATCGCTTTTAATGGAACGGCTGAAAAAACTAATTACTGGGAAAGCGTTACGAGTTATTTTGAAAAATCTAGTTTTGGGAATTTAAACTTTAATTTTGACGTTACTGATGTGGTTTCTTTAGATATTTCAACAGATGATGTTCTAGAAAGAAGAACTGATGTAGAAACTATTGTTTCTGATGCTTTTGAAAGTATGAAAAGTAGCAATTCAGAACTTGATTTTACAAAGTATGATTATGATAGTGATGGCTTAATGGATGGAATCCGGTTTATTTATAGTGCACCGGATTATGGAAGCGACCCTTCTTATTATGATTATGCTTCTTCATTTTGGGCTTATGTTTATTATTTTTTAAATCCAGAAGCCGATATAGAATCACCTAATTTATGTACTTATGGATGGGCAAGTTATGACTTCATGCATCAAAAAGGAGAAGATAGAATTGATGCTCATACTTTTATTCACGAAACTGGTCATTTACTTGGATTAAATGATTATTATGATTATAGCAATACAAGAAGTCCTTTAGGATTATATGATATGCAGGATTGTAATGTTGGCGATCATAATGTTTGGACAAAGACAGCATTAGGTTGGATTGACCCAATAATTATTGATACTTCAGAGAATATCCCTGCAAAAGTTCACTTAAATCCTAGAGAAAATGGTGGCGCCATTTTTATTACAAATGACTATTCTGGTACGGCTTTTGATGAATATTTAGTACTAGAGTTATATACACCAAATGGATTAAATGAGTTAGATTCAACTACGGCTTATAATCCATATTATGGAAAAATGCCTCAAGAAAGCGGAGTTAAACTGTATCATGTTGATGCAAGATTAATTGATAACGTTCAAAATGGTAGGCAAGTTTATTATGATTCTTCAAGCCTTGCTGAAGGCATTCCAGACCATTATGTAACAATAGGAGCTTCTAATACATATTCTTACGATAGAAACTACACAGTAGAACTTTTTGAACAAATTGAATTAGTTTCCTCTGATCCAAATGGCGGGTCATATCAAAGAAGATTTGGTTCATATTCTTCTAGTGATTTCTTTCAAACTGGCGATACATTTGATATGGATACTTATAAATCATTTACATATAGAAATAGTGGTAATTTAAATAGCGGAGATAGTTTAGATATTGAAATATACTTTACTAATGTAAGTGAAGAAGGTGCTGATTTGGTTATAGTTCCTTTAGATGAATAGGCTCATTTTGTTTAAAAAACACGCAATGCTAAATTATATTTAGAAAAATAATATTAATTTCTCTAGTTAATATTTAGTGTAAACGTCTATTTATATTAAAAGAATGAGATGAGATATTGATATTGTTTTCTTTGGTAGATAGTTAATACTTACTCTTTATTAAGTTAAGGAGCACTATTTAATTTAGTGCTGTGATAGAGTCATGTTTATGGATTGTTATCTTTATGTATTTTTAGTACTTGGTAAATATGGTCACATTAGGAACAAAAAATTTTAAAAAAACCACTTGCTTTAGTTTCCCGTTATGATAAAATTTATAAGCACGCGAAAAGTGAGCAAGAATTTGGGTCCTTAGTTAAATGGGATAACGTTAGCTTTGCAAGCTTAAGTCAGGAGTTCGATTCTCCTAGGATCCACCATTTATGGCAGCGTAGCTCAGTTGGTTAGAGCAATCGGCTCATACCCGGTGCGTCGGTGGTTCGAGTCCACTCGCTGCTACCAAACTAAAACAGATAAGTGTCTATGGACTCTTAGCGCAATGGTTAGAGCTATCGGCCCATAACCGATCGGTTACAGGTTCGAGTCCTGTAGAGTCCACCACATGTGGAGAAATACTCAAGTGGTTGAAGAGGATGGTCTTGAAAACCATTAGTAGGTGCAAGCCTAGCGCGAGTTCGAATCTCGCTTTCTCCGCCATTGATTACAACTTTGTTTATATATATCGCGGGGTAGAGCAGCCTGGTAGCTCGTCGGGCTCATAACCCGGAGGTCGTAAGTTCAAATCTTATCCCCGCAACTAATCTCGAATATCAGCACTAAAGTGCTGTTTTTATTTAGTATAGGAAATTCGATTATTCGGTTTATGAGTAAACGCAAATATTTTACAAATGGGCAAAATTTAGGGCCCTCTACATAGGGCTTAATTATGAAAGTCCGCAAAAGTTCGTTATTTTACCTACTTCAACTCTCGCATAGTGTATTAGAAAATTTCTTTCTCATTTCATTTGAATAAGGCAACAATGATTCAATGCTAATCTCTTTATTTTTGATATTTTCCAATAAGTAATTTAAATATTGATATGTATCTAAATTATTAGCTCTTGCTGTTTGAATGATACTAAACAGTTTTGATGTATATCTTGCTCCAGCATATGAACCAGACGTTTGGAAAACCTTTCGTTGGATAACAAACGGCTTAACAGCTCTTTCTGCGATATTATTAGAAGGTTCCAAATACCCGTTTTCGATGTAAGTCCGCATATCATCCCAAATATCTTTAACATATTTTACTGCA
The DNA here is from genome assembly GCA_949296705.1 of uncultured bacterium. Taxonomy (GTDB): domain Bacteria; phylum Bacillota_I; class Bacilli_A; order RF39; family UBA660; genus Alloscybalousia. The sequence goes on from CASFOW010000047.1 coordinate 2,759, forward strand.
GCAGAAATAGAACTATTAGGTGTATAAGACGTATCAAATATTAGCTTATACAGTTTATTTTTAATAGGGATTTGATCACGCTTTCTTCTCTTAACAATCGAGTCTGGGTCTAAATTATCTTTTTTATATTGACTCTCATATTCAAAAATCTTTTTAAATAATGAAAGAATTTCGTAGCTTTTCGTGCCTTTCCTTTCATTTTCCTTCAATGATTTTAAAATGTCTGCAAAACGCCTTCGTGCATGAGCCATGCATTTTTGAAGTTTTATCTTTGGGTTTCCTTTCTTTAACTGGTTATACCCGGCATAATCATCACAAACAATTGTTCCTTCAAATTTTTTTAGCCATTCAGCAGTTTTAGCTATTTCTCTAGTTTCATTGAAAGAATATATCATAATTTGATTTTTACTATATAATCCTGAGCGATATACATATACATAGGATTTCTTTCGATCTTTATCTTCATTAGGTTTTTTTGATACTACTAAAGTAGTTTCATCAGAATGTATGACTTTTCTTTCGTCATTGAGTAAATCATCTTTCATCCTGCTATAAACTGGTTCCAATAAACTTGCACTTTTTGCGGCATAATCAGCAAGAGATTGCTTAGAAACCTCAATTTTTAAACTTTCTTTTATGTATTCTTCTAATTTATTAAAAGGTATTCCAAGATAATATTTATGATTAAGAATCCATGCAGCAAAAGATGGAGTCAAAATGCTTCCAGGGAATGGAGTAGATGCGACTTTACAATAAATTTTATTATTTTTCTTATTACACTTTTTACAAACTTTAGATCTTTTGATGATTTTTATAACCTCGAGTTTTGCCGGAACATAACGAACTTCGTATCTTATTTTTTCTGAAGCAACATCCAACTTTTGCCCACAATAAGGACATGTATCTTCAATTGGATCTTCATAAATTGTTTCGGAAACTTTTGATTCAAAATCAAAGTTTTTATGTTTTTTACTACCTGTTTTAATGCCTCTCTTTTTCTTTTCTTTTTCTTCTTTTTTTATCTCTTCAGGTTCATTAATAATAGTATCTAAAACTTCTGATTTTTTGACGAATTTATCGATTTCAGCTATTCTTTTTTTCTCGCTTAGCAATTCATATTCTTCAATTTTTTTATCATTATTTAAATTTAAATCTTTGATTATTTTCTCTTGTAAGGCGATTATCAATTTAGCCGCAGCAAGCTCTTTTTGTAGTCTTTCTATTTCGTTTAAGGCATCATTAATTTTCATAATTTATTATACCATTTTTAGCAAAGGAAATAAAGAAAAAGTACGATATTTATCGTACTTTTTTGTGTTTTTAAACGCATATTTTATATACTATATTGGTGTTCGATTTTAGATTTTAATTCAACGCCTTTTAGCAAATAATTCAAATCATCTTTGCTGATTTCTTTAGCTTCAATCATCGCTTCGATTTGCACCTTATAATATTTCATTTTGTTGATGAATAACCAGCTTCCATATTCATCTTCATAGTAAATTTTTACTTGTTTTCGATCTCGAGAAACGAATATAAAAATTGAACCTAATATTTCAATTGGAGTAAAAGATAGCGCAAGTCTTTTTTGAATAGCGAAAATTCCAAAACGCATATCGACTTTGCTAGTATAAAGATAGCAATTTTTAACCTTATTTAAATCTATCATAGTATTGGCTCATTATTTCTAAAGCTTGTTGCAAAGAGGTTGTAATTTTTATTTTTGCAAATTCTATGACAACAACCGAATGATCGAATCTAGTAAAATGAGAATTTTTGTGATAAATTTCCTCATTTTTAAGTAATTTAAGTGTGGCATCATTATTTTCCAATATAACACCAGGCTTAGAAATTTCTTTTTTTAATTTTACAAATTCACCATCAATATTATCAAAAGCTCTTATCCAATCTCTTATTGTAGTGTAAGGAATATTTTCGTCTTTACTAAATTGTGAAATCGACTTGTTCGAACATTTAAACTTTTTGACCATTTCTAATCTTTCATAATCAGATTTATATTTACTCATTTTAATCACCTCGATGTAATTTTAGGAGATTAAAATATTCTCGAAAGGGTGTTATTTATTTACGTTTACATTTCTTGCAATTTTTTGCGGGGTCAAGTTGAGTATAAAAAAAGAGGTTTTTATTCAAAACCCCGTAAAAACCCCGTAAAAAATCGAAGAGACATATCTTATAAATAAACTGCTGAAAAATTAAAAAGTACCGATAATATCGGTACAATTAGGATCAATCTGGTGCGCGAAATGAGAATCGAACTCACACAGGAATACCTATACGCCCCTCAAACGTACGCGTCTACCAGTTCCGCCATTCGCGCGTGCATTTAATGATATCAAACATACTTTCAAAAGTAAATACCTATTCAGTGATTTTTTCCGAACATGTTTTAGCCAAACTGCATTCATTTTTTTATCTAATACATAAAGCAAGCACTTATAAGAATAGGAATATAAAATAATTTTTATAGATAGTGTATTTCGTTAAGTTAAAATGTCAAAAAAATGATAAAATAAAGAACGCATG
>CASFOW010000048.1 GCA_949296705.1 uncultured bacterium
TAGCAAGAAAAAAGAAAGAACAAAATCTACGGCAGCGACTGTCGGATGTTAAGTCTGTGGAGAATAGAGGTTACTCTATCGATGAAGCAGAAAGCCCAGGAGGTAACGACTGGGAGATGAAAATTTATTTTCATTTTGTTCTTGCCAAACTATGAATTTTGTCGATATAATAAAAATAAATGGGCATAGAGAAATTCACCCAATTAGTTCCTGCTCTAACTAAAGCATTCCAAAAGTCAATCGCGAACGAAAATATTCAGCGTCTCTCTCAAACTAATCCAGATATTTATCGAATCTACCCATATTTATTAAGTAAATTATCCCCATCTATCACGAAGGAAAAAGAAAAACAATTTCAAACGGCGCTTACTGCGTTAAAGTGTAGCGAATTTTTTAGAGAATAGTGCGACTAATAATGCCCTAAAAATAGATAAGAAAATTATCGATTTTATCTTCAAAACCAAACATGAATGGGAACGAAAAAATATCATCGATGTTCTAACAGAACAATATTCATCAGATATATCTCTAGATACTTACTTAATAGCGATTGATTATATGAAAGAGTTGAAACAACGACCAAAAAAAGAATTTTTAAAGTTTCAAAAAGAGAGTCAAAAAGAACCACGAGTATCCGTGATAGAATCTTCTTTACCACCAACATATCATCTTTATCAAACCCAAATTGATGAAGTAGATTGTATGTTAAAACAAGAAAAAGAAAGAAGAAATAAAGTATTAAAAAAATAAAAGATTAATAGGAGAGTAAGCATGAACCGAAAAAAAGATTACTATAAAAAATTGACCTGCATTAGAGAAATTTTAATCAATCTAGATCAACATCAGATAGAATTAAAGAACATCGAGAAAGTATATGAAAATTTATTGAATGAATCTAAGGATACTCTTAAATTCCTCGCTTATGAGATAAAGGAAGAAGATATAGAACAGTTTTATCCGTTTTACTTTCAATTAGAGGGAATAACTTATAAAGCAGAGCTTATTCCTTTCCTCTGTCCATTAGGAGAAAACAAAGCTTTAGATATAGAAGTAATAAGTAAATTCTTAAGTTTTTATCCCAATAAATATCAAGCTCTTAATTTTATTTCCACAATAAAAAGAATAGAAAAAGCAAACTTTCTCTTTATGGAAATAAATTCCTTTTTTGAACAAGAAAAAGGGGGCTTTTCCTCATTGAGTAAACAACAGTTCTTTTCTCTTTTTCGCCCATTTTATTTAGATAGAAAGGAGTTAAACCTCACTTCTGAAAACATCGAGAAAGTTTACCAATTTTTACTTAGCATCCAAGAAGATAATCCGTTACTAAAGATGCAATATCTAACTCAAAAAGAAATGATAAATTTTCTTTCTAATAGTTTTTGTTCACCCAATATGATTGATATTCTATCTTCAAATTCCATTCTTTCTTTACTAGAACAAGGAAAGTTAACCCATGATGAGTATTTATCTATCCTGTTGCTTATTAGAAAAAATTCTTCAAAGGATTCTAATTGTTCACTAGAAGCAAAAATTTTTACTAATCCTAATTTAGCAAGAATAATTTGTAGTGGAAATTTATCGATTGGCGAAGTAATTGATTTTGTGAAAAAAGCAGACAAAGAAGAATTACAACTTCAAGCTATTCTTACGCTTTTAAATGAAGACTGGACAAAGTACTGCCTAGAAAATAACATTCATATCATAAAACTAAGTCAACAAATCACTTCACTTTTGCCAGTTCATCAAGAAGAAGCCATCAGTTGTCTTTATCAACTTCAAAAACACAGTAAGGTACTTATCAAAAGAATCAAACAGAGTTCTCTTACAACTGAATTGTTTAACCTTAAGCAACTGATTGACTGTTTAAATAGTTATCCTAAAAATGATAAACAAAAACTAGCGAATAGCCCACTATTGGATTATTTTACATGGCAAGAAATTTTAGATATTTTAAAACAGATTCCACTTGCTTCTTCAGCGGAAGATTTAGTAGACTTTATTTTCCAGTTGTTGCTTAATGATAACTTTAATGAACTAGGGGATAATGACTTAACTAAATATGAAATAATTCCTTATCTAATCGAAAAACTAACGATTGATAAACTTGATAATTTAGTAAAACAAAAATTAATTACTATTAGAAATATAGTAACTTCTACTAATTTTAAAAAGCATTTTTCTTCTAGCTTTTCTCTAGAGGTAGCTAAGCAATTAATAGATATCCTTCTAACTTGTCACTCTATTGAACAATTACAGAACATAGAAATCGTATCTCAAGAGCATAATGCTTCGATGACTTTAGACAATTATTTAACTTTGCTTTTTTATATGAAAGATTTAGAAATTAAAAAAGATTCCAAGTATTATTTATATGGAGAATATATTCGTCACTTAGATAAAATTCTTCTTGAAGAAGAGGGTGAAACATCCGTCGTTGTACCGACTACATCAAGAAGAGTGGCAGAATCAGAAGAAGCCATTACAGTAAGATGTGGTTATAGTACCGAATCAGAAGAAACGAATGTAAAAATAAGAAGTCACAAAAAGTATTCTATACTACGAAAAGTCTCCAAACATTGGTGAATAGGTTGTAGTACTTGATTGAATCTCTAGAAAAAAATCTTAATCGATATTTAAATTAGTAATACGATTCTTTATCTAATATATATTATAGATACTATGATAAGGCATTATTCCAGAAAATTAAAGATAAACAATTAGTGAAGAAAAGGGAAAAATAACTTTTCTTTTTCTTTTTTCTATGGTTAAATAGTATCGAAAGAGGAAGAAGGAATAATATGCAGTATATTGTTATCCCGCAAAATAAACAGGAAATAAAATACTATCAAGAAAGAGGAGTCAATCACTTTTTATTCGGTTTAAAAAATTATAGTGTTCATTATCCAGAATTATCACTAGAAGAAATTAAAGAACTTTCTAAGAAGTGTGAACTTTTTATTGCCATGAATAAAAATATTTTTAACGAGGAATTAGAAGAAGTAGAACATTTACTAATTGAGTTAGAAAAAGTAAATATCAAGGGAGTTTTCTTCTATGATTTAGCTATCCTAAGTATAGTAAGAAGAAGACAATTAAACTTAGACTTAGTTTGGAATCAAACTCATATGGTGACTAACTATAATACCTGTAATTATTACTTCGAGAAGAAGGTCAAATATGGGTTGGTCGCTAATGAGATTACCTTAGAAGAAATCATTGAGATGAAGAAAAAAACCAAGATGCAGTTAATCGTTCAAATTATGGGATATCCTAGTATGTCTCATTCTAGAAGAATGTTAATTACTAATTATTTTAAAAGTATGGGAAAAGTAAAAGCAAAAGCCAAGTATATGTTACAAGATCATCCTAATCATGAGAATAATTATTTCATTACAGAAGACAAAACTGGTACTAGTCTTTTCTTTGGAAAAATTATTAATGGCACTAAAGCATTACCAGAATTAATTAAAAATCATTTGGATTACGGACTTTTAGACACTAGTTTTATTCCTACCGATATTTCTTTACAAGTATTAGAAATTTTTAATGAACTCAAAGAAAAGGTAGAAAAAGAAGAAATGTTTGACTTAGATAAATATCTAGAAAAGACAGCTTCTTTAATTGGAGATAGTACTAATTTTTTCTATCAAAAAACCATTTACAAAGTGAAGAAAGGGAAGTGAATAACATGAAAAAAATAGAACTACTTTCTCCCGCCGGAGATTTAGAACGATTAAAACTTGCCCTTTTATATGGGGCGGATGCGGTTTATATCGGTGGACAAGAATATAGTCTTCGTGCCAATGCTACCAATTTTAGTATTGAAGAAATTAAAGAAGCCTGCACTTTTGCCCACGCAAGGAATAAAAAGGTATATTTAACGGTAAATATTGTTTTTCATAACGAAGATATTGATGGTGTTGAAGATTATTTACGACAAGTAGCGAATGCGGGAATTGATGCTTTCATCGTGAGTGATCCATTTATTATCCGATATATTCGTAAAAATTTCCCTGATGTAGAAGTACACGTTAGTACTCAAGCATCAACTACTAATGTTGAAGCTGTTAACTACTGGAAAGGTGAAGGGGTAAAACGAGTCGTACTTGCTCGCGAATTATCGATGGAAGAGATTAAAACCATTATCGAAAAAACCGGAATGGATATTGAGGTGTTCATTCATGGCGCCATGTGTACCTTTTATAGTGGACGTTGTACCTTATCGAATTATTTTACGAATCGTGATTCTAATCGAGGAGGATGCAGTCAAGTCTGTCGCTTTGCCTTCGATTTAGAAAATGAAGACAGTCAAAAGTTTACTATGGCAACTAAAGACTTAAACTTAGCTGACCAAATTGAAAATATGATGAAAATTGGTGTCACCAGTCTAAAAGTAGAAGGAAGAATGCGTTCTCACTACTATCTAGCGACTGTAATTTCTTCCTATCGTAAATTAATCGATCTTTGTTATCAAAATAAATTGACCAAGGAAGCTTTAGAACAAGAAAAGAAAATATTAGCCCGTGTTGCGAATCGCGAAACGAGTTCTCATTATTTTACCCATCAAGCCGATGAAAATGATCAATACTATACCGGTAGACAAGAGTTATCTAATCAAGATTATCTCGCTTATGTGTTAGATTATGACCGAGATAAACAGATGATTACCATTTCCGAACGTAATTATTTTGAGCCAAATACTTTAGTAGAAATCTTTATGCCTAGCGGAAAGAGAATTTCCTTTACTATTGATAAAATTTATGATCAAGAATTAAACCCACTTGAGAAGGCTTGTCATCCTGAAGAAATCTTAAAAATAAGCGTTTTAGAAGAAGTAGAAGCAAATTCTATGATGAGAATAAAAGTAAAATAAATAATAAATAGGTAGTGATTCTAATGAATAATTCAGCCATATATTTAGGTAGTAAAGAAAGTGGAAGAAGAGAATTTTTAATTATTCAATCCATTTTAAAATTACATGGTTTTGAGGTAATAGAAGTAAGAGATGAAGGGAATCGAAGCATTGATAATTTGGAAAACCCTACGATTTATTTACCGAAAATGAATAATTCAAGTCCAATCTTCTCCTTTTCCTATACCGACTTATCAAAAAGAGAACAACTAGAAGATATTTTAAAGAGAAAAATATTTTCTGATAATATCCATCAAGAAGAAGAAAAATGGTGGCAGAAACTATGCTCATCGCCAATTTTTTCCTATTTATATACAATAGATTATCTTTATGCCAATAAATTTCGACGGTATAACGATACCTCATTATTAAGAAAAGGAATACACGATACTAGTACTATCTTGTTAGAATTAGAAACAGCTTTAATAGAAACAAAAAACTTCTCCTGGCAACTTTATTATGCTTATTGTTATCTTGTCGAATATGTAAATAGAGGCATGAAAAGATTAAGAAGTTTTACCTTTCGTAGTAATAAAGAAATATTACCTTATCTTAGCCAAATAGATAAGGTAAGGATAAACCAAGAAAAAGAAGAAAGTATCATTTTGTTAAAGGCTAATCTCTTAAATAGTCAATATACTAGTATGCCAAGAGATGCTTATTCTTTATATGATACACTAAAAGATTCCAATAATGATGCCATTCGATATACCGCAATTATATACTAGGAACTAGTAAACAATTTGATCTAGAACAAAATCAGTGGGAACAATTAGGAGAAATAGAAAAAGCTGACAAAATGAAGCGAGTTGTTCTTCCTTATTATCTAAAATGTCGGGATATCCTTCCACAAAAAATTCAAATATTATATAATTATGGATTATTAGAAAAGATAACCGTAAATATTACCGCATCTAAAGAAAATATAGAACGTATTCAACAAAATGAACAAGAGTATCATCTTCGTCAAGAAGAGGAAATGAGACAAGAAGAAATCATTACCCTAGAGCAAACTATCCATGATCTAGAACTACAAATTGAAGCTAAACAACAAGAAATTGATGAGTTAAGAATGAACAATGAAGAAAAAGATGCAGAAATTATGGAGTATCAGGCAAAACTAGAAGAGTATAAGAATCAATTACGAGAATTATTAGCTGAATAAAAAGCAGATGATAAGCCACCTGCTTTTATGCATTTTATTTTTTAAATACAATTCCATTTTCGCACCGGTTTCCCCAGGCATCGATTAACTCTTTATTTTTTCTTACGCAAATAATCTCACAGTGATTAGGACATTTATTACATTCGATTCCTTTTGTTTCAAATTGATCATCGATAATAGAAAAACTAAATTTTTTCTCGAGTGGCTTCTTCTTGGAGAGAATAGCTACTCCTAAGGCGCCCATCAAATGACCGTTATCATCGACGATAACTTCCATGCCGAGTTCTTCCTCGAAAGCTTTTTTGACGCCGATATTTTTACTGACTCCTCCTTGAAAAATAACTGGCCCGTTGATTTTTTTTCCTTTTCCGACATTATTCAAATAATTTTGAGCAACACTCTTACAAAGTCCCGCAATGATATCTTCCTTCGAATAACCAATCTGCATTTTATGAACTAAGTCACTTTCCGCAAACACCGTACACCTAGCCGCAATCTTAGTAGGCTTTTTGGCTGTTAGGGCGATACTACCAAAGTCTTCTACGGCGATACCTAAACGTTCAGCTTGACTGGATAAAAAGGAACCTGTTCCTGCAGCGCAAAGAGTATTCATTGCATAATCGACTACAATCCCATCTTCTAACAGAATAATTTTTGAATCCTGTCCACCAATTTCTAAAATCGTCTTGACATCAGGATGAAGAGATAAAGTCCCAACAGCGTGGGCAGTAATTTCATTTTTTACAACACTCGCTCCAAGCATCGCCCCAATCAATTTTCTGGCACTTCCGGTTGTACCGATTCCTAAAATAGTAATTTCTTGTTTTTTTACCTGTTTTTCTAACTCTGAAATGAGTTCTTTAACCGCATCGATTGGATTTCCTTTCGTCCATAAATAACTACTAGCTAAAATATGATTCTCCTCATCAATAATTACCCCTTTGGTTGAAATTGAGCCGATGTCGACTCCCATATATGCATTCATTTTTGATTCTTCCTTTCGTTTAACATATCATAAAAAGCTTCTAATCTTGTCTTTACTCCCGTATCACTTGTTGCCTGATCAAAAGAAAAAAAGATAATTGGCATATGATAATCACGACAAACATGTTGAATAATAGGAATCGCTCCAATTTCTGGGGTACAACCAAACGGTTTAATATGAATCAAGCCATCATAGCCTTCTTCACTTAAGTATTTTGCCCGCCAAACATTATCTAATCCATCTGCCCCAATCGTATAGCGACAATATTTTTCTGCTTCTCTTAACATGCGCTTAGTATGAAACTTTTTCTCATAGAGTAGGTAACTGACATTAGTAAAGCGTTTAACTTCGATTTTCATCTTGGCAAGTTCTCGTTCTAAAAAATAACTAGAAAATAGTTCCATCGAGGTATAGAGTTCTCCGATTACGCCAACTTTCATACAATCATCGGGCTTATCAATTTCTAGATATTGAAACTTTTTGCGATAGCGAAAATAGCGCCTAGTTAAAGAGAAAAATCCCTTCGCGCCTAAAAATGAATTATGCATCTCTTTTTCTAATTGTTCAAAACTACCAGGCTTAGTTTCAAATCCAATATGAAGCCTGATATAGTCATCCATCTTATCCATAAATCTAATCATTAATATGGTAAGAAGAGCGTAGTAAGCAAATTTGAAAAAAGATAATTTAGGGTTTAGCTTTCTAAAAATCTGAAACAATTTTTTTACCGTAAAATGATCACTATCTACTAAAGTATAAAACTCAAATTCATACCCGAGATCTCGTAAAATCTTTTCTTGAACTTCAGCGTAATATCCGTATCTGCATCCTCCTCCAGCTTGAATTAAGATATTCGCACCATTCTCTAACGCTTCGATAAAATTCCCTAAATTATATTTAAAAGGAACACAGACGAAATCAGGCGCGTATTTACTACCTAATTCAATTGTCTTTTTGGTAATCGGTGGGGCAGGAACAATTTTACAAGTTGTTGTTTTTTTTAGTAGATAAGTAATTGGTAAATAGTAATTGGCTAAGTGTGGAAAACTAATGATTTTTTCTGTCACCTTGAAGTCTCCTTTCTTCTAGAATATCTAAAAAGCTCTCAATCCTAGTAATTATTCCTGCATTACCACTTTCCTCATCAATAATAATCGGAATAATTGGGATATTTACTGTTCGTAAAACCATTTCATTGCTTAATGAATCAGGTCCACAAGGAAATACCGTCAGTAAAATTACTCCATCTACACTATCTAAATAATGAGAAACAGAAGCGATAATTTCTTTATTGTAAGTCCAATAGTTGTGAGGACTAATCATTTTGACTTCTTTTTCTAAATATTTCTTGTCATAACAATCAGAATAGATTACTTCGACATCGTTATCTTCTAGCATTTTACTAATTGGTTTACCGATAAATTCATCTCGTAAGTTGTAAGCATGACCAGCTAGGAGGATTTTTAACTTTTTGGTTGAAGCTACGATAGCTTTTTGTTTACTAATCTTGCGTGATTGGATAGCTATTTGTTTTTCTTTTGCCTTTCGGTAACTTTTTACAATGTCACGATATTTAAACCCTAATTCTAATCCCATAGTGACAAAAGCATAGAACTCATCTTCTTTTTTCTTAATATCAATATTATAATGAATAATTTTTTTATCAAATGTATTTCTAACTAAGTCATATAAAGCGGAGAAGTTTGTACATAATTTTTCATTCTTTTTTAAGCAAATAATTCGTGGTACTAGAATATAATCACATTTGTCTAATAAGTAATAGACATGTCCCATATAAATTTTCATCGCTAAACAAGCTTCATCAACACTAAAGCGATTTCCTATTTCGATTATTTCACGTGTTGTATTACAACTAATGATAATATCACATCCTAATTCTTCAAAAAAAGAAGTCCAAAGATCTCCATATTGATAAAAAAGTAATGCTTTAGGAATACCTATCTTTATATTTTTCATCGCTTTTGTTCCTTTCTATCGCTATTGTATTCACGAGAAGAAAAAAATAGAAGCAAAAGATAAGAAGATATTACTAGATGTAAAAAAGTTGTCAAAAGGAAGAAAAATTCTTAAAAGGTAAAAAGAAATATTATATAATAGGAATAGGGGATTTTATGAAAATAACACGTGAAAAATGTTTACATGGTCTAAAAAAAGAAGATAAAATTTTACTAGGTAATATCATTGATAAATACGAACGTTATCTAAAAACAGGACATAGTAGTACATCTAATTTTCTCGATAAGAGAAAAAAAGAATTAATTAAAACTCGGTTGCCGTTTATTTTTCCAGTATGTTCTTTTTATTCTATCGATAAGATTTGTGAAAAGTGTATTTTATGTATAGGAAATAACGAAACAGGAATAACGCTTTATTATTCACAAAGTCCTAATATGAAACATAATGAAATATTAGCTACTTTATTTCAACTTGGTTTTGAAGTAGATACCATTGGTGATATCTGGGTTGAACAAGATGGCTTTTATCTAACGAATTTGACTAGATTAAATCACTATTTAGAAGATAATTTCGTTTTAGTTAGAGGTAAAATTGTTCATTTAGAACCAGTAGCTAAGTTGGAATTAAAGGAAGAACATTTTATAGAACAACAAGTGATCTTATCTAGTTTACGTCTAGATAATTTAATCAGTAAATTGACTCCTACCAGTCGAAGAGAAGCTTTACGACTGTTGGATGCGGAAAAAGTTCTCTATAATTATGAAATAGTAACTTCGCCATTAGTATTAATCAAAGAACAAGATGTTCTCTCGATTAGACATGTTGGTAAATTTATCATTGAAAAAATTGCTGGTACAACGAAAAAAAATAAATTAATTGTAAAGTTAAAAAAGTATAAATAGAGGTGTGTAGTATGAAGAAGTATATGGGATTTTTATTTTGTTTGATGATGATACCGTCTTTTGTTTTTGCAGGTGAGGCGGAAATTGTTACTTTAGATAAATGTGTAGATGGAGATACTGCTAATTTTAAAACTAGTAGTGGGACCGTTTATAAAACTAGATTTTTAGCAGTAGACACCCCAGAAACTGTTCATCCGACGAAGGAAGTAGAGGCCTATGGAAAAGAAGCAAGCGACTATACTTGCGAGACTTTAACCAATGCGAAAGAAATAAAACTAGAGTACGATGATAATAGTGACCGTGAAGACAAATACGGAAGAACCTTGGCTTGGGTATGGGTAGATGGGGTTTTACTTCAACAATCTTTAGTAGAAAAAGGACTTGCAGAGGTGGCGTATTTATACGATGATTATCAATACACTTCCCTTTTACAGGATGCGGAGGTAGTCGCTAAAGCAAATAAAGTCGGACAATGGAGTGATGAAGAGCCTAGTAGTGAAGAGGTTTCAAAAGAAAAAGAATCAATAGATGAAGATAAGAAAGCAGAAAAAAATAAGAAAAGAAACTTTATTCAAGAGTTTTTTGATAATTTACTTGGAAAAATTTTTGATTTAATCGACAATTTTCTAGAAAAAATCATCAATTGGATAGAAAGTATGTTATAATAGGCAAGAAGGCAAAAAAAATAGGAGGTAAATATGACAAAAGTAAATCAAGATAAAGCAAAGAATATCGCTTTAGTGGTATTGGGAGTTATCGTTTTCTTATTTGCTGGATATTTCGTTTCTGAAAATACTGGTGACCGTTCTAACGACAAAGCTCCAGTTGCTAATGCGAATATGGAAACTTCAGGGTCTTCAACAAACCCATTATTAGCAGAGGGTGAAGTTCTTCCAGAAGAAGAAACACGAGAAATTCCATCAATCACATATAGTGAAATGAAAGAGGCAATGGAAAATAATGAAAAGAGAATTATTTTCTTAGGATCATCTACTTGTGGTTGGTGTAATTATCAACGCCCAATCTTAGAATATGTTCTTTATCAATATCCTGATGTTAACGTATATTACTTAGATGTGAATACATTAACCAATGATGAATATAGTGATTTGAGTTCATTACATGATAGTTTAGCTGGATTTGGAACACCAACATTCATCGTGTTCGAAAACGGAGAAGTAACTAGTGTCGATGAAGGTGCTCGTGGTACAAGTGGTATCATTTCGATGTTAACAGGGTATGGCTTTATCAGTGAAAGTGAATAAATAAGAAGGTGAAAAAATGCAATCAAGAGATATTTATCTTCAAGCCAAAGCATTTAAGAAAAAGTATCCGATGACAGTGGCGTGGCGTCTAAAGAAAAATGCCAAAGTAGTAGAGAAATATTTACGCCCTAATGAAGAGGTACTTTATGTTTTTGTTGCTCAGAAAAACAATAATCCTTTTGATATTTTTACAACTGCAGTCTTAACTTTAACTACTGAAAGGTTGATTATTGGCAGAAAAAGAGTAGTGTTTGGCTATTTCTTCGATTCCATTACTCCTGATTTATTTAATGATCTGAAAGTATTGTCTGGTATTATTTGGGGAAAAATTCATATCGATACCGTCAAAGAATATATTACTTTGTCTAATCTCGATAAGGCTTCTCTTCCCGAAATAGAAAAGATGATTAGTAGTTATATGAATGAACAGAAAAAAGTACTAAATACTCAAGATGAAGATTGAGGTTAGTACTTTTTCTATTTTGAGGAGCTAGAAAAAATTCTTGGTGAAAATCCTATTTTGAGATATAATAAAAATAGGAAGGTGTATGAAGTGAAAAGAGCCATATCTGTTTGTATTTTACTGCTTTTATTGTTTTTTATCGCCCAGTTTGCAGTCGTCTACTTTAAACAAGATCATGAAGCAACTTATCAAATTAGTAAAGAAGATATTACTTTTGAAATAAGAGAACAATATAATAAAAAAGATAACGATACTTATTATATCAATATCACTACCGGAGAGTATCAATTTGGATATACAATAAAAAATCATTTTAATAAAAGAAAACAAATTCTTGAAGATATCGAATTAATTCATCGTGATGGAACAATGTGTATTTTCCCAATCTTTGATGAACAACATAACGATCACAACATTGAATGCAGTAGTGGAGGTATTTTATATTCTTATGAAACACAAAAGACTAATTCTATCACACAAGAACTAGTGAATAATTTAAAAGAAAAAGGCTATCAAAATTCCTCTTGGCAAGAGAATGCGACTACTGGAGAGAAAACAACAACATCTACTGTTTATAAAGATAATTTATTAGATGATGACTATATTACGATTTGGAATTATCAAAACTTAGAGATAATCAAAAAAACTGGGGCGATAGAACAGAATTTATCTTCATATGAAAAGTATGAAAATACTCAAGGAGCTTTAGTAGGAAAATACTATATCATCCCCGTCTATTATAATCAGAATGTCTTTGATTTCCAAGAATTAGTCATTTATGATATTGTTGAAAATAAAACAGATCGCCTTGATTTAGAACGGACAATGTCTCAAGATACTTATATTAATGGAATTGTAGATGGTAAACTTTACTATATGGATAGGGATAACTTAGTACAATTAGAAATCAATCCCAAGAAAAAACAGTATCGAGTAATTGGTAATACCGAGCTAAATGGTCAAATGTATAATGGAAGTTGGGAGACAATCAATATCTATGATTTAGTTAATGAACAAAAATTTCAAAAAGATTATAGTAATATTCCAGAGCTTGCTTCTAAAAATCCAGTCATGACTTATGAAAATGAAACTGACTATTATTACTATACTGCTGATGGCAATTTCTACCGACTAAGTAAGCGAAATTTAAATTTACCAATCTTACTTTTCCAACAACAGAATACAAAAGAAGTACATTTTTGCCGAGATACTTTCTATTATTTAATCGACAATAGTCTTTATTATTATCATGAAAACTATGGAAAAAGATTGATTCTTCAAAACGATGAATTAAGATATAATGATAATAATCGTATCGCCGTGTATAAAGTATCTTCAGAAAAATAGATTTTTAATCAAGAAATAGACACTCAAAGTCCAATAAAACTTAGAGTGTTTTTCTTTACTTCCTTGAATATATTAATATAGGAGGGAAAAATGGAGACATATATCGTAAAAGAAGGAGACAATATCGCAACGATTGCGAAGAAGTATAATATTAGTATCGTTGATTTAATTAATCAGAATAACTTAGAAAATGTTTATTATTTAGAACCAGGATTGGAATTAATCATTCCTGAGGAGAGAGCGCCACTTGGTTTTACTTATTATACGGTTAAAAAGGGGGATAGTCTCTATGAGATAGCTAAACACTATAATATAAGTGTAAAAGATCTCTCAGAATTAAACGGCTTGGAAATCAATGAATATATTTACCCTGAACAACGCATATTAGTACCAGAAGAAGGGGTAGAGGTTTATATTACGAAAGAAAAAGATACGATTCAAACCATTATCGATAAATTAGGTACTAATCGTGAAGAAATCTTTGTCTATAATCCAAAGATTTATCTTTTACCAGAACAATTGATTGCTTATCGTAGAAGAAATGAAGCAAATGATCCAGAAAAGGGACTAAACAGTTAATAGATAATTTCTACTATTAAATCTCTGTAATATTTTGAACGATCAACAACTTCTTTACTGTTTGTAGTTTTTAACAACAGTCTATGAAGCTGTTTTTTTCTCAACTTTAACTTTTAAATTACTTATTTTTTTACAAGTACATTCAGTTTAAAAAGATTATCAGATAATGAAACAGGCTCTAAAACAATTTTTAAATTCGTATACTATTGTAAATAATCAAAATTATTCTATAGAAACAGAAAATGATATTTCCATAATTCGGTAATCCTAGAAAACAATATTCTTCACATAGAGGGGTATTGTTTTTTTCTACTATGAAAACCAATATTGATAAGAAGAACTTTCTAGTAGTATAATGGTTCTATTCATAGTAGTTATCGTTTAAAAACTACTAATCAGTATTAGATATAATACTTAGTTTCAGTTACAGGGTAAAGTTGGAGGTTAAATTATGATAGAAAAAGTAAAAAAACAAGTAAGTGAATGTTTAGCTAAGGATAATTCAGGACATGGGATGGATCATATAAATAGAGTTTTAAAACTATCCTTAAAATTTGCTGAAAAAGAAAATGCTAATCAAGATATTGTTGCTTTGATAGCGTTACTTCACGATGTTGATGATTACAAATTATATGGTTATGATAATGCCAAAAATTTGACAAATGCTAAAAGGATAATGAAAGATTGCGCTGTCGATAAGGATATAGAAGAACAAGTTTGTCTAGCCATTAGTAAAATTGGTTATAGTAAAAGATTAAAGGGATATTGTCCAGCAACTCTTGAGAGTAAAATTGTCTCTGATGCAGATATGTGTGATGCTTTAGGAGCTAGTTGTATTTTAAGAAGTTATGCCTATTGTTTAAAACACGGAAAACCATTTTTTGACAAAAACAAATTTCCAATAGAAAATATCACAGCAGAAAAATATATGGAAAAATGTTCGGATAGTAGTGTATGCCATATGTTTGAGAAGATATTAAAACTTAAAAGTTTAATGTTAACAGATTCGGGTAAGGAAGAAGCTACCTCAAGACATCAATTTGTTGTAGATTTTTTATATCAGTTATTTGAGGAAGAAGGAACTCCTGAATGGACAAAATATTTAACTGAATATTTGAAAGCTAACAATAAGTAGAGAAATAGATTTTGCTCTTTTTAGTTTTCTATAGTAAGAGTAAAGACCGCCTGTTTAGAAAATTTTACCTGATTCAGGAATTTTAATTGTCTAACTAAGCGAAAGAGTGCCTCATCTTTTCCTTTACACTCTAACATAATATCCACATCATAGGGATATTTTTTTATGATTTCTAAAAATTGGATGAAAGATTTATAGTCAAGGTAAAAACTATGGGCACGCTTTTCTTGTCTACTTTTGGGCGAAGAAAAATGAACCTTAGGAGGATAAGTGCTATCCACCCAAGTTGCGAAAATACGTGGTAGAAACTGTTCTAAGTTATATTTGGTATGGCAACAGCGGTAGTGATGATAATCAAGAACCATCTGGATATGAAGGTCTTCACATAAAGTTAGAGTATCTTCAATTGTATAAATCTTATCGTCATTTTCTAACATAACCATCTGTTGAAGAGGTAGGGGAAGTTGAAAAAAGTTTTTCTTAAAGCGTTCAATACTTTCTTTTTTGCCCATTACACTACTACCGATATGAAGAACGACTTTTCCATTATCGATTCCTAGGGCTTGATAAATGTGATAAATAAATTCTAATATTTTTATACTACTGGTAACGACTTCTTCATGGTGACTATTTAATACACAAAATTGATCAGGATGAAAATCAACTCGTATTTGATGATGTTTAATGAATTGACCAATTTTTTGCCATTTCGTAAGAAAAGGGGTAATATAGTCAAAATTAACTTCAGGATGTGTCGCAAGAGGTATCATATTCTGACTCAATCGATAAAAATAAATACCATTCTTCACGTTATAGCGAAGAATATTCTCTAAAACATGAAGATTATTAAGAATAATTTCTGTTAATTTTTTATTAGCTTTTTCACTTCCTAATTTTTGATACTGACTATAAGAGAGAGTTTTATAATGAATATAATCATTCAAAGTAAGAGAGATCGCAACATAACCTAGTCTAATTTTCATGATGAATCACCATTTATAGTGTGTCCCGAATTCCATCAAATCATAGAAAAAAATTATATAGTATATTTAGTTGACAAATGTTATATACTGTTATATACTGTATAACATGAAAGGGGCGATATGATGAAAATCATTATCAGTAACAGTAGCTCTATTCCTATTTACGAACAGATTAAGCAGGCAATAATCGAACAGATCTTAAATAATGAACTTCAAGAAGATGAAGCCCTGCCATCAATTAGAAATTTGGCTCAAGATATTAAAATTAGTGTTATGACCATAAAAAAAGCTTATGACGAATTAGAAAGTGAAGGCTATATCGTATCTCGTCAAGGAAAAGGGACTTTTGTAGCGCCTAAAAATACAGAACTAGTGAGAGAACAAGCCCAAAAAGAAATCGAGGGTTATATGGAAAAAATCATCGATATTGCCAAGAAGTTTCAAATTAAACAGGAAGAAATTAGCGAATTAGTAAAAATATTCTATGGGAGTGATGAATAAATGAATGCGATTGAAATAACAGGTTTAGTAAAAAAATATGATGAGAAGTTTCAACTTGGAAAGTTAGATTTAACTATTCCTAAAGGCGTAATCGTTGGCTTAATCGGGGAAAATGGAGCGGGAAAAACTACACTTTTAAAAGCTATTTTAAATATTGTTCAAACCGATAAAGATATTGCCATTAAATGAAGAAAAATAGAAAGTTTAGTTCAAAATAAAAAAATAATGGGTTTAAAATAACGGTTTTCTATATTAATTTCAAATAAAATGGAAATCTTAATAACGGGGTGATTTCCAAATAGTAATAGAGGAAATCTATATAGGAATTATATATTAGGAAATACAGAATAAAAATAGAAAAAGTACTTGCGAGGCAAAAGAAATAGATTTAAAATGAAAATAAGGAGAGATGAATATGGAAAAAGCAAAAGTATATTTTACAAGTGAAGTATCACCAGAAAGTGTTGTAAAAATCTATGAAGCATTAGGAGTAGAATTACCTGGCAAGGTAGCTGTTAAATTACATTCCGGAGAACAGGGCAATCGAAATTATTTACGTCCTGAATTTGTTCAAAAAATGGTGGAAAGAGTAAATGGAACGGTTGTAGAGTGTAATACGGCTTATGAAGGAGCTAGAAATACAACAGAGAAGCATAAGAAATTGATGGAAGAACACGAGTGGTCAAAATATTTCAATGTCGATATCATGGATGAAGAAGGACCAGATATGGAATTAGAAATCCCAAATGGTATTCAAATTAAGAAAAACTATGTTGGTAAACATATGGCTAATTATGATTCTATGTTGGTATTATCTCATTTTAAAGGTCATGCGATGGGAGGCTTTGGTGGAGCCTTAAAACAATTATCGATCGGTTGTGCATCTTCTTATGGAAAAGCATATATTCATGGCGCAGGGGAAGCTAAAGAAAATATATTTGGGACTGATCAAGTAAAATTTGTTACATCGATGGGAGATGCTGCAAGTAGTGTTCACAAATATTTTAATGGCAATATTGCCTACATTAATGCGATGGTAAATATTTCTATTGATTGTGATTGTGATGGAAATGCTTCTGCCCCTTGTATGAAGAATATTGGAATTCTAGCAAGCACTGATCCAGTTGCGATTGATCAAGCATGTATTGATATTGTCTATAATAGTACTGATCCGGGTAAGGATAAACTAATTCATAGAATCGAAGAGAAAAAAGGATTATATATCATCGATACAGCTGAAAAGTTAAAGACTGGTACTAAAGAATATGAATTAATTAATATTGACGAATAAAATAACAAAAAGAGAAAGCCTAAGAAACTTTCTCTTTTCCTATACAAACCAAATTGTCTTAATATTCATATTTTATATTAGGTGATAAACAATATGAAAAAATTCTATCCGAGTAACTGTTTTATACTAGGACCAACTGGGCCGACAGGGCCTACTGGGCCTAGTAATGGCATTATTGGTCCCACCGGTTCAACAGGTCCCACCGGTCCAATGGGAATGACAGGTCCAACGGGTCCCACCGGTCCCACCGGAATGACAGGTCCAACAGGTCCCACCGGTTCAACGGGAATGACAGGTCCAACAGGTCCCACCGGTCCCACCGGAATGACAGGTCCAACGGGTCCAACAGGTCCAGAAATAAATAATAATTATGCTTTATTCCAAAATCAAGATACAGATATTACTTCTGGGACATTGATTCCCCTTTCTATGCAGTTTAGTGGCGGAAGTCCAATAATCACAGTAAGTGGTTCAACCATTACTTTACCCAGTCCAGGTACATATTACGTTTCCTTTAGTTTAACAGGCAGATTAGGCACTACTCAAAATGGAACCATAATTCCAATTATTGGTGGCGCAATCCAAGATCGTTATACCACTATCAATAATACCAATACTACTAATCCTGATATCACAATAGAAGATGGGGTCTTAGTTCAAGCACCTAGTACTACTACTATCCAATTCTTCTACAGTGGAAGCACAAATATGTCTAGGGCTAACTTCTTTGTTTCTGTATTTAAAGTTTCCAACCAATAAAATATATTCTATTAAGCATGTACAAACAAAATAATATTTGCTAAAATAATGATAATAATGTAGGAGGTAAGGGTAATGAAAAGAATTGAATTTATAACCATACAATCTAAAGTAAATGGTTATGGTTTGGGTAAAGGGGTAAAATATGTTTTTGAAAATTATCGAGATATCATCAAAGAAAAACTAGAACAGGGTTATGAGTATAAAGGATTTCTTCCTGTTGAAATAAGGGGGACAGGAGAAATAGAAAAAATAGATTTAATTTTTGAGAGTGTAGAAAGATAACAACTAAATAACAAGGAGTAATTGTATGAAAATTAATTTTATATCTAAAAAACACATTTTTTCGTTAATTAGTAACTTCGTTTTGCTTTTTTCTTTACTTTCGTTTTTATTAATAATCAGGAGAGAAACGCCAAGTGTAATTTCTGCCGGCGATTTTACCCAATACATGAAAGAACAAGGCTGTGATATTATTGATGTTCAGGAACAAGCTAACTATCCTGGAGTGGATACTTATTTAAACGTTTCCCAGTCGTGTCCATATTTAGCTAGTTATCTTGTTTTTCATGATGAAGTACAACAAGAGATGTTCTTCTCCACTTTAAAGAAAGAAGTATTCTCTGCACCCAGTTTTCAATTTTTTACATACACAGAAATTCGTTTTCCTAATTATCAAGAGTATTCAATAACAAGCAATCAATATAAAATGATAACCCAAAATCATAACTCTATATTATTCGCTTCTGGCGATATCGAGGATAAGACTACTATTTTATCATTATTTCAACAATTCAATTATCATTATACTGGTAATACTTTCTATTTACTGGGAATTTTTATCCTTACTTTTTTCTTGATTTTCCTAGTTAGCTTTTGGAAAATCGAAAAGAAAATAAGAAATAAAGGCTGGATTGTTCTAATTCCATTTTATAATATTGGTTGCTTAACTAAAGATATATTTGGTTCAACTTGGTATGTACTTTTCCTATTTATTCCAATTATAAATATATTCTTTATTTTAACTTTTCTCAATAGATTAGGAAAGGTATTTAATAAGAGTGGTCATTATTGTATTGGACTTATGTTTTTACCAACAATTTTTTTACCATTACTTGCTTTTGATGATTCAAAGTACAATATAGATAGAGGACAAAATGAAACCAAGTACAATTGATGAATATATCGCATTAGCTAAAGCGGACATCTATGTATATTTAATGATGACAGTAATCATATTTTTCATTCTTTTATATATTGGTTACCGAGTAAACTGGTATTATATTGTATGGTGAGATATCATTGTATTATTAAGAACAGTTGAGAGAATATATGTATATTTTAACTTGAAAAAGATAAAAAAATATCTGATAGAAAATTGTTTGTTAGATAAAATAGGTAGTATTGACTTTTGGAATAATCATCATTATTTTTTAACCGCTAATTACATGATTATTATTAAAAAGGAAATCGTCTATGCTTTTCCTTATTCAGAAATAGAAAAAATAGATAAGAAAAGTAATGTTCATTTACATGGTCCGAATAGTAGAATAGAAGAATATTTATATATAACAACAAAAACCAATGAATTTAAAGTATTAATATCAACAACATTATTAGTGAGAGAAGAGTATAGGGATATTAGTCATTATCTTTTAAATAAGAATCCTAATATCAAAGTAAATTCTAGTTAGAAGATAAGATATGAGGTAAATGATAATGAGAAAAATAGCGTTAGTGATTAAACATTAGCTACTAAAGAAGAGTTTTTATCCACAATTTGAAAGTGTGATAGTTTTTTTCTATTATGAACCATCCCATTACTTATCGAAACATTTATAAAGTTTTCCATGAATAATTCAAAAAAGACAGATAACATCTTTAAGTATCTATCTTTTTTTTGTCAATGATTTGTATAAAGGACTACCTAATTGATCTTTGTCCATATTCTGCATATATCCTTGATAATGGATAGTATCTTCTCCTTCAGGAGTTAAATAATAAACTTGACAGCATTTAATATCTTTAGTTAGTAAAATTGGTTTTACTGCCCGTATTCCCATATGCCAATATCCTTGATAACCGATAGAACCCATTCCAGCTGAACAGTGTACATGAAGACCAACTCTACCTAATGAACTTCTACCACTTAACATCGGAATTAAATGATAAGTTTCTGTCCATTCATTTGTCCTTCCTAAATATATTTCATCGGGATAAAGCCATATTCCATTATCCCCAATTTGAATTTTTTCAATAGTATTTTCTTTTTTCATATCTAAGATGGGATCAGTATAAATTCCAACGGTATCATGTAAAGTCAAGTTGACGGAATTAGGATTAATTAAAATTTTATCCTGAGGACTAATTAAAATATCCGGATTTTCTTTTTGCATTCTATTCTTAATTTCTTCGCCACTTAACATACCGCTTGAGTAGATACCACAAGATTTTTCTTCATCAATCTTTCTTGTTTCATTAGATTTTTCTAAGCTAGGGAAAAAGGTTAAATTCGCAATCTTGATATCCGGATAAATAATGGTTGGTTTGGTTGCGATAATGCTTAAAAATAAGTGTCCATCAAAATTATCGGTTTTACAGCCATTTGTTAACTCGATACTAACTCCTAAAAGAGATAGCATTGTTTTCCCATTCATCACAGGAACAAAACCATGAGTGGTTACTTTTTCTATCGTTTTGGTTAAATATACTTTATGAGGTTGTAAGAGTAATCCTTCTTCTGGAATTACTACTTTTCTTAAATTGACTGGTTGATCGTTTAATACTTCATGTAGATAATTATGACTGTTTTTGGTATCGATAATATCATAGTCAAAGACATATAAAGTATTTCCTAATCTTAAATCACAACTATTTGGTTTATTTAAAGCATCTTCTTGTAAGTTTTCAATTACAATATTGCCTAATTCCATCTGTTTTCTTATCTCTTTACTTGTTAACATCTGACTTCACCAACACTTTCTGTTTTTGTTCATACTCGGTATAGAGCCTAGAAGCCGTTGGCTCCACTTGCCCAAAATATTTTCCTCGATATTTATTCTTATCGTCACCAATTAATGGATAGTAGTAAACCCGCCCAATTGGCATATTTTTATACACTCTAGTTGGATTATTACAGACAATCTCTAATGTCCAAGTGCCTTCAAAACCATTATCCCCAAATCCAGCAGTGACATGAATTTCCATCCCAACAGCAGCTAACTCTTCTGTTCCCGCTAAAAGAGGAACAAATCCATATGTCTTGGTAAACTCTAAAGTTCTACCAATATAAAGTTCATTTGGTTTTAAGATTAACCCTTCATCAGGAATTATAATTTCCTTGGTAGGTGTAGAATTAGTAATACTTAAAAATGGTGCATCATAGACTTTGACAGAGTCACCAAGTGTTACTTCAATAAAATTTTCTCCTAAATGATCATTACTATTATCTACATATATACTTTTTCTAGTTATTTCTTCTTTAATTGCTTCTTTATTTAACATATAAACCTCCTTTAAGAATTTTAACAAAAATCATATCAAATAACAATCGAAATTAAGAAAATTATTTAACAATATGAGTATTAGGGATTTTTCAAAAATAAATCTTACAATTTGACAAAATAAAAACAACGACCTAAACTTATTAATAAATAGAAAAATACAAGGTAGGTCGTTGTTAATATGAGTATATCACAAAAATTAGAAAATGATTACAAAAATA
>CASFOW010000049.1 GCA_949296705.1 uncultured bacterium
CACTTTAAATTATTAGAATAAGTATCCATTCCTTTTTTGGTTAGTGTAATATCAGTAAAACTAATATTATAATGAGCATCAAGTGTTCCAGTATTTTCTACTGTAAATTGATGAACAGACGCATTTTCTTCTTCTGTAGGAATAACATTCATTGCCTGAATGTCTTTTCCAGTATGATAAGTTAATTCCAAAGTACCACTTTTTACTACTTGTTCGTCTGATACTGCGAGTGCCGTAAAATAAGCATAACTTACTCCTGTTAGAATAAATGTTCCTGCTATAATTAGTAAACTAACGATTAATGTTTTTCGATTCATTTTTAATTTCTCCCTATCTTTATTGTTTTCTACCTTCTCTTCTTAATGTAGCCTATTTTAGCTTATAATTTTATTATATCCTTATTTATCTAGCATAGCAATAAGCTATTTTAGAGTTCGTAAATAAAATGTAAACAAAAAAAGACTCAATTAGTACTAGCGACTAACTAAGTCTTTTCCTATTCTTCTTGATTTTCTAATTCTTTTTTATTAGATTTTACTTTTATCTTCTTATTCTTACCGGTAATAAAGCGAACAACTCCAACTACAATTAGGATTGCGCCTACTGCGATCACAATATTACTATAAGAAGATAAATCGGTAATTCCTTCTGATAATGCTTCTAATCTTAATTCTAGGGAATCAACTGAATCTAAATAGGCATTAAAAACAAAACCACCGATGACTAGAATACTTCCTAAAACAATATCCATTACTTTACTAACGAAAGCTAAAATCAAGATAACAAGTGCAACAATTGCTAACACTGTATAAATCATTAAAACACTCCTCCAACTATATTTTATTCTTCACTACTAGTAGAATTCGCATAATATTCTTCTACTTCGTCTTTATAATCATATAAATAATTTAAGAATGTCTGATAGCTATATTCTCTACCATCACAAGTAACACCTTTATCTAAATCTTCGCCATTACACTTTAGATATTCAACACTTGATAGAGCAGCTGAAGCAGTAACTTCTTTTACAAAAAGAATCTCAATATCTGTTTTTTTCTTTTTATCTTTTCCTTTAACAATAACCGCACCATTTCCTAAGTCGCCACGATAGTTATCGGTTTCTGTCCAAGAATAATCTTCTAGCATATAATCTAAATACTCACCAATTGTTGGATCTCCTAATAATAGTACTGTATGGCTTCTTACCTCTTTAATATCTTCTGAATATTCTTTTGGCGTATCACTTCCACATCCCGTTACTCCTAAAAGGACAATCCCACTAAATAAAATCAATAATAATTTCTTACTCATTTTCTTTACTCCTTACCTTTATTCACTAATTTTAAAGGGATTTTCTAAAGTTCCGTCCCCGTCTATTAATTTTATTCCTGCTTTTAAATTCAATACTACTCTAAGTGGCTTTTCACTAAAACGAGTAGACGTTAACATTCCACTAGATACATAATGTAAGTAATACTCACTTGGTTGTTTTTCTACAGTTTGATTAATATAATACTCATACCCATTAGCCAATAAATCACAAGCGATATGATCTTTTTCAAGCCCTAGTGTTCCATTTCCTAAATAAGTTGTTGTCGTATATAAATCCTCTACTGTAATCTGCTTATTGGTTAAAGTATTATAAAGAGTAACTAACTCTTCTCCTGTCATTACATGAATACTAGCTGTATCTTCTAACCCTGTATTAAAGACAGTAGTTAAATCAAAAGTACCATCTTTGAAACCAGACTTTGAAAAATAAGAATATCCCTTTTGTTGATAGGAAGTATCTGTATCTAATGCTTTGTATAAATTTCCTAAGTCTTCATTTACTTCTGTTTCTGTATTTTCTTCTGAATAATACATTCCATAAGTTAATGGTACCCCTGTTGAAATTAAGGTAATCGTATCCCCATTGATTGCCATAATTCTCCATCCAGCAGTCTTTTCATCAATTAAATTTGTAATATTCTCGTTAAAATTCGTCGATACATTGCTATACTCAACTGGGTAATCGACAAAAGAGCCAATTTCTGCTTTAACCTCTGATGTAGATTGTTCTTTTTCACTGTTTTCTTTTTGTTCATTCGTATCTGTACTATTCCCACACCCGGTCATAAAAAGCACCAAAGCACTACATAAAATCAATAAACTAATTTTCTTCACTACCACACTTTCCTCCCTTCCTTTTTCATTATATTACAAAGTATAGTTTTAGAAAAGAAAAAATACTAATCTATTGACTAGTATATTGTGATTATTCGAACCTTATTTACTTTCTAATAACCAATCTATTATATTCTTATGAATAATCCCATTTTGAGAATAATCTAATTTATCTGTAGAAATTACGTATTTTGGATAATTATCATCGATATTAGCATATGCTCCAAACTCTCTTTCTTCAGTATCCCTATTAGATAATTCATAAGTTACTTGATAATATTCTTTTTTATTATGTTTTGTTGCGATAAAATCGATTTCTTTTCCGTTGTTATTACCAACACTAACACTATATCCCCTATATATAAGCTCATTAAACACGATATTTTCTAAATAAGCACCAAATTGAGTTTTCTTGTTAATATTTAATATCTGTCCTAATCCTAAATCTGCTAAATAATATTTGTCTTTTCTAGACAATGTTCTTTTGCCTCTTATATCGTAAGTAGAAATTTTAGTCATTAAAAGCGACGATTCAGCATAATCTAAACATTCATATATTGTTTTAGAAGAAATAGGAATTCCTTCTTTGGTAAATTCATTAATCATATTACTTGGAGAGAAAGTTTGGCTTGGATTAGTTACTAAATACTCCATAACTCTTTGAAATAACTGAATATTTTTTATTCTGTTTCTTTTAACAATATCTTTTAAAACAATAGCATCAAATACATCGGATAAATAGGCTTTTGTTCCATCAATCGTTTTAAATTCAAATCTTTGAGGCATACCTCCCCATAGTAAATAGTCATTGAATGCTTCTTCCAATTCTCTTTTCTCGTTTATATTCTTCAGTGTAACAACTTCTGAAAAAGAAAAAGGAGCAATTTTAAATGATATATATCTCCCTGATAATAAAGTAGCAAGTTCTCCTGATAGTAAATTAGAATTAGAGCCGGTTATAAATAAAGAGACATTTAAAGTAGCCTTAAATGAATTAATAGCTTTTTCCCATTTATCTACATTTTGGATTTCATCAAAAAACAAATAATATTTTTCCTCATCCTTTATTTTTTCTTTAATATATTGATTTAAATCTAAATAATCTTTTATGAATGAATACTCAATATCTTCAAAATTAGTATAAATAATATGTTCTTCTTTTATTCCCATTTCTTTTAATTCTTCGATGATTTGTTTTAAAATAACAGATTTTCCACATCTTCTAATTCCCGTAATTACCTTAATTAAATCGATGTTATAAAATTCTCTAATTCTAGCTAAATATTTTTCTCTTTTGATCATAATTTATCACCTAATTTAATTTTAAAATATAAAATCAGAAATGTCAACATGTTTTTCTATAAGAAAACATGTTGACATTTTAACTAATTTATTTTACATTTATCCAATTGATTAGCATTTTCAGCTTTCCGTACTCCAATGACTATTTTAACCAAGAAACAAGCTTATCTTTTGGAGTAAAACCAACGTTTTTATTTTTTTCTTCGCCATTTTCAAATAAAATAAGGGTGGGAATACTCATTACTCCATAATCCATCGCTAAATCTTCGTGTTGATCAACATCCACTTTGATAATTTTTAACTCTGGATAATCTTTTGCTACTTCATCAATAACTGGATGCATCATCTTACAAGGACCACACCAAGTCGCATAAAAGTCAACTAATACCTTTCCTTTTTTTATTTCCTCTAAAAATTTTTGATCTGTTAATTCTATAATCATTTTTTTTCATCTCCTATCTATATTTATTTAATACACTATCGATACCGTCAATCTCAATCTTATCTGCATCCATTAGTTTTACCACATAATCTGTAGAAATAATACCATGTTTTAACATAACATCAATAGTTTCTCTATTTAAAGAGTTAACATCTTCTAAAGAGTATTCTTTACCTAAGGTATAAATATCATTAAAAGCTTCTACTAAATCACTAGAAAAACTAGATAGAACCGGAGTAGACTCTAGTATTTTAGGGGTTAATTCACTATTTTCAAACTCTTTAATATTAAAAGCAGGTTGCTTTAAGAAGAATAAAACAATAAAAGTAAAAATAAAGCCTTCAATTAAACCAACCAATAAACCTAATAGCTTAGAAGGAATTCCTAAAATAATCGTATATTTAAGGATTTTTTCAATCACCCCTGTAATACTAATCAAAACTTTTAATACAATCTCTAGTAAAGCAAATATAACTAAAAAAGAAATCAATTGATACAAGATGATATTTAAAGCAGTTACTCCTTCAAAAGCACCAAAGAAATCAAAGAATGGTAAATGTAGACTTAAAAATTCAGCTAACGGATTCTTAAGTTGAAAAGCAAGGATTACGATAATAATCAAGCCTACAGTAGATACCGTCTGTTTGATTACTCCTCTTTTAAAGCCAATAACTCCTACTAGCGCAATAAATAATATAATTAAAACATCTATTATATTCACGTCCATCTTCCTTTCTAACTTACAGTATTATTATATCGTTATTTTTCTTATTTTACAACTAATCTTTTACTAAAACGCCCTAACTAAAATTAAAAATAAAACAAAAAATAATAAATATAACATGATATGCATCAATACCTGCATAAAAGAACGGGGTTTTTGTTTTAATAGTCTTTTCATGTACTCTTCTGGATATTTCTTCTTCATCATTAGAATCTTTTTACGATCTAAATATAAGCAAATTGTATTTGCAATTGTTGCATATAATGTGCGAACCATAGCAACTGCGACAACACTGAGCATAAAAAGAAAACCCTGTTGAAATTGATTAATAGGAATATTATCGATAAGGGGAAAACTAACCAATAAAAGCATGATTAAATAATAAAGAGCAAGACCAATAAAACCACTAACTAAACCGACTAAAAGATGGCGATTCCACGAAAAATAAAAACATCCTAAGAAGAATGGTTTAAACAACTTAGTATTCCATTGCATTTCTTCATAGTGATCTTGATATGCTTTTAAATCAGCATCTTTATCAACCGGATTATACTCGCCAATAACTCTGCCGTTTTTCATGTATCCACAGCGAATACAATAATCACGATTAGCCATATTAGCATGACAACGTGGACATTTCATATCAACACTTCCTACTTAACTATATATTATTTACATTTATTTTAGCATATATTAGCGAGAAAACAAACTCTTTCTTACGAGATTTTCTTTTGACAAAGTAGAAGAAATAATGATACAATAATAAGCATTTAAGGGGGTAAAAACATGAATAAAAGTAATGAAACTTATTCATTAAAAAAAAGAATCTTATTATCTTGGAAAAATATATTTCTAAAAGGAGCTTCTAATAAAGAAGAGTTGGTTATTACAAATCAAAAAGAAAAAATTCCATCAACAAATCAAAAGGCAAGAAAAACTGTTTACTATAACGAAGAATGGCGAAAACCAACTAATGAATCAAATTTGGAACAATT
This sequence comes from uncultured bacterium, assembly GCA_949296705.1. GTDB lineage: Bacteria > Bacillota_I > Bacilli_A > RF39 > UBA660 > Alloscybalousia. Next base: position 5,630 of record CASFOW010000049.1, read on the forward strand.
AAAACGCTATCGACAGTTCTTAGACTATCTTCAAGAAAAAAAGGAAAGCGAAGCAAGTACAGTTTCACACCCAAGTCCTAATCTTAATCAACAAACTACATCAACAGTTGTTTTAGAAAAAGTATTAGGGTCTAAAAATAAAGCATAGAAAAAGCATAGAAAATTTACGATAGATATGGTAAGATGAAAAAGAATAAGAAAAGGAATGATAAGATGAATATCGTAATTAAAGTTAGTGATGAGACTAAAGAAAAAATGATTAAATACTATGCTTCAAAAAAAAGAAATAAAGAAATTCCCTATGTTGTATTTCAAGCCGATGATGAAGATACGGTAATTACAATGTATACATCGGGAAAAGTCATGTTTCAAGGGGTAAGTGCCGATGTTGATGCTTCGATGTGGAAAGAAATCGACGGGCAAACAGAAGCTAAAGAAGAACAAAAGCCAGATAATAAATACCATGACTGTTCTTCGATTGGATCAGATGAGGTGGGAACTGGCGATTATTTTGGACCGATTGTTGTCACGGCTAGTTTTGTAAAAAAAGAAGATGTAGCTTTCTTAGATAGTTTAGGCGTCAAAGACTCAAAAAAAATGACGGATGATATTATTCGAAAAATCGCACCACAAATAGCAAAAAGAATTCAATATAAAAGTATTATTTTAACTAACGAAGAATACAATAAATATCATCAAAAAGAAACCAATATGAATAAAATCAAGGCTATTATGCATAATAAAGTCCTATATCAACTTGTCCAAGAAGTAAGAGAACCATATGATTATATTATCGTCGATGAATTTGCACGCGAAAACCGTTATTATGAATATATTCAAGAAGCCAAGCAAATTCAGCGAGGAATCACTTTTATGACTAAGGCAGAAGATAAAAACTTAGCGGTTGCTTGTTCTTCAATCATCAGTCGCTACTTATTTTTAAAAGAATTTGATCACTTATCAGATCAACTTCATATTCCTCTTCCTAAAGGAGCTGGGCCAAATGTCGATAAAATTGGTGAAGAAATTGTCGATACCTATGGTCGTGATAAATTAAGAGAAGTTGCCAAGTTAAATTTTAAAAACACTGAACGGATTTTAAAAACTGTAATATTTTAAAGGGAACTATGATTAGTTCCCTTTTAATTTATTTTGACAAATTGATCTTTTCCTACCCCACAGCGTGGACATTTCCAATCATCTGGTAAATCTTCAAACTTTATTCTCTCTTTTTCATCATCATAAATATACCCACAAATCATACAACGATATTTATTTCCCGTCGGACTTACCTTCTCTTCTTGATAAGTAGGAGCCTTAGTGGAAGCTTTTCCTTTTAATACTTCATGATAATAACGATAAGTCATAGGCTGTTCTTCCGATATTTTTTCAGCTTTAGTTACTTGTAAGATAAAAATATCATGAGTGCCACAAGAGATAACATTAACTACTTCCCCAATTAAGAAACTACAAGCTCCTTCAGTAACTACAGGAAGAGCTTCTATTTCTCTTGTACTAACTCCTTGAAATTTATCGGTATCGCAAGAAGAGAAATAACCGAATTTCGCAATTAAATCACTCGTTGCTTGTTCTGACAAAATGGATACCGCACACTTCTTACTTGTCTTAAGGGCTTGATTAGTGGCGTTTTCTTTATTTAGGGTTATCGCTACTAATATATTAGAAGCAGTTACTTGAGTTAGAGTATTGATTACGCAACCATAACGTTTATCTTCATTTTTTGTACTAACAATATACATCCCATAAGAGATCATTTCTAAGGCTTTATTATCCATCTTATTCAACCTCTACTTTCCATAAACCGTGTAAATTACAATAAGAATAAATCAAAGCACCTTTTTCATAAGGAACTACAAATTTAGCTTCTTCTCCTGGAGTAAGTAAAATTTCATGATTTTCTTTTTTGCCTTTAACTAAAATCCACTTTATATAATGCGCATCTTCCATCACATGGGCTACTGTAATTTCCATATTATCGCCTACTTTTTCATAGACTGGCAGATGTTTTTCAAAACTAGCATCAACAGAATTAGGGATCACTTCTTGCATAGCTTCCCCACAACAGATAAGATGCTGAACTTCCGTTAATAATTTCACTGTACAGCCACAATGTTTACACGTATATAATTTTAATTCTTTCATTTTTTATTCTCCTTTACTATTTCTTTCCATTCTTGTTCTTTAAAACCAACAAGTACTCTTTTACCAACAATCAATAACGGCCTTTTTACTAACATACCATTAGAGGAAAGTAAAGAGATTTTCTCTTCTTCCGTCAGCTTTGGTAGCTTGTCCTTTAATAGCAATTGCCGGTAAAGAATACCACTCGTATTAAACAATTTTTCTATGGGAACACCCCACGCTAGAAACTGTTTAATCTCGTTTTTTGTTGGGGGCATAGATACAATATCACGGCACTCAAACGATAACTGATGAGAATTTAAAAATTTCTTGGCCCTCTGGCAAGTAGAACATTTAGGATATTCTATTAATAACATCTATTCCTCCTATCCATGATGATGATTATGCATCAATAAAGTAAGTAGTACCAAGATAAGTCCTAATAGGCAGCCACTTATTGTTATTTTCTTGTTTTTACTATGAATCATCTTAGGGAGTAATTCCATCGTAAATATATAAAGTAACATTCCAAGAGTAAGCGTTAAAGAAATTACCTTAATTACATTCATAATCTCCATAAAATGGAACAAATAAACAATTAACCCTCCTAAAAAAGTAGAAAGAGAAATAAGGGCAATTAACCACCATGTCTTTTTCTTATCCTTTGTTGTCTGATAAAACGTAGATGCAATAACCATACCAAGAGGAATATTATGTAAGCCAACACCAAGGCTCGCCATAATACCAGCTGTAAAATCACTAACGGTTAATGAATAAATTGCCATCCCCTCAACAATATTATGTAATACTAATGCGACACTAGACATCAGTCCAATATGCTTTAAATTTGCTTGATCATCACTACTTGTCGTTAAATCATCTTCGTGATCAGGAATAAAATGATCTAATCCTTTTAATAAAGAAAAACCTATTAAAGTACCAGACAAAATATAAAGTGCTTTCCACCAATCACTACTAGCTTCAATTCCCTCATATGCTTCTGGTAAAATATCGATCCACAATAACATGAAAACAACACCAGCCGCAAGAGCAATAGAAAAATCAATAAACTTGGTATTATTTTTCGTTAAAAAGACAATAAAGGCACCAACAACGATAAACAAGCCTAAAATCAGGGTAAGTAATAATCCATTCATAATCTTAGCTCCTTTTTAAAACAATACATATCCAATGACTATTAATCCTAATATAAGTCGATACCACATAAATACTTTAAAATCATGTTTACGAATATATTTAAGTAAAAACTCAATACATAGTAAGCCGGCAATAAAGGCTACTAAAACCCCAACAGCAAAAACAGCCAAATGACCTTCTATCGCTAGCATTGTACTTTTCTTAAACAAACTAAGTACTACTGCCCCACAGACAACAGGCGCTGATAAATAGAATGAGAACTTAGCAGCGTCTTCACGATTTAATGATAATGACCTAGCTGCGGCAATTGTTGTACCACTTCTAGAAAAGCCTGGAATTAAGGCAAATACTTGACTACAACCGATAAGTAGAGCATCTTTTATTTTCATATCACTAAGACTCTTTTTTTGTTTTGATCCTTTATCAACTAGGTAAATAACAATACCCATGAAAATTAAAGCAAGGCCAATTAGTAGATAATTTTTTCTAACTACATTCTCAATCATCTCTTCAAAGAAAACCCCAGCAAGGGCGGATGGAATCGTTGCCAAAACGATATACCAGAATAACTTTCCTTCCCTTTCTTTTCCCCCCTTAGTTAAACCACTTATGATCATTTTCCACCAATCTTTAAAAAAGTAAAGCATAATCGCAAGTAAAGTCCCAAAATGAAGAGCAATATCAAAGGCAAGTTCCATATCTCCAGTTACTACTTGATTAGCAAGTCCAAACAAATCTCGAAAAATAATCAAATGTGCACTCGAAGATATCGGTAAAAACTCAGCTATTCCTTGAATAATCGCTAATATAATTACACCAAAATCCATGTTCTTCTCTCCTAACCTAACACCTATATTCTGATTATAACACGTCTATTAAAATATATTAATAGGATTAGAAATTTATCTTACAAATTGACACTTATTTAATGACATCCATCACAACTGGTACAAATTGTTTCTTTCTAGATACCCAACCATCTAAGTAATAACCTTGTTCTAAATGTTCTTTAGTGAAAGCTACTTCTAAACGTTCCTGATTATTTCTAGTATAAAAAACATAAGAACCGTTTTTAATCATATCTGTAACAACTAATAAAACTAAATCATACTCTTTTTCTTGTTGAATTTCTTCAATCAAAGAAATATAAGTATCTTTCTTGTCATAAATTTCTTCAAAGTTTAAAGTAAATACTTGACTAATCGCTATTTTCTTCTCTTCTACTTGATAAGTTTTTATATCCGTCATTACAATTTCTTCTTCAGTTTTACCTTGTAATGAAGTACCAGCTTTAAACATTTCTAACGCATATTGATTAGTATCAATTCCTGCAATATAAGCTAGTTCTTTGGCAATTTGTTTATCCGTCTTTGTTGTTGTTGGACTAGTTAATGCTAAAGTATCCGATAAAATTCCCGATATCATAAGTCCCGCAATATGTTTGGGAATATCGATATGATTTTCTTTATATAAATAATAAATAATGGTATTAGTACTACCTACAGCCATATTACGGAAATTAATTGGATTACGAGTAGAAATAGTACCAATATTATGGTGATCGACAATTTCTACAATCTCTGCTTCTTCTAATCCTTCAGCACTTTGTTCTAGTTCATTATGATCGACTAAGATTACTTTCTTTCTCCGAATATCGGTAATTTCTGTAATTCTAATTAATCCTTTACAAGTACCATTTTTTCCAATAATTGGATAATTATTATGTTTTAATTTTGAAGTCTTAGCAATAAAATCATCATAATAGTAAGATTCTTCAAATGTATAAGGACGTTCATCAGAAATTAAAGTCTTTACATAGTTACTTAAATTAATCAACTTACAAGTATGAAAAGTATCTAATTTCGTACGAATAATATTAACTTTATTCTTTTTAGCAAGTTCTAAGTGTTCTTCCTTAATCTCTCCGCCACCGACAATGATCATCATTTTTACTTTATTTTCAATCGCATACTCAATAACACTATGGCGATCGCCTACAATTAAAATATGTTTAGGTTCTAAGTGAACTTGACTAAAGATAGTTGTACTGCGATAAGCAGCTGTAACTAACTCTCCTTGTATTTCCTCGTTAAAACGTAAAACCTCTTCGCCTTTTAAAGTCTTAAGTAAATTATCATATGAAGTATTTAAATCATTAAAATTACCATTAATCATGTTTTTGGCAATAATCTTAATTGTAACTAAGCCAACAAATTTATTTCCATCATCGACAATAGGTACACCTGTAATTCCTTTATCTAATAGGTATTGATAAACTTCCCCAATCGATGAATTTTGATTCATGGCGTAATTTTTATGATAGTTTAAATCCTTTAGTTGTAATTTGACATCGTTTAATAATTTAGGTACTTTAACCCCAAAGTAATCCAAAACAAATTGGGTTTCACGATTAACTTCACCAAGTACTCTAGGCTCAGTATTAAAACCTAGTGAATTCTTTAAATACGATAACGCAATCGCACTAGTCACGGAATCTGTATCCGGTCTTTGATGTCCAAAAATATATATCTTTTCCATAATGACTCCTCCCTTTTTGACTTTCTCATTATACAATATTTTTCTTATTTTGACAATTTTTTCACGAATTATCTAGAATTTTGTACAGGAATTTCGTGAAAATATTTACATATTACAAAAAATACGAGTATAATACAGTAAGCGATAAAAAGGGGGGATATTATGTTCAGTGAAGAAATCGGTGCTAAAGGCGGAAAAAAAGATTTAGCTCTTACTAGGAAAAATAAACAAAGAAAGAAAAAAATCATTCAACAAGAGCAAGAAGAAAAACAGGTATTAGAAAAAAAGAAAAAACAGGAACAAAATAAACAAGTAACGACTAATAATGTAGCAAAAAAACAAAGAACAACAACCAGAATCAAAAAAGCTGGAACTGTTCCCGATTCAAAAAAAGAACTATCTAGCCAACAACCGCTAGAATCAAAAGAAGAAATTAAACCAATACCACCAAAAGTAAATGATCAAGAAACTGAAAAAAATAAACAGGAATATCAAAACCAAAAAGAAAAGAATCTAATAGAAAATCAAGAACCAGAAAAAATAACAAGTAATAAAAAAGAAAGAAAAGTAAGTAAAGAAAATAAAGCAAGAAAAGTAGTCCTTGCCCCGAAAGAAGCTACTAATTCATTAGAAAACGATTTTTCTGATACCAAAAATACTTCCTCTACTATTCAAGAAAAATCTATACCACAAGAGGAAAATCCCCTTTGGGAACTAAAAGTTATTCAAGAATTAGAAAATCTAATCAAAGAAAATCAATATCAATTAGATAAACTGTTCGCAGAATACTATTTATTAGAAAAAGAAGTAGATGCTGTCCAGTATAGTGAAGATAGCCAATATTTATCCCAGGAGATTGAGAAATTACTAGATCAATTAGAAAGAATCAAAAGAGAATTAGAAGTCTTAGTCGATACTATTGATTTAGAAAATATCTATCAATTACATGATGATTATTTAACTTATTTAGTAGAAAACTATAAACAACAAGTCTCTAAAGACATGATTATTAAACAAGTAGAAGATTTTAAACACGATCCTGAATATTTATCTATCATGAAAAAAATTATTTTATTTGAACAAGCCCGTAATGAATTAGAAGAACAAGTAAAAGATAAACAATATGAATTAGATCTTCGCGATCAGGAGTTTGAACAATTAAAAACCGAATGCTTAGAAATAGAAAAGACTACTACTCTACTTCAACAATTAATTGATGATGCGAACCGAGCTTTAATAGATATTCAAGCTAAGGTAGCGGAAACTGTTCACGTAAGCGAAAATGTCAAAACAAGATTAAAAAGTTCACTTTCATTAATGGCTCAGATTCTTCTTATGATAGCTCTATTAAAAAAGAAACCTTTTAAACAATCGATAGGACTAATGGCAGTAGAAGGAATACTAGCTGCTAATATTTTGAAAGAATTATTAAACCCAAAAGAAATTAAGGAAATTACTTTGACTAGTGATATCAAAGATTATCAAGATGAAATAATTAGTGCCATCAACGATGTTGGGGCTGTGACTGATCTAGTAGAAAAAAGTCTAGTAGATATTCAGGAAGTTCGTAAAAATTTTGAACAGGATTTTCGTATCTATCAAGATTTAGCAGAATATAAAGAATTACTCACGATGATGCTAGATATGGAAGAAGAACTTACTGCTAATAAAGAAAAAATTGGCTTTGTTCAACAAGAAATGGCAAGAGAATTAGAAAAAAATGATCAGAAAGTAAAACGATATGAAAATTTAGCTGCATAACCACATTAAAAAGTGTTCAAATCAATGAACACTTTTTCTAATTTTTAATAATTGTTGCGCGAATTCCTTGAATGGCATTCGTTAAATTGGTAAGTGATGTAATAATTGCTTGGTGATTCGTCGCTTCGACAAAGTCAAGTGCCGCCTGGATTTTGGGAAGCATACTTCCCTTGGCAAAATGTCCCTCTGCAATGTAAGACTTTGCTTCCGTAACAGAGATTTCACCTAATTTTTTGGCATTTTCGGTTCCATAGAAAAGTTCAGCTTGTTCTATATTGGTTAGAATTACTAACATGTCCGCATTTAAATTGACGGCCATTAGCGAACTAGCTGCATCTTTATCGACAACCGCATTCGCTCCCTTAGCTTCGTTCTGCTTGAAAATTGGAATTCCACCACCACCAGCAGCAATTACGATACTCCCCTTTTCAACTAACGTTCTAATTGTCTCAATTTCTACAATTTCTAATGGTTTAGGAGAAGCAACTACCTTACGGTAGCCACGTCCAGCATCTTCCACATACTTTTCGCCTGTTGCTTCCATCATTTTTTCCGCTAAACGCTTACTGTAAAATGGGCCAACCGGTTTAGTTGGATTTTTGAAAGATGGATCATAACGATCAACGACAACTTGAGTAACTAACGTAACGATACTCTTTTCAATCCCTTCATCTTCTAATACATCACGTAATCCTTTTTGAATATGATAGCCAATATAACCTTGTGACATCGCTGTACACTCAGGAAATGGCATATAGGGGATATCTTCGTTCTGATAAGAATCCTCAAAAGCCAAATTGATAACCCCTACTTGTGGTCCATTTCCATGGCTAATAATAATCTCATGTCCTTCTTTTATTAAAGGAACAATGTTTTTTACTGCCTTTTTGATTAAACTTTGTTGTTCCTTAGGATTATTTCCTAAAGCATTACCCCCCAAAGCAATAACTATTCTCATTTTCTAGTTTCTGGAACCTGTTGAGTAATACAGTGAATATTACCGCCACCTAGTAAAATTTCTCTAGCGTAAATTGGCTCGATTACACGATCAGGATATAGTTCCTGTAATTGTTTAATAGCAAGTTCATCATGAGGATCACCAAATACTGGAACCGCAACAAAACCATTACCGGTATAATAATTGACATATGAAGCTGCCAAGCGGTCGCCAACTTGTCGAGGAAGCGTTCCATCTACGGCGTCTACCCCTTCACTTTCTGCTTTCGTAATTAAAACTGGAGTTGGCGTTAAAATTTTATGAATTTCTAATTTCCTTCCCTTAGCATCTACTTCATTAGACAAATATTCATAAGCTTCATGACTGCGTTTATATTGCGGATCATTCTCATCATCTGTCCACGCAAGGGCAACAACACCTGGACGAACGAAATTACACATATTATCGACGTGACCGTTCGTTTCGTCGTTATAAATACCTTCTTTAATCCATAATACTTTTTCAACATTCAAGTATTCACACAATACTTTTTCGATTTCCTCTTTAGTTAATTGAGGATTTCTACCAGCTGATAATAGGCACTCTTCAGTTACCATTAGGGTTCCTTCCCCATCAACATGAATAGAGCCACCCTCTAAAACAAAATCATCCAAGCGATAACGATTAGCTCCTTCTAATTCGCACATCTTAGATGCGATGCGATCATCTTTATCCCAAGGGAAATATAAGCCATCTACAAGGCCTCCCCAAGCATTAAATGACCAATCAATGCCACGAAGTTCTCCTTGATCATTGACAACAAACGTCGCTCCACAATCGCGAACCCAAGAGTCATCACTACTCATTTCTACTACTCGAACATAATCGTTTAACATATGTCTAGCATTTTGATATTGACCGTCACTGACAATTACCGTTACCGGTTCATATTTACCAATCGTATTCGCTACTTGTGTAAATACTTTTTGAGCAGGTTTGGCACCATTTCGCCAATTGTCAGGACGTTCAGGCCAAATAATATAAGTCCCACGATGTGGTTCAAACTCACCTGGCATTCTAAAACCATCTTGTTTTGGCGTACTAGTTAGTTTTCTCATGTTTTTTATCCTCCTTTACAAAACATACAAGAATTTCTTCAATGATAAACGATACCACAACTCCGATAATTAATGGCATATTGGCCATAATAGAATCCATAGTAAAGTCAATAAATAAAGTAAAGACAACACCTAGAATCAATAATACTAATGGTACCCAAGTCATTAGATGAAGAACAAAATTATTTCCTGGAACTTTATAAGCTCGTTTCGTTTTATCTGTTTTTCTAAGCTTTAAGAAAGCTGGGAATAATGGGATATAACTGATTAACAAAGTAACTAAACTGAAACTAAAGAATGTCCAGAATAAGTTAGAAGCTGATTCACTGATTTCTCCTAAAACAATACCAGCTATGACAATAACAGATGCGACAATCCCATTAATGATAGAGGCCATATAAGGAACACCTGCTTTGTTGGTTTTAGAAAATACTTTAGGAAGTCCTCCATCATCAGCAGAATATTTGGCTACGGAATTAACCCCGAATGACCAAGAAACAATGTTCGCAACCATAGTGTAGATAAACATAAGTCCAACTACGATAACAATTCCACGTACTAAATCAGCATTAATACCAAGATCAGTAAGTAAAATCATAAAACTTTCTGTAATACCAGATGCTTCTGCTTCTTCCAAACTCATGGCAATATTAATACCAGTTGCCGGTAAAATATAGAATAATGCCATTAAAGCTCCTCCAATAATCAAAGCTTTAGGAATTTCTTTTTTAGGGTTTTCCATATCATCCGCAAAAGTTGCGACAACTTCAAATCCTAAGAAATTAAAGATAATAACAGAGATAAATGACAATCCAGCTAAATCAAGAGATGGTAATAAATCGGCTACTCCTTGAATTGGATTAGCACTTTTTCCGGTTTTTAAGAATACATAAATACCAAGTAAGCCTAAAGCTACCATGAACAAAATTTTACAGAATGTTCCGATATTTACAATCCATTTACTTTCACCAATTCTTTGGGTACCAAGTAAAGATACAATCCATGTATAGCCAAGTTGTAAGATAAGTAACCAGGCAATCGATAATTCAATATCGAAAATACCCGCTACTACATCAGTAACCGCTACTGCTAAAGATGCGATCCATAATGGAAAGTTAATCCAATAATTCCAGGCTACCCTTGCGGCCCATTTTTTTCCAAATGCCTTTTTTACCCAGTCATACATTCCGCCTTCGCTTTGAAAAGTACTACCAAGTTCAGCGGAAATTAAACCATAAGGTAAACAAAAAGCAATAATTAAGAAAATCCACCAAAAATATTGGCTATTTCCTATTGCGGCAGTTGGCGCAACACTTTCCGCTACTAAGGTAATACAAACTGTAGCTAAAATGGCGTCAAACAGTCTAAATTTTTTCTTTGTTTTTTTCTCGTTTTCCATTTTTTACTCCTCACTTTTTCTAATAATACTCAAGGTTTCATCCATTTTCCCCATAAAATATACTAATAGTGCTCGCATAGCTGTCAAACGATTTTCTGCTTCATCAAAGACGATAGAATATTCGGAATCTATTACTTCATCAGTCACTTCCTCTCCTCTACTAGCTGGTAGACAGTGCATGAATTTTACATGAGGACTAGCTTTCTTAATCATATCCATATCTACTTGATATTTTGGATAAAAGATAGCCATTCTCTCTTCTTTAGATAGTTCTTTTTCATACAAGCCATACCAGACATCTGTATATATGAAGTCAGCATCTTTCAATGCTAGCTCTTCATCATCCGTAATTAGGAAACTACCACCTGATTTCTTACAGTTTTCCTCAGCAATTTTAATATGTTCATCTCTAAGTTGGAATCCTTTAGGTCCAAAGTGAACAAAGTGTCCTCCTAAATGTGTAACAATCATCATCAAAGAAGCACATACTTGAGTCGCATCACCGACAAAAACAATTTTTAAGTCTTCAAATCTTTTTCCATCAGGCATATGTTCTAGAATAGTTGTAATATCTCCCATCTCTTGGGTTGGATGGTTATAATCACTCATTCCATTAATAACTGGAATACTAGAATACTTACCTAATTGATCAACACTCTCATGTTTTTGGACGCGTGCCATCAAAATATCGACTAATCTTGACAATACTTTAGCAGTATCTCCTAAACTTTCATGAGCACCTAACTGAATTTGTCCAGGCGCTAAATATTGAGCATGTCCACCCAACTGAGTCATCGCCGTTTCAAAAGAAACTCTTGTTCTCGTTGAGGATTGCTCGAAGATCATCCCTAATGTCTTATGATATAAAACATTTAGTGGATGCCCGGCTTTAATATACTTCTTGATTTCAATTCCTAAATTTAAGATATCAAGAAGCTCTTCTTTGGTAAAATCTTGGGTGTTAATAAAATCTTTTACTCTCATTTTTTTCCTCCATTTCTTTTTCTCATACAACTTCTATTTGATTTCTGCCCACAGCTTGTCATAATGGACAATATCCTCGCCGATATTTTCGACAAAGGAACCTCTATGAAAAACAGCATCATCAATATTCGCCGCATGATTCTTTAAATAGGATTCCGGTAAAGAATCTTCTGCTTTTTTATTGACATTCTTATACGGATAATCCTCAATAATTTTTACCATGATGTCATCTCGTAAAATATAATCGATAAAGCGATAAGCATTCTCTACATGTTTAGCATTCTTAGGAATCGCAAAATTATCAATACTAATCGCAAAACCCTCATCAGGAATAATAATTTCGATATTCGGATTTTCTTGAACAGCTAAGGCTGCTTCGGCATTCCAGATCACTCCAAGCGCAGTCTCCCTGGAAATCAGAAAAGTCTTAGGGCTATCACTATCATAAGCCTTAATATTTGGTTTTAATTCTAATAACCAATCTCTTGCTTCCGTTAATTTTAAAGGATCTGTCTCATTCATATCATACCCTAAGGCAAGAAGTGCCATACCAATCACAATTCTTTGATCGTCTAACATGACAATATTATTACGATACTCTTTAGCAAGTAAATCTTGATAAGTGGTAACATCATCCTTTACCATATCCCGGTTTACAGCAATGACAACTGAAGCTGCGATAAAAGGAATACTATACTCATTATTCTTATCATAAGATAAACCTAAGTAATTGGGATTAATATTTCCTAAATTAGCTAACTGTGATAGATCCATTTTTTGAATCAAATCCCGTTTAATCATTAATTCAATCATATAATCACTAGGAAAAATCAAGTCGTAGGTTCCTTCTTTAGCCGATTGAACTTTAGCTAAACACTCTTCATTAGAAGAATAAGTTCCATAATTGACAATAATTCCTGTTTCTTCTTCAAAGTCACGAATTACCGCGTCCGGAATATAAGAAGACCAATTTAAGACATTTAATACATTGGTATTTTCTTTTAAGGCACAGCCATTCATTAAGATAATGGCTACTATTAATATAACTATTATTTTCTTATTCATACGCTTTTTCCTTTCCGCTTTGTCTTATTTTTATCACCGTAGATAAAGTCAAAATAGTAATGACAACTAATAAAATTAAGCTAGATAAGGCATTAACATCAGGAGTAATTCCTGTTTTAATCATAGAATAAATTTTAAGTGGTAATGTATTACTGCCTGGTCCTGCGGTAAAATAGCTAATGACAACATCATCTAACGATAAGGTAAAAGCAAGTAATGCCCCAGAAATTACCCCCGGCATAACGGCAGGAAGCGTAATATGAAAGAAGGTTTTTATTGGCGATGCTCCTAAATCGGATGATGCTTCTTCTAAATGAGGATCTAGGCTATTTAAAACACTTCTCACACTCACTACCACAAAGGGCAAAGAAAAGGCAATATGCGACAAAATCAAGGTGTGTAAGCCTAATTCGATATGAAAAAAAGTATAAATAGATAGTAAGGCAATTCCCAAAACAATTTCTGGAATAACGATTGGTATATATAAAAGTTCGTTCAAAACACTACGGCCAAAAAAGCGATATTTCTTTAAAGCAATAGCGGAAATAGTTCCTATTATAGTAGATACTAGTGTCGAAGTAACCGCAACAAAAAGGGTATTACCTAGTGCTTCTAATAAACTTCTATTTTCCAATAATACCAGATACCATTTTAGAGTAAAACCTTCAAATAATATATTAAGCTTAGAGGTATTAAAAGAATAAAGGACTAAAACTAAGATAGGTAAATAAAGAAAAAATAGTACTAAGCCAATAAATAGGTTTTTTAAAAATTTCTTTTTTTTCAATTAGAATCCCCCCAAATCGTCCATTTTTCCGCCTGTTTTCTTATACAGTTTAACGAGGAAGAAGGTAATGATAATCAAAACAATAGATACACTCGCGCCAAATGGCCAATTTCTAGCTACTAAAAACTGATTTTTAATCAAATTACCTAGTAACATTAATTTACCCCCACCTAATAAATCAGAGATAAAGAAATAACCAATTGCCGGAATAAATACCATTAAAGAACCATTAAATAAGCCTGGTAAGGTTTCAGGAATAATTACATGTATAAACCTCTGCCATTTACTTGCTCCTAAATCAGATGATGCTTCAAGCATTGAACGATCTAGTTTATCTACCGCACTATAAACCGGTAAAATCATAAATGGTAACAAAGTATAAACCATACCAATGATAATGCCTAAGCTATTATACATTAATGCTAATGGTTCATCGATTAAATGCAGTTGAAAAAGAAGTGTATTGATTAAGCCTTCTTTACGAAGTAAAACAATCCAGCCATAAGTTCTAATTAAAGAATTCGTTAAAAAGGGAATAATTACTAGCATTAAGAAAATACTTTTATAACGAGATTTCTTTTCTGAAACAAAAAGACTAAAGGGATAAGCAATACAAATACAAATGATTGTTGTAATAAAGGCAATCAAAAAAGATTGTAAAAACACTTTAAGATAGACGATATCTAAAATCTGAATATAATTCTTTATCGTAAATACTTGAATAATTCCCCCATAATAATCGTTTTGAAAAAAACTAATGATAAAAATATAAAGTAATGGTAAAACAATCAAGAATAAACAATAGAAAACAATAGGAAATAAGATCAACCACTTAAACTTAGAATCATACTGCTTCATGGGAATCACCTTTTAATATGATTAAATCTTCTAACTGATAATTTAAGTAAACAGTCTCTCTATTTTTAAAATCTTCGCTTCCTTTTCTAAGTTCTACTTTTATTTCTTGGCGATTAGGTAAGGTACCTATCACTTGGGTAGAAGCGCCGTCGAAAATATGATTTTTTATTTTTAGTGGTAAGTTTTTATCATTTTCCTCATCTTCTAAAGTAAAATTCTCTGGGCGAACAATAATCGATACTTTATCCCCTACTTTATATCCTCTAGAGGTTATAGTAAAGGTAATGTCATCAGTAACTCTAACGAGGGCTTGTCCTTCAGAAATAGATTCTACTATGCCATCAAAGATATTAGACTCGCCAATAAAATCTGCCACAAATCTTGTCTTAGGATGAGAATAAATATGATGTGGAGTATCAATTTGCTCAATCTTTCCTTCATTTAAGATGACAATCCGATCACTCATCGTTAAAGCTTCATCTTGGCTATGGGTAACATAAATAAAGGTAATTTTCATTTTCTTCTGTAAGTTTTTTAATTCCAGTTGCATCTGTTTTCTAAGTTTTTGATCTAAAGCCGATAGTGGTTCATCAAGTAATAGTACTTTAGGTCTATTGATTAATGCTCTAGCAATCGCAACCCGTTGTTGTTGGCCTCCGGATAGTTCTCTTGGCTTTCGATTTCTAAATTCTCCCATTTTAACCAAGTCTAACATTTCTTCGGTACGTTTTTTTATCTCTTCTTTGCCAACACGCTTCATCCGAAGCCCAAAATTAATATTTTTTTCTACCGACATAGTCGTAAACAAAGCATAATTTTGAAAAATTGTATTAACTTCTCGTTTAGTAGGATCTAAATCCGTTACATCAACATCATCGATCATTATTTTTCCTGATTGAATAAAATCAAGACCAGATATTGCCCGTAAAATTGTTGTTTTACCACAGCCAGATGGCCCTAAAATCGTCAAAAATTCCCCTTCATAAACATCGATAGAAATATCATCGATTACTTTTTTCTTACCATAACTTTGACACATGTTTTTTATTTGTACAATTACCTTCTCCATAAAAGACTCCCTATATTATATAAATAATTATACAAAAAAAATAGAAAAAGGTATAGCCCTTTTTGTAAAATAATGTTAAGTGGTCTTACGCAAACAAAAAGGGACAAGTATCCCGGTTTTCTAATTATTACTCACTAATTTTTAATATCTGTCCAATAGTCAAAATATCACTAGATAGACTATTTAATCGCCTAAGGGCATCAACTGTTGTATTATATTGCCTCGCAATCGAATATAGGGTATCGCCTCGTTTAACTGTATGAGTGATAGTTGATGAAGTAGTAACAGGAAGTTTTAATACTTGACCGATAGTTAAAATATTACTAGAAAGATTATTTAGATTCTTTAATACATCAACAGTAGTATTATAACGCTTCGCAATGGAATATAGAGTATCCCCTACTTGAACCGTATAAGTTGGTAAAGGCAAAGCTCCATCACTAGTTGTTGGAATCTTTAACACTTGACCAATAGTTAATACATTACTAGAGAGATTGTTCAAACTTTTTATCGCATCAACAGTAGTATTATAGCGCTTCGCAATGGAATATAGGGTATCCCCGGCTTGAACCGTATAAATTGTAGAAACAGAACCATCACTTTCCTTAAATGGAACTTTTAACATCTGACCAATAGTTAAAATATCACTAGATAGATTATTCAAACTTTTAATGGCATCTATCGTCGTATTATATTGTCTTGCGATTGAATATAAGGTATCCCCACGTTTTACAATATAAGTAATCGTATTTTCTTCTTCCTCAGGAATCACACAGGTATTAAGATTAGCATATAAAGTATTTAGGGCATTCCAAGTTTGACTACTGACAATTCCTGTCGTAGTTAAATTATTATGATATTGAAATCGTTTTACTGCAACTTGTGTTTCATTTCCAAAAAAAGAATCAATTGAACCTGTATAATATAATAATGTTTTTAATTTTGACTGTAATTCTCGGACGTAACTCCCACTAGAACCTAAACTAAGAATTGGATAATTACTAAATTCACTTGCATAGGCAACTTCTGTCAAGGAAAACAATAATCGCCACATTTCTTCATCAACAACACCACTTTCTGGTAGTCCATATTCTTTTTGGAATGCTTTTACCCCAACTTCTGTTGTAAGACCAAAATTCCCAGTAATTATCGCATGATAAAACCCTAATATGTTTAATTTCTCTTGTAAGATACGAACATCATTCCCACTATCCCCTAATCGTAAAACACCATTAAGCATATCTTCACCTCTAGTAAATTATATTCATTGAACAAAAAATGTTTATCGATAATATGATATAAAGAAAGGATAGAATAGCAAATGAATCTATTCTAAGGTGAACTATGACAAATGGATATTTAGTAGTTAATGTCTATAGCGATACAATCGCTAATCCGGTAAAAGGGGCAACGGTAAAAGTGCAAAAAGACGAGGTTGAAATAACAACTGAAATTACAGATGAGGATGGGCAAACAGCGAAAATTTCATTACCAACTGTAGATAAAAGTTACACAGAAGAAGAACAACATGAAATACGCCCCTACGAAACTTATGATGTTATAGTAACGGCTTTAGGTCTTACTCCAACAAGAATTGAAGGAGTTCAAATTTTCGATGGCGTAACCTCAATTCAAAACATCTATCTAACATCAATCGACGAAAATCAAAAAGGAGAAACTTCAACAATTACTCCGAACACATTATGGCAAGAATATCCGCAAAATATAATGAGTAATAAAAAACCACTTCAAGAAGAATATACTCCTTTTGTTCTATCAGAAGTCATCGTTCCAGAAAATATTGTTGTTCACGATGGGATACCGTCCAACCTTAGTGCACCTAACTATACCGTACCGTTTATCGATTACATCAAAAATGTCGCAAGTAGCGAAATATATAGTACTTGGCCAACTGAAACCATAAAAGCAAACGTTCTAGCGATTACTTCTTATACATTAAACCGAATATACACTGAATGGTATCGAAGTCGCGGATATGATTTTACGATTACTTCTACGACAAGCTACGATCAAAAATACACAGTAAATGGAACCATCTTTGAACCGATTTCTCGTATTGTCGATGAAGTGTTTACTAATTACATCCGGCAAGGATATCGACTTGAACCATTACTTGCCTACTACAAAAGTAGTACCACTGAGCCTGGAAATTTAAGTCAATGGGGATCTAAAGAATTAGGAGATAGAGGATATAATTATCTAGAAATATTAAAATATTACTATGGCAACAACATTAATATCGTTGATGCTAAAACCTCTCAAAGTTACCCCTATTCATTTACTGCTACATTAAAAGAAAGTGACTGTAATCAAGATGTATATAAATTACAAAACACCTTAAACTATATCCGAGGAAGTTATCCAGGTATTCCTATTATTAAAAATCCAAGTGGCTTATTTGATAGTGATACAACAAAAGCTGTAAAAAAGTTCCAAGAAGTATTTAAATTGTCTCCTACTGGAACCGTGAACTTTCAAACCTGGTATATGATTTCCTATATCTTTATCGCCGTAAGTAAAATGACCAATAGTATTTATCCTTAACGCTTAAGAAAAGCACGGATGAAACTTTCATTAGTGCTTTTCTTTATCACTAAAGGACATCGTTTGTTTAAACAATACTTGTCCTTTAACATCATAAATAGTAAACGTCCTATTTTCATAAATTAAATAGGATGGATAAGTATCTCCTTTAGGAAGAGAAATAGACCCCGAATTGATGAACCATCTATTATTTTCATAAATGATATATGGGGTATGTTCATGGCCATAAATCAGGATGCTATTAGACGGTATTTTTTCATAATTTCTTCGGTTATATAAATCCCCATGGGTAAAATACAAATCTAGTCCATCTAAAGACAAATACTCTAGTTCCGGAACAATCACAAAGGATGAAACATCCAAGTCAACTTGACTATCACAATTTCCTTGAAGAGAAATTAACTCATCACCAAATGACTCCAAAAAAGCTTTCACGGTTTGAATATCATAACCTGGTATCATTGTATTTCTAGGACCGATATAATACAAATCTCCTAAGACAATTACCCGATCACATTTTTCTTGTTCATAGATTTTTTTTAAATAGTCTAAATTATTTTTTATTCCATGAATATCAGAAAATACTAATATCTTCATGATTTATCCCCTCCTAAATATGGCTGAATAATTTCTTTTATATGGTTAATCTCTTTATCGAATTCATCCTGATGTTTAGTAATAAAATCCATATCATTATCTTTACCTTTTAACTCGTGTTGATAAGCAATATCCGCTAACTCTGTAAAGCCAAAATACTTGGCATCACTCTTAATTCCATGAGCTAAAACGGCATATTCCTTTGTATTCTTATCAGAAATAAACTTTTTCATATTCTCTTGTTTTTGGTCAATCTCTTGGTAAAAAGTCATCATCATCTCACGATAAGTCTCTTCATCTCCCAACAAGGATAATCCTTTATCTACATCGATACCCTTACTTTTTAAATAATCTAAATCATAAGTAATCTTTCCTTGTTTAACTGTCGTTCCAAACTCGAAGATTTCTTGGGGAAGTGGACCAAAATCGATTTTATTCTTATTCTCTACTTCTTCATGAGTTCCAAGATATTGACTCAGTACGCGGTAAAGTTCTTTTCTAGAAATCGGTTTCGCAAGATAGTCATCAAACCCTTTCTTTAAATACTCTTCTTTCATTCCCTCAATCGCATTCGCTGTCAACATGACAACCGGGATAGAAAAATCAGGGATTTTCTTTAATTGCACTAAAGTCTCACTTCCACTCATCCTTGGCATCATATCATCCAGTAAAATCATATCGTAAGATTCACCATTTTGGATCTTATCGATACAACTGAAACCATTATCTACTTCTTCTACTGAAATTTCTAATTCTTTTAAAATCTTGGTTGCGACTTTCAAATTAATCTTATTATCATCAACAACTAGGATCTTCTTACCTGGATAATGCTTAGCAACTACTGGTTTCTTCTCTTCGACTACTTCTTTCTTATCACTAATTCTCTGTTTCAAATAAACCGTAAACTTAGAACCTTCGCCAAACTTGCTTTGAACAATGATTTTACCGCCCATCATTTCCACTAACCGTTTCGTAATCGCAAGTCCTAAGCCTGTTCCTTCTATCGTAGTATTTCTATCTTCATCTAAACGTTCAAATTTTGTAAATAATTTATCAATTTTTTCCGGTTTTATTCCACGCCCCGTATCTTCAACGGAAATAGAAAGTAAGGAAATGTCATTCTGATTTAAACAAGTCACCATTACTGTAATCGTACCCTTATCCGTATATTTAACGGCATTAGTTAAAATATTCGTAATAATCTGTTTTACCTTCTTTACATCACCATGAAGTACCTTCGGTAAATCTTGCGTAATCCCTACTTTCATTTCAATTGGTTTTTCGCCAATTCTTGGGACTACTAATTTCACTAAACTATAAATTGTCTCTTTAGGATTATAATCTGTCTCCGTAATTTCCATCTTATTGGCTTCTATTTTCGAAATATCTAAAATACCATTTACAATTTCTAACAAATTCTTAGAAGCAGTAATAATATCCTTCGCGTCTTCCTTGGTAGCTTGTATATCATTTTCTCGTAAAATACAATCACTAAAACCAACAATCGCATTTAAAGGGGTTCTAATTTCATGAGACATACTAGATAAAAACTCTGATTTAGCTAGATTCGCTCTTTCAGCATGAGTTCTCGCAACATTTAACTCCTC
>CASFOW010000050.1 GCA_949296705.1 uncultured bacterium
GCGGAAGTTGCCACGATAGAGATATCAATGCTAGTCAAAACATATTATTTGAAGGAATAAAGAGATATATGAAAGAGTTAATTTAGCAAGAAAAAAGAAAGAACAAAGTCTACGGCAGCGACTGTCGGATGTTAAGTCTGTGGAGAATAGAGGTTACTCTATCGATGAAGCAGAAAGCCTGGGAGGTAACGACTGGGAGATGAAAATTTATTTTCATTTTGTTCTTGAACAAGTGATTGATATAGTTAATCAAAATTACAAATACAAGAAAGTTATTTCTTCTTTAGTAAAAAAGAAATAGTTATGGGATAAGATATTGAGTATACTTACTTAATATCTTTTTTTCTATATTCATTGTGTTTAATCACTTAAATATTCTGTTAGAAAGAGGAAATCCTCTTTTTTTTTCAATTGGAATATGGTATGATAGCTATAGTATATAAGAATAATAGGGTGATAATATGAATGAGAAAAGAGTAGATGAAAAGAAAATTGAACTTGAAAAATTAAAGGCTAAAGAAGAATCTGTTATTAAGGGTGAGCATTATCGAATTAGTATTTTAACCGAAAGATTATTACGTTTAGAGTATAGTCCAAGTGGGGTGTTTTACGATAATAAAACGCAATTAGTTTCTTTTCGAAATTTTGAAAAGCCCCAGTTTGAAGTACAAGAAGATGAACGTTATTTAGTAATTAAAACAAAGTATTTTTCCCTATCTTACAATAAAGAGAAGAATTTTGATGGTGGTAAAGTTGTTCCTACTTCTAATTTACATGTCGATTTAGTAAGTACTGATCGTGTTTGGTATTATAAGCACCCTGAAGTTAGAAATTTAAAAGGAATTTGTGTAGGGCTAGATGGTAGTGAACAAGACTTAAAACTTAGAAATGGACTTTATTCTTTAGATGGATTTGTTTCTTTAGATGATAGTGATAATTATATTTTTGATGAAAATGATAAATTAATTAAACGTAGCGAAAAAGGAATTGATCTTTACTTATTTATGTATGGTAGTGACTTTTCTCTTGCTTTAAAAGATTATTTTCAGTTAACCGGATATCCTCCTATGATTCCAAGATATGCACTTGGTAACTGGTGGTGTCGTGATTTAGAGTATACGAGTGAAGAAATCATGGACGTGGTTAGTCACTTTGAAAAATTAGAGATTCCAATTTCAGTTTTCCTATTAGATAGGGATTGGCATATACGAAAAAGTAGTGATAATAAGTTACTTGATACTGGTTATACTTTTAATAAAGAGTTAATTCCAGAACCAGAAAAGTTACTTAAAGATTTACATGAAAAAAATATTCATGTCGGACTCCATTATGATCCAATTAATGGTATTTACCCTCATGAATTACATTATCCGGAGATTGCTAAATATTTTGGAATAACAGATAATAAAATTATTGCGTTTGACCCGTTAAATCCAGTTCTTTTAGATGCTGTATTTAAGTTTTTATTAAAGCCACTTCGGGAAATGGGGGTTGACTTTTTCTGGAATGATTTTAAAAAGACCGATACTGGTTTAGATAATCTGTGGTTTTTAAATTATTATCTGTTACGAGGGGATCCTAATGATTTATCGGTACGTGATATGATTTTGGCCCGTAGTACACCACTTAATCCTCATTTACAGGCAGTTACTTATAGTGGTAAAACTATGGTCGGTTGGGAGAGCCTACGAAAAATTCCAATGTACAATCAGAATGCCGCCAATGCAGGGGTATCTTGGATTAGCCATGATGTAGCGGGTAATTATGGTGGGACAGAAGAAGAAGAATTATATATACGTTCAATCGAACTTGCGACATATAGTCCAATTTTACGGTTTCATGCCCCTCGTGGACGATATTATCGTAGGGAACCTTGGCGTTGGAATGCTAGAACTTTAGAAGTAGTTGATGATTATTTAAAACATCGTCATCGTTTGATTCCTTATATTTATTCAAAAGCTTATTTATATCATCATGATGGTACTCCTCTAATTAAACCATTATATTATGATAATCCTTGGGTGTATGATGATACTAATTTTAAGAACGAGTATTATTTTGGTGAATTATTAGTTGCCCCCATCTTACAAAAGAAAGAAGTATTGATCAATCGTACCGTTCAAAAATTTTATTTACCTGAGGGTGTTTGGTATGACTTTAAGACTGGTAAGAAATTTCCAGGAAAAAAAGAACACATATCTTTCTTTAGAGATGAAGACTATCCCGTTTTTGCGAAGCGAGGAGCAATTATTCCTTTAGATAACTCGAATAAGAAGAATTTTACTGGAAATCCTGATGCTTTAGAAATTCATGTTTTTCCTGGTGAGAATAATGTCTTCCAATTATATGAAGATGATGGCGTAAGTGATATGTATAAAAGCGAGAAATTTTTAATTACTCAAATTGATTATAACTATCTTCCAAGTAACTATACGATCATTATTCGAAATATAGCTGGTATGAGAGGCATTGTACCTGATTATCGGGACTATAAGATTCGTTTCCGTAATACTAAAGAAGCTCAAGATATTCTTGCCTATTTTAATGATACCGAGTTAGAAACTGTCTCTTATGTAGATGAAGCTGATTTTATTATCGAAGTTAAACAAGTACCTAGCTATGGACAATTAACTATTAATTGTAAGGGTAAAGATATTGAAATTGATGCGGTACGTTTGATTAATGATGATATTGATAGTATTTTACTTGATTTACCAATTAATACAGTATTAAAAGAAAAGATTTCTTCAATTATGTTTTCAGATTTACCATTAAAGAAGAAACGTATTGAAATTAGAAAACTTCGTAAATTTAATTTAACTAGTGAATATATTCGTTTATTCTTACGTTTGTTAGAATATATTAGTCAAATTTAGAAAAAGACTTGTATATTTTGGATTTAGGGTGCTATAATAGGGTATATTTCGCGTTGATGTGGAAGTAGTAATAAAAAAGATGCTTTTAGAGAGTCTATGGTTGGTGAAAATAGATAGCAGAAATTTTATGAACTTGTCCAAATAAGCGAAATCGGGTAATTCCGTTAACAAGTAAAGGGTATAAGCAATATGCTTATAAAGTAAGGTGGTACCGCGATTTTTCTCGTCCTTATGAGGGGAAGAATCGTTTTTTTTTGGAGGTGGAAATGGAAGATATTATTTATTTCATAGGAATTTTTATTGTACTTTATATTCTTTTTTACCTGTTTATGGTAAGAAAAGCTAGACGAAATAGTAAAAAAGTTCCTGTTGAAGTTCAGTATTTATTGATTCGCTATAATTTAGATACCAAGAATTTTCGCTATAGGCAGTTTATGAATACTGTAGCGTTAGTTGCTAGTTTTGACATTTCTTTAGTTGCGACGATTGTCTTTCATATAGATGGCTTTATTTGGCAATTATTATTTGGCTTCATTTTCTTGGTACCAGTCATATTACTTTCTTTTATGGTAGTAGGAAAGTATTATCAGAGTAAAAGAGAAGATTTTGATTTAGAAAAGGAAGAAAGCTTAGCGGAAGAACAAGAGAAAAAACAAGAAGAAAGAAAGAATAAGAAAAAGAAACGAGGAGGAAAGAAATAGTATGGATATTCAAAAAATAGAGAAAAAATGGCAAGATTATTGGCGGGATCATCATACTTTTGAAGCACATATTGATCCTAGTAAAGAGAAATATTATTATTTGGTAGAGTTTCCTTATCCAAGTGGAGCTGGTCTTCATGTTGGACATGTAAGAAGCTATACTGCTTTAGATGCATTAGCTCGTAAAAAAAGAATGATGGGTTATAATGTTTTGTTTCCAATCGGTTGGGATGCTTTTGGGGCGCCTACTGAACAATATGCGATTAAAAATCATATTCATCCTAAAATTGCGACCAAGAAAAATATTGAAACATTTAAAGGACAGATTCAGAAATTAGGAATTTCTTTTGATTGGTCTAGGGAGTTTTCGACGACTGATCCAGAATATTATAAATGGACTCAGTGGCAATTTTTACAATTTTTTAAACATGGAATGGCTTATAAAGCGAGAAAGAATATAAATTGGTGTCCAAAATGTAAAACGGGATTATCAAATGAAGATTCTTCTGGAGGAGTTTGTGAACGTTGTGGTACACAAGTAGTACAGAAGGAAAAAGAACAGTGGATGCTTCGAATGAGTGATTATGCTGAACAATTATTGGATGGTTTAGATGATACTAAATTCCAAGAAAAAATAAAAACAGCCCAGATTAATTGGATTGGAAAGTCAACAGGAGCTGAAGTTGATTTTAGTCTAAAGGGTACAGATGAGAAACTTACTGTTTATACCACTCGTCCAGATACACTTTACGGGGTTACTTTTATGGTAATTGCGCCTGAACATCCATATATTGATTTGTATAGTGGACTTATTCATAATATGAATGAGATTATTGATTATCGCGAAAAAACAAATAAGAAAACGGAATTTGAGCGTACGCAATTGGTTAAAGATAAAACTGGGGTTAAAATAGACGGCTTGGTTGCGATTCATCCACTAACAGGAAAAGAAATTCCTATTTATATTTCTGATTATGTCATGATGAGTTATGGTACTGGAGCGATTATGGCTGTACCTGCTCACGATCAACGTGACTTTGATTTTGCGAAGAAATATGATATTGATGTGATTCAAGTTCTAGAAGAAGAAACCGGCAAAACACAGGAGAATGAAAAAAAGAAAAATTCAATTGTAGCTGTTCTTTGGGATGAAGAAAAAAATCAATATTTGACATTAAATTGGAAAGAACAAGGTGGACGTTTATTTATTGGTGGTACCATTCAAGAAGGAGAAGATGCGCTTACTTGTGCGATACGGGAAATTAAAGAGGAAACCGGATATACTGATATTTCTTTAATGGCGACAGGCTTTAAAATTAATCATCACTATTATGCTTATAATAAGAATCAATATTTTAATGTTGAAGCAACGCCTTTCTTATTCCGATTGAACTCAAATAAGCAAGAAGAAAGAAATTTAGAAGAAGATGAGAAGTTTGAACTTGAATGGGTAGATAAAGAAACAATTAATCGTGAAGTAATGGATGAGTTACACCAGAAGTCTTTTGAATATGTTATAACAGGTGGTGCGATGTGTGGAGAAGGTATTCATATTCATTCCGAAATGTTAGATGGTCTTCATAAACAAGAAGCGATTGATAAAATTACTACTTATTTAGAAGAAAAACAAATGGGTAGAAAGAAGACAAATTATAAACTTCAAGATTGGATTTTTACCCGTCAACGTTTCTGGGGTGAACCTATTCCTCTTATTTACTGTGAAGAATGTGGTTGGGTTCCTGTACCTGATGAAGATTTACCAGTTGTTTTACCTGATGTTTTGGAATATGAACCAACCGATGATGGGGAAAGTCCATTAGCGAGAATTCCTGAATTTGTTAATACGACTTGTCCTAAGTGTGGTCGCCCAGCTAGGAGAGAAACTGATACAATGCCGAATTGGGCCGGTTCTAGTTGGTATTGGTTAAGATATATGGATCCACATAATGATAGGGAGTTTGTCTCTCAAGAAGCATTAAAATACTGGGGTAAAGTGGATTGGTATAACGGTGGGATGGAACACGCAACAAGACACTTATTGTATGCTAGATTCTGGAATCAATTCTTATATAATATTGGTTTAGTACCAAATAAAGAACCATTTGAAATTCGGGCAGCTCACGGTATGATTTTAGGAGAAGGCGGCGTTAAGATGAGTAAGAGCTTGGGTAATGTCGTTAATCCTGATGATATTGTTGCTTCTTATGGTGCTGATAGCTTAAGAACTTATGAAATGTTTATTGGTGACTATGAAAAAGAAGCTATCTGGAGTGAACAAGGTTTAAATGGTTGTAAACGTTATCTTGATAAGGTAATTCGTCTTGGCAATAAAGTGGTAGATGGAAATACTTATTCGAAATCGATTGAAAAAGATATTCATCGTACGATTAAGAAAGTAACTAGTGATATGGATGCATCTAAATTTAATACCGCTTTATCCGCTTTGATGATTCTCTTAAATAAGATGGAAAAGGAAGAACAAATCACAAAAGCAGATTATCGTACTTACTTAGTATTGTTAAATCCAATTGCCCCTCATATTACCGAAGAATTGAATGAACAGTATCAACTTGGAAAGCCTATTTGTGAATCTAGTTGGCCAAGTTATGATGATGCTATGTTAGAAGATAGTGTAAAAGAAATTGCGGTTCAAGTAAACGGAAAAGTAAGAGCGACAATTACCGTTAATATAGATGATGATGAGAAAACCATTGAAGAAAAAGCAAAAAGTGCCGAGAATGTTATTCGTCATCTTGAGGGTAAAGAAATTATTAAAGTGATTATCATTAAAGGTAAGATAGTAAATATTGTAGTGAAATAGTTATTTTAGTACGGTATGGAAGAGAAACTCTTCCTTTTTTGTTTGCATGATTTTTCTTTATTTCTTTACTTTTGCTAGGAAATTTGTTATAATAGCGTCGTTTTTTATGGGGAGGATGATTATATGAAATCTTTACAAAATTTAAGTTTTGTCAGTGATATTTCTACCGATGCCAGCATTGATGAAATGATTTCTATTTTGAAATATAACCGTACTGTCGCAAGTGATATGGCAAGACAAAATGCCTATTTAAAAGAAGCAAATGCTCGTATTTCTAATTTTCAAGCTAAACACGGTGAACAAGAGTTAGAATGTCAGGAAAAAGTGGATACTAACCAAGAAAATTTAGAAGATCTTTATACGATGTTTTATAAACCAATTTTAGATTTAGAAGTTACTCCCGCTTTAAAACAGGATATTATTGAATTATTACCAGACAGAAAAAGTAAATATTTTTATTCTATTGTAGGAAGAATTAAATTAGAATTGTTAAAAGCTGAAACAGAATATTTAGAATTATTTCGTGGTGTAGTAGATGATCATTTGTTTTTAGAAGAATTACAAAAAGAAATAGCTAGTTATCGAGAAAAAAATGATATAATTTCTAACTATTTGACCTCTTTACAAAATGAAAATTTAGGTAAAGATAATATATCAGAAGAAGTTAAATCTAATCAGTTAATTTATTTACCAACGCCATCAGGTAATTTATATGTTAATAATGATTTACTTGCGATTCCTACTGAATATTATTCTTCTTTTTATGACTTGTTTTTATCTATTCAAAATGGTACTTTTAAAAATTTAAAACGATTAAATAGAGATTCTATAAAAAAGACAAGTGTTGTAGAAGTAAAAGATTATCAAAGTAGAATTGTTTTTGATCGGATTGGATCTAATCGTTATATAATTTTATCTACCTTTGTGAAGAAAGTAGATTGGAACAATGAAAACCGCCTTTCTTTGATTAATCGTGTAGATATGTATCGTAGTATAGAAAATAGATTGTCTACTTTAGTGCATGATGAAGAATTTATGAAAAGTCAGGAAGAAATAACAAAAGATATATTTGAGGCATTAAAAAATAATGATCGTGAAAAAATAAAAGCTTTGGGAAGGAGTAAATAATATGAGCGAAGAATTAAAAAATAAAATTTTAAAAAATATCGAAGAATTACTTCATTTAGAAGATGAGGATGAAGCTAGGTTTCGTTTAGATTGTTTGGAAGATTTATTTCAAGATTATTCTCCTACCAATTTACTTAGTTGTCCATCTATAACTACAGGACAAGTCCTTTTGATGTTGACTTTACTATATAGTGATGATTTTAAGGAAGTTCCTTATAAAGATGATGACTTTGATGTCCGATTTACTACATTTTCTTTCCTTGATCATTCTGATAAATATGTTGATAAAATGTTTCGGATTATTCGTTATATGCATGACAATCAGCTTATTATTCCTTTTTTAGAAGCGGGTAGTTATGATTATAATGATTCATTCAAAAAGTTAGATTTTAAAAAATCCATAAGTTTTTTATATAAAAGTTTGAAAGATATTACACTTGTTTTTGATTTAAATTATGTTCTTAAAGAAGAGGCTAATGATTTTATTGGTGCTTGTTATCTTTTTAAGGATTTAAGGGATTGGTCACTTTTGGAACCGTATTTTCGTTGTGAAAATATATTTGATGAAGCGGAAAATAATTTTAATGATGATCAAGTAGAAGAAACAGCGAAAAAGTTTCATCATCTTTTTGAACCATTATATCAATCTTATTTAGAAGAAGAAAGAAAATGGCGAAAAAACAATAAAGAAAATAAAAGACAACTTGGGAATTATCGGATATTTTTAACTAAGGCAGATTTAGCCTTTAAGAAAGAAGAAATTGAAAATTTTGAAGAATTAGCTTCTTTACTTCCTGCTTCTAATGAAGAATTAAAAAAGGAATTTTTATTGGAAGTATTTCATCATAATCAAAAAGCATATCAAGAATTAGAAAAAGAATACCACTATCTTAGTGAGCATGATTTATCTAGATATATTACGCTATTTCATAATTATTCTTTATCTTTTTCAGAGATATCACAAGATCTTCAAAAAGACATACAAGCTTTGTCCTATGAGGAATGTAGTAAGCGTCTAGCTTTAATTGCTGAAATGAAGTTAACGGATATTAAAGCGATTAGTCATTATCTTATTCATTGTGATTGCTTAAAGTTAAAAGAGATTAACAAATGGGTAGATACTCATATTTTAACTAGTAGCTTATTAGTAGACTTTTATACTAAGTTTATTCAAGATGATGAGTATGAAAAGTTGAAAATTAATATTCAAACACTTTTAAGTTATCATATCCAAGTAGAAAAGTTTCATCACCAATTTGAGCTATTATTTTTAGATACAAATTTATTTGCGGAAAATTTAAAAGTATTAGACGAATACGGCTGTAAGATTAAGGGACGTACGATTAATGATTTTTCAATGTTAGAAAATCAGAATCTAACTGAAAAAATAGATTCTTTTATGGAAGTTGGGTTAGCGGATTTGGTGATTAATCACCCAGAAATTTTAAATATAGATATGAATTTGGTTAATCGAATTTGTATTTGTAAAGAGTTAGATTTTCCTATTTTTGATCAGAAAACGGGATTATTAAGAAAAGAAATTTTAGATAAGAATTTGTTTTTTGTTTCTGATAGCGATATCTATCAATATGGAAAGTTTGTGCCAGTTGATTTAACTACTGTAGAGGAAAGTAAATTAGTAGATCAATTTCCTTGGGTTTATCGCTATGGTGATAAATTGATTTCTAAGAAACGCTGGGAACGTTATCAAAAACAATTAGTTATATCTAAATAAAAGAAAAAACGACAAGAAATGAATTGTCGTTTTTTTATACTTAGTTTGGTGATTTTATGCAAGTAAAGATATTTGATATGGAAGATGAAAAAGATTTAGAAGTAGCCATTAATGATTTTTTAGATGGTGATATGGATGTGATAGATATTAAGTACCAGGTTTCTTCTAGTATTTATAGTGAGGAACAAATTTATTGCTTTTCGGCAATGATTGTTTATGTAAGAAAACAATAGTATGGTATAATGATTAGGGATGAGGAGTAGGTAGTTTATGAGTATTTATAAAAAGATTTTTAAAATGTTAAGTAAACGGCAAAAAGTTAATTTTATGATTATTATTTTTATCATGATTATTTCTTCTTTGCTTACGCAATTATTACCGTTATCGATTGGGAATTTAACGGATAACATTTTACTTCAAGAGGAGTTATCTTTCTTAAATATTATTCCTTTTTTGGCTTTTATTTTAGTTGTTACGGTTAGTAACGAGATTATTAAAGTAATTAGAAGATTATTAGTTGAAGATACTTCTACTCGCTTTGAAAAAGAAGCTAGAAGTAGAGCTATTTCGGCTATTTTACACGCTCCTCTTGATTATTTTAAAAAGAATATGACGGGAAATATTCATGGTAAGTTGAATCGTAGTTTAGAGGGAACTACGAGATTACTTAAATTAATGTTTATGGATTTTGCCCCCGCTATTTTTAATGGTATTGCGGCTATTGTGGTTATTTTTTCTAAATTACCTCTTGTTTTAGCTTTATTGATGTTATTGGTTATTCCTATTGGAATAATTATTGTCTTTCGACAGATTTCGACACAGAGGGGGATTCGCGTAGAATTAATGAATGAGAAATCCAATATGGATGGTGTTGTGGTTGAATTAATTAATGGAATAGAAGTGATTAGAGTTGTAGATAGTAGTGACCAAGAGATTAAGCGGTTCGATCATCAATCTGAATATTTAAGAAAAAAAGAAATGAAACATCATCGTAGTATGGCATTTTACGATTGCTTGAAATTTATTAATGAAGCGGTATTTACGGTTCTAGTAATTGGTGTATCTTCTTATTTGGCTGGTGAAAAAGTAATTACTGTTGGTACTGTATTAACTGCTTATTTATGTTTTACACAGTTAACTACTCCACTTCGTGAATTACACCGTATATTTGATGAATTATCGGAATCAACAGTATTAGCCGAAGAATATTTTAGGATTGTTTCTTTACCGAAAGATTTTTCTTATCAAATAGGAAAAGAATTGTACCAGAAAGAAAAAAATATTCCTATGATTGCGATTAAGCATTTAAATTTTCACTATAGTGAGAAAGATCAATTGGTTATTGATGATTTAAATTTGGAGATAAAAAGAGGGCAATTTATTGGTATAGCCGGTCCGTCTGGTTGTGGGAAGTCTTCTTTAATTAAGGTACTTACTAAGTTAGAAAAGGCAGAAGGTGATGTTTATCTAGATGGTGTTTCTATTCAGTCATTAAATCGGGCGGATATTGCAAAAAAAATTGCTTTGGTTCCTCAAACTCCATTTTTAATTTCGGCAAGTATTAGAGAAAATATTAGTTATGGTTTAGATTATGAAGTATCTTTAGATGAAATAAAGGAGGCTTGTCGTAAGGCATTTATTGATGATTTTATTGAGAGTTTACCGGATAAGTATGAAACAGTGATTGCGGAAGGTGGGGGAAACTTGTCTGGTGGGCAACGTCAGAGAATCGCAATTGCTAGGATATTTTTGAGAAAACCTTCAATATTAATTTTAGATGAAGCTACTTCAGCATTAGATAATACAACAGAAAAACATATTCAAAAAGCAATCGAGTTATTGCAAAAAGAAAATAGTGTGACGATTATTTCTATTGCTCATCGGTTGAGTACTTTAGAAAATTGTGATAATATTTTAGTGTTTAACAAAGGAAAGATTATTCAAATGGGAAAATATCATGAGCTAATTAATACGCCTGGTATTTTTCAAGATATGTACAATGGAATTTTGAAGTAGTAGCTAAGATAGGAGGTAGAGATGTTAGAAAATAAGATTTATTTGACAGAGGAAGGATATAAGCAGTATTGTGAGGAAATAGAAAAAATTGAAACAGAGATTCTAAAAAATACGGATTATAAAGTTCAAGCCATTAGTGAAGCTCCAGGAGACGGGTGGCATGATAATTTTGCTTATGAAGATGCTTGTCGAAATGAAACTATGTTACAGAAGCGGTTGGAACAGTTACTGAAGCAAAAAGGAAATATTGAACTTGTTGATTCTAAAGTTTCTGATCAAAGCTTAGTTAATATTGGTGATGTTATCAAATTAGAGTTTATGTATGATGACGGGGATAGTGAGGTGGAAGAGGTAAAATTAACAGGAAATTGGAAAGTATCGTTAGATGATTTAAGACAAGAGATTTCTCTTAATAGTCCTCTTGGTAGAGCAATATATTTACAAAAGCTTGATTCTATTGTTAGTTATTCAGTGAATGAAAAAAATATATGTGTTCATATTTTAGATAAATACTTATAAACAATTACTTTGATTACAAGGTTAGATTTTATTTTTTCATCAGGGTAAATTAATTCGTCAATCTACAGTTTCCTTTACAAGAGAAGCAATGACAGAGCTTCTTTCACTACCATATTTATATGATTTTAGAGATTTAGAGTAAGTAAAAAGAGGAACAGTCCTCTTTTTATATTAAGGTGAGATTTTATTTTTTCATCAGGGTAAAATAATTCGTCATTTCTAGGGTAAATTAATTCGTCAATCTACATTTTCCGGCGGATTTTTTTCTTGCAAAAATGACTTGAGGGGGGGTATACTTAGTATATAAAAGAATATAGGAGCCGTAATATGAGTAAAAGTTTGAGAAAAAGAGGGTTTACATTAATCGAATTATTAGTGGTTATTATCTTAATTGGAGTATTAATGGCAATTGCCTTACCTGCTGTTAGAAATTTAACCTATGGAAATAGTGAGAAGAAATATCAGACATTAGAAAAGTTAGCCTATGAAGCAAGTAAGTTATATGTAAAGAACTATCGCGGAGAGATGACCAATGCGAGTAGCGATTGTTTTAATGTCCCTTATGATACTTTATTAAATGAAGGATTAATTGAAGAAGAAGATATCAACTGTACAGGAAATATTATTATCGATAATACAAGTGGTAAAGGAAATGAATATCAAGCCTACTTAACTTGTAAAGATAAGAAGGGTAAAGTTGTTCATGAAGCAGAAGGAGGTATTCCTCTATATTGTAAGGGATTTAGTGGAAACTTTGTTGTAAATTATGAACTATATGAAGATACTACTCATGCAAAGAATTATAATGAAGGGGATTGGGTAAGATATGTCTATGGAACTTATAGTAGTAGTAATCCTTATAATATCGAAATCGATCACTATGAATATACTAAAGATTTATTAAATTGGGTCGAATTAAATCCAAGTAATCAAGAATATGAAAATTATAATGGAAATATTTATGTCCGAGCAATCGATCAAGCTAACAATGTAAGTAATATGAATAATCATATTGTAAGAGCAGATTCTAAAGGACCAGATTTTAGTTTAGTCAGTGATGAACATGCTATTCTTGATGGTAATCAGATTGAAGTAGAAATTAGTAATGTAACTGATAGTGGAATTGGAGTCGATAAAGCCGCTGCGATATATTCTTTTGATGGCGGGGCTAGTTGGGTAAAAGATACCAGTAAAATTTATGCAATCAGTACAGATGCCGAAATCCAAGTAAAAGATAAATTAGGAAATATTACCGCCAATCCAATACAAACGATATATGCTTGTAGTAGTGGTGATGGAGATGCGACAGCTTCTCAAATATTAAGTGGCAAGACAGCCTGGGTAAAAGGACAAAAGATAACGGGAACAATGCCAAATCGTGGAGCAGTAAAACAAACATTAAATGCCGGAGGAAGTTATACGATACCAGAAGGATATCATAATGGAAGTGGCAAGATAACTGCTAGCTCTCTTGCTAGTCAGACTCCAGGAAATGCAACTGCTGATGATATTACAACTGGAAAAACTGCCTGGGTAAATGGTAAAAAAATAACCGGAACTGGAAAAAATAGTACTACAGTTGTAGAAAACACAATTCAAGCTCTTTTTAATGGAAATGTATATTATCAATCTACTACCTTTAGTGGTAATCCTACAATTTCTAGTTATGTTGCAGACAATTGTCGTGGTTGTTCGAAGAGTGCTTCTGGTAGTGGTCAGACAAGTTTATTGAAAATTGATCGTGATTTAAATGGAACACTTGCCCTTTTAAGTAAGATTTCTATTCCTATTTCTTTAAGTAGTCATTCAGCTGGTCATGGAGTTGCTACTTTTACTGTAACTTTACATGATGGAAATGGTAAGCAATTAGATTCCCAAACTAAATCTGTAGATGTTAGGGGTAGTAATCAATCTCAAAGTTTTGATATCATATTTACTTCTTTGGATTATAAAGTTAGTGATGGTTTTATTGTGAAAATTCAGACTAGTACCTCTGATAGAAATGCTAGTACTGCTACTCCTGGTATATCTAGTTCCAAGGTTACTGTAGGAAATATTCAATTATCTTATGTTCAACTTAATATTTAAATTTACTTAGAGAAACGGTTATGTTCGATTGTTTCTCTTTTTTTCT
This sequence comes from uncultured bacterium, assembly GCA_949296705.1. GTDB lineage: Bacteria > Bacillota_I > Bacilli_A > RF39 > UBA660 > Alloscybalousia. Next base: position 13,931 of record CASFOW010000050.1, read on the forward strand.
TGGTTTATAATATAGGAAAGGGCAGGTGAATAGATGGAAGATCGTTTAATATTTCATATTGATGTAAATAATGCTTTTCTTTCTTGGACTGCCGTTGATTTGTTAAAAAAAGGCTATCCTATCGATATTCGGACTATTCCTTCGGTAATTGGTGGTGACGAAGAGAAGCGACGTGGTATTGTAACCGCGAAAAGTCCGGTTGCGAAAAAAATGGGAGTAGTAACCGCCGAACCATTATTTATGGCTCGTAGGAAATGTCCCAACCTAAAGATCTTTAAAGGCGATTATGCGCTTTTTAGAAGAGAGTCTGATCAACTGTATCGCTATTTTTGTGGGTTCACCGATAAAGTAGAACGTTATTCTATTGATGAATGTTTTTTGGATATGACGGGAACGCATTTTCTTTATTCTGATCCTATTCGCTTGGCTTATCAGATGAAAGATGAAATTTACCGTAAATTTGGTTATACGGTAAATGTTGGAATTGGGAATAATAAGCTATGTGCTAAGATGGCAAGTGATTTTGAAAAACCCAATAAAGTACATACTTTATTTTCTCATGAAGTTCAAATAAAAATGTGGCCTTTATCGGTATCTGAATTATTTATGGTAGGAAAGTCTAGTAGTAAGACACTAATGGAGATGGGGATAAAAACAATTGGCGATTTGGCTAAAGTAGATGTGAATATCTTGAAAAGACGGTTTAAAAGTCAAGGTGAGATGATGCATCAGTATGCTTGGGGAATTGATTATAGTCCAGTTGAAGCAAGAAGTAGTAAGAGTAAAAGTATTAGCGTAACAGAAACTCTAGAGAAAGATATTGACAGTATTCCTGTTTTACGGAAAATTTTACTTCGTCAGGCGGATCGAGTAGGAAAACAAGCTAGACGTGAAAAGTTATATGCTAAAACAATTGCTGTCATTTTTAAAACGTCAGATTTTGTTAGTTATTCGCATCAGATAAAATTAGTAAACCCAACCAATGTTACCGAAGAAATATATAAAACAAGTCTACAAGTATTAAAAAATGGTTGGCGGGGAGAACCCCTTCGTTTGATTGGTATTCGTCTTGCTGACTTTACAACAGATAATAGTAAACAAGTATCTTTATTTGATCAAGAAAAAGATATTCATGTAGATAAAATTCAAGAAGTTATTGATCATATTACCGATAAATTTGGGGAAGGAACGATTATTCCGGCTAGTTTAAAAGAACAAGAAGGAGATAAAGGAAAAGTGGAGAAATGATTGTATAAATTTCATTTCTCCTTTACAATATAAAATAGGGGATGATGTAGATGGATGAAATGTCATTAAATACTTTGTTAGAAAGATGTCGTAATACAGTTGATGAGATAGCGGTGATTTATCATTACCCTAGTAATATTACACATTTACTTTATTTGATTGTTCCTGCCTTTATTATTAAATACGGTTATGATCAAGAACGATATTTATTTAAAGCTTTTACGGAAATTCCAGTTTTAATTTTAGACTCTGGGGATAAAGTTTATCAAGCTTATTATAGTAGTATTCCAGAAAAAGGTGAAAATGGTTATGTTACTAGAAAAGGAATTGTGCTTAAACATTATCAAGATATTAATTTGATGCAACTATTAGATAACTTGACTCATGAATTTAATCATGCTGTTAATTCTATCCATAACGAAATTTTGGAAAAAGATGATCACTTGTATATTCGAACTGGACTTACTTATATTATTTATGATAAAAATACCTTAAAACCTATTAGTAAAGAAGATAATTCTATTATTGAAGAAATTATTAATACTAAACAAACAGAGATGTTAATTGATATTATCAATTCTTTTAATCAATATCCAATTCATGATCGAGAGATTTCTAATACTTTATATTCGATTGGTAATTCCATTACCAATAAACGTTATCGATCGGGAGCTTATTTATTACAGTCATTATTGTGTCAAGAACTAATGAATAATAAAACTTTTATTGCGACTTTAGAAAATTTACGTTTTCATGGTCATGTAGAAGATATTCAGGGATGGTTTGATCAGATTACTGGGATAGAGGGAAGTTTTTCTAAATTGGTTCAATTACTAAGTGAAACTTTAACTTTACAGTTAGATATTAGCAAGAAAAAAGGAATTAAATTTCTAAAGGTAAATAAAATAAAGAAAATGACAAAAGAAGCTTTAGAAATAGTACGTTTATTTGATCAAAATTGTAATTATCGATAACTGATCTTTCTTTAATGCAAAAGTTTGGTAAAATGTGGTATGATAATATATAGATGCTTTATGTTAGAATTAGAAAGATGTGATGTTATTTGAAGAAAAACACGTTTATGCAAGGGGCTTTTATTGCCACATTTGGAATTGTTTTAAGTAAGATATTAGGAATTGTTTATGTAATTCCTTTTTATGCAATTATTGGTGAGCAGGGAGGCGCTTTGTATGGTTATGCTTATTCGATTTATGCGATCTTTTTAGGAATTAGTCAAGCTGGTATTCCTCTTGCCATTAGTAAAGTAATTAGTGAATACAATGTACTTGGCTATTATGATGCTAAAAATCGAGCCTTTCGGTTAGGCAAAAAAACGCTTGGTTTACTTGGGGTTCTTTGTTTTATTATCATGTTTATTTTTGCTGGTAATATCGCAGATATTATTATTGGTGATATTACTGGGGGAAATACAAAAGAAGATGTAACTTTTGTTATTCGGGTAATTTCAACAGCAGTATTGGTTGTTCCTTTTGTAAGTATTTATCGAGGATATTTACAGGGACATAAATTTATTACACCAACTTCAGTATCGCAAGTTTTAGAACAGTTAATTAGAGTAATTATTATCGTAGTTGGTAGTTATTTAACGCTTAAAGTCTTTAATTTATCCTTAAAAACAACGGTTGGAGTAGCGGTATTTGCGGCAACGATTGGGGCTTTTGTTTCTTACTTTTATCTAGCTTTTAAAGCAAATAAGAATAAGAAACAACTTGAACAGAAAACTTTAAAAGTAAAAGAACCTAAAATTACGGATAAGGAAATCATTCAAAAAATATTAATTTATGCTTTCCCTTTTATTATGATTGATGTGTTTAAATCTTTAATTAATTCTGTTGATGTTTTTATGTTAGTTAAAGTTTTAGTTAATGGTATTGGCTATACTACTTCTCAAGCTGAGTCTATTATGAGCGTAGTATCTACTTGGGGATTAAAGATAAATATGATTATTATTTCTGTCTCTACTGGTTTAATGGTTAGTTTAATTCCTAATTTGACTGCTAGTTTTGTAAAAAAAGATATGGATGATGTTAGAAAGAAGATTAATCAAACTCTCCAATGGCTATTATTTTTTACTCTTCCTATGACTTTAGGGCTTTCTTTACTAGCTAATCCGGTTTGGAATATCTTTTATGGGGCGAGTGAATTTGGTCCTAGTGTTTATCAATATTATGTTTTTGTTGCCCTTGCTACTACGTTATTTACAGCTTCTGTTACGATTTTACAATTATTAAAAGAATATAAGCATGTTTTCTTTGGCTTAGTTTTAGGTTTAGTGACTAATGCTTGTTTAAATATTCCTCTTGTATATGGTTTTCATAATATGGGGTTACCGGCTTATTATGGTTCTATAACTTCAACAATTTTAGGTTATTTAGCTTGTAGTTTTGTTTCTTTACGGTATATTGGTAAAAAGTATAAGGTGAATTATGAGGATACGTTAAAAAAGGTATTTAATATGATTTTAATTACTTTAGTCATGGTTATTATTCTATTACTTATTAAAATGATTATTCCATTTAATAATATGAATCGTATTTTTAGTATTTTCTATGTTGTTTTTTATGCTATATTAGGTGCTCTTATCTACTTTGGTCTTATGTTTAAAACGAGGATGATTTATGATGTGTTTGGGCGCGGTAATGTTGAGAAGATTTTAGCTAAATTGAAAATTAAGAGGAGAGGATAATTATGGAGTTTGCTATTTTAGATGAAAAAGAGTTTCAGATGTTTTCAAAATCGTATCCACAAGAATCTTTTATGCAAACAGTAGAACTTGCTCATTTAAAAGCAGAATATGGTAGTAAAGTACACTATGTTGGTATTAAAAATAAGAAAAAGATATTAGCTGCTACCATGATGTTAGAAGATAAAACGATTCTTTCTAAAAAGATGTTTTATGCTCCTCGGGGATTATTGGTTGACTATCATGATAAAGAATTATTAAGTTTTTTTACTAAAGAATTAAAAAGGTATATTAAAAAGTGTGATGGCTTTATGCTTATCATTGATCCTAATGTTGTCTACCGTGTTCGTTCTAGTGATGGCGATATTCTTCCGGATGAAGAGAAGGATCAAACGACAATTGACAATTTGTTGGAGTTAGGGTATCGGCATCATGGTTTTAATCTTTATTTAGATGCTTTGCAAGCTAGATGGGCTTATCGCTTAGAACTTGATGAAGATTATGAAACGAAGAAAAGTAAGTTTTCTAAAAGTACTAGAAAAAATATTGAGTCTTGTAAGAAAAAAGGACTGATGGTACGAGAAGGTAATGTGGATGATTTAAATACTATGACGACAATTTTTGATTTGACTTCTAAACGTAAGGATTTTTTTTCGCGTAGTTTATCGTATTATCAAAAGATGTATCACCATATGAAAGATTTAATGACAATCTATATTGCTTACTTGGATCCGGAAGTTTATTATCAACATACTAAAACATTATTGGATGATGAGACTAAAGTTTATCAAGAATTAGAGGCTAAGTTAACGAATAATCCAACGAGTGACAAAATTTTAAAGAAGCTAGAAACGAGTGAAGCACTTGTTCGTAAATACCAAACAGAATTAGAACGTGCAGAACAGTTTAGAGTAGATTATCCGAAAGGAAAAGATATCGGTTGTTTATTATCGCTTCGTTCGGGTAATGAATATTTAACACTTTCAAGTGGAGTGTTGGAAGAATATAAAAGCTTTACCCCTAAATATTTGATGTATGAACACCATATTCAAGAAGCATATAAAGAAGGATTTAAATATTGTAATTTTTATGGTATTACGGGAGATTTTAATCCGCAAAATAAATATTATGGTATCTATGAATTTAAAAAAGGATTTAATGGAAACGTAATTGAATATATTGGTCAATTTGAACTTCCAGTAAGTGGGTTCTATTTTGTGTATAAAATATTAAAACGAATAAAATCTTGGTTTAGAAAGTAGGTGTTTTTGTGGTAGAAAGTTATCATTTTGAATATTTAGATGAGAATAAATTTCGAGTTCGAGAGCGTGCGGTTCGTAAATATAATACGCTTGCCTATAAGCGCCTTCTTTTTGAATATTATCCTAAGATGAAAGAAGGGAATTTATTAGGTAATCCTATCAAAACGAATGAAGATGGTAGTTTGATGATGGAGCTTCCTTTACCGACGGATACTATGTTTAAAAAAGTTCATGGGGAAATGAAATTGCATTATACGGTTTATCCCGATAAAAAAATTATTTTATTAACCAATATTACACCGGACGGTATTTTAGAAGAGGGGCATCGTTCAGAGTTAAAAGCATATAAGGGAGTAATGATTTCTAAGAGTGATCCTAAACGTGATATGTTTAAAGTAAATCTTTTAGATAAGATGAATAAAGGTATTGGTAATGTTTATATTTTTATGGGAATTATTACGTTATTGTTAGCTCTTAGTTGTGGCATTTTGCTTTGGTTTATTGGATAACTTTATAATAGAAAAGTTTAAAGACGTTAGGAGGTGATTTCTCTAACGTCTTTTAATGTTATTCTTCAATACAAGCATTTACTAATGCCATTATACTTACTAAATCATTATCGCTTAACTTTTCAACAAATTTTAAGTTTCTAATTTCATAATCTATACTTCTTATATGTTCACATAGAACTGAACCATGTACTTTTTTTGTATCTTCTAATGGATAATGGGTGGGAAATTCTTTATTATTTGATGTGATGGGACATAAAATCGCCATTTTAGTATTTTGATTAAAAATATTAGTGCTTATGATGACGGCAGGAGCAATTCCTGTTTGTTCATGCCCCTTTGTAGGATTAAAATCTAAAAAAACAACATCTCCTTGTTTTGGAATATATTTTTTTACCATATTTCTTCTCCCATAGGATCATCCCAAGAAAAGTCTTTAGCTAAATTTTCACCATGATAATTTTTAAACCGTTCTTCTAACGATATTTTCTTTTTTTTGGGAATACTAATAATTATTTTGTCTTTTTCTTGCTCTATATTTAGTATATCGTTAGTTTTTATATTTAGCGATTTTAAAATACTACTAGGAATTCTGATTCCAACAGAATTTCCCCACTTTTGAATTTTTGCTTCCATGTAATCATCTCCATTTTATAATATATACAATGTTTATACATTTGTCAATTATCCTAGTATTCCTAAATTATTTTTCGTTGATTTTTTGGATTCTATTTCTTTACTTTTATATTTTGATTACTTTTCCCTCTAGATTACATATATAGGCTTCTGGTAAGAACTTTTTAATCTTATCTAGTATTTTTTCATCTTTTTCATATTCTTTACCTACTAGTACTCCTTCTATTAAATTAGAGGGAAGACCAAATACAATTGCACTTTCTCTGTTGGTGGTAAAATCGTCTCTTTTTGTATAAATAAAGTTATCGATGAACCATTTACTGATAAATGTTTTTACTACTTTTTTATCCATATTTTGGTTAAAAATATCTTGGTTGATTAATTTTTTTGCATATTCATTATCCATATTTAAGATAAAGGCTAATTGAACATCGTCTCTAATTAGTGAAGGGAGAAATCTAATTTCTTTTGTTTGTTCAGCTGTCCATATCCAGTATTTTTCTTTTCTACTATTTTCTATTTCTTGATCTAGTTGTTGATAAGGAACGAGTTTGGTTGTAGGTTGATCTTTATTATCCGTATATCTGATTGTCATACCACTATATAAATAAATATAATCTTTTAATAAGATGTCTTCTTGAATATTCCACATGGAAACAGTGTATGGAGTTTTTTGGACACGAGTGTTTGGATTAAACACGTTGTTAGATAGGAAACCATTTTCCATAATTAAAGGAAGACTATCGATATTATTACGTGTACCGTGCATAAAAGTTCCTTTTTTTAAAAACACATCGTCCCCAATTTTATAGCTATGGGTGGGTAGTTTTAAATTTTTCTCTGTTTCTTCGAAGAACTCTATTTGTTTTAAGAATAATTTTAGGGTCTTTCTTTTATATTTAAATTTTTTATATACATTTTTCTTATATTCTTCTTTTATCATAATTACTCCATTATTGGGTTCTTTTTTAATTTTTTATGTGGTTTTTGATGTTTTTTACTTTATGATAGCCTTTATAAGCCATTTTATAAAGTAAGTAGCCGGGTTTATCGACAATGAGATCAAATTCTCCCATTAGTTCGACAACTTGGCCGCCAAAGTCACGTTTAAAGGAATATAGGCCGTATAATGGATTTTTTTCATCAAAGATTCCGGTTATTCCATAGAAGTTATAACGTTCGTAACCATGATTAATTGCATATTTCATTCCTTCCCAATGGACGGTGTAAGCAGATTGGAATTCCATAAATTCTTGATAGGAACCTCCAACTAAAGATAAGACTTCATGGCCATAGATTAGGAATAGAATACCACCTAATGGAATAATATTTCCTTTTTCTTTTTGAAGTTTTTCTATTTTTTCTTTTTTGGTGGTTAGTCGTTTGGTTTCCTGTTCTAATTCTTGGAGCTTTTTTTGATATTTTTTTTCATTCATTTTTTCTGGATGTTCTTGATGTTGTTTTATTTTGTCTTGTTTTTCTTTTTCAATGCTAGTCAGTTCTTGTTTTAGTTCTTGAATTAGTTCTTTGGTATGAAGTTCAGCAATTATTATTTTTAAAATTCCACTAGGGGCAAGATGTTTATACATTTCTTGATAGTATTTTAAGGGTCTATCGATAAATGATCTTCTATCTCCGGTATGTTGCATGATATCTTTAAATAGCGGGAGTTCTTTTTCGGTAATTTCTCGGCATTTAATTTTATCTCGTTCGTTCTTTCTTAAGATTTGTCTTGTTTTGGGATCCATTTCTTTCATGATGTCTTCAATTGTACGATCTTTAGTGGTTGTAGTAAATAACCAACGAGGTTGTAGAGTTTCTTGCATCATATTGAAGCCAAAATGATGATAACCTAAATCAATTAGATTTTGAAAGGCTTGTTTATGGTTTAACCCATTTTCTACAAGGTTTCCTTCTAAATCCCGTTGTTGGTAAGATAGGTAGGGATCAATTTTGATAAAGATTCCTTTATTTTTTTTGACGTAATCTTTTATTTTTTCAGTGAATTCTTTTAAGAGTTCCTTGTCTTGATAATCGATTAAAAAGCCTCGTGGAGAGTAAAACATTTTCTTTTTAATTGGTGTATCTTTAGAAAGGAGAAGGCATCCCGCTTTGATTTCGTCATTATCTTTAAGACCAAGTAGAATCATTTGCCAATTGTTTTCTTCTTTTAATTCTCCCCATTCGCTTGTTTGATAAAAGCTTGCTTGGGGATGTTTTTCAGCAAATTTTTTAAATTCTTCTTTTTTTAGCGTTACTAATTTCATGTTATTTTCCTCTTTTCTTTTTGGCAATATTTTTAATTATTTTTCGGTATAAGGGAACTAATTTCGTAAAGACAAAATACATTGGTTTATTGAGTACTAAATCAAATTCGCCAGTAAACTCTATGTAATTGCCACCAAATTTCTTTTTGAATTCATGAAGTCCTAAAAGGGGATTTTCTTTTCTTAAGTCACCAATAGTTCCAAATTGATCGTAAGTTTTGATTTTCTTATCGTAGTAATATTTTATGTGTTGTTCATAGGTTTTGTAGTTTGTGTAAGTATCGGTTAAAATGTTATGATTTCCCGCATATAATACCCAAGCTTTATCCCCGTATTCAATGATGAAATGAGCACTTAAGGTAATGTTAGTTCCATATTCTTTTTGTGCTTGTTGATATTTTATAATATCTGTTTCTAATTTATCTTTTCGTTTTTCTAGTTCATTTTTCTTTGTTTTTTCACTTTTACTTAAATTTTCATGCTCATATTTTGTTAGTTCATTTTCAATTTCTTGTTTTAGCTCGGTTTGTTTTTTTATGATTTTATCTAAGTCTATGCTTCCTAAGAATAAGTTACATTCGTTATCTTGATTCCGGATTTGGTATAAAGATTGGTAATATTTTTCATTGTGAGTAACAAAATCTTTTCTTGTTTCCGTTAAAATCATTAATTGATAAAAGGTATCGATATCTTTATCTGTACCAATTTTAACATCGACGAGTAAATCTTCTGCTTTTTTGATTCGTTGTTTGGTTGTCTTGGAAAAGTTTTTTTCTATTTCTTCCCAAGGTTTAGAAAAATCAATTCTAAAAGTGTATCGCGGTTGCATAGTTTCAAAGTTTTTAGTAAATCCTAGATGACGATAGCCTAATTTTTTTAGAAATTGATAGGCTTGATCATCTTTATCGATAATCACTTCTTGGTTACAATCTTCTTCATGGTAAATAATATCTGGATCTATTTTTACAAAGATGGCTTTTTTCTTTTTGGCATATCTTTTGATTTCTTCGGTAAACGTTTTTAACAGTTCGTAATCTTTAAAATCAATCACATATCCACGGGGTGAGTATAAGTAACAGTATCCTAGTGGTAAATGTTTTTCAAGAAGTAGAGTAGTTGCGACTAATTGATGTTTGTCATTTTCTATTCCGACATAGTGTGGAGTTAGATTCTTTTCTTTTTTTGCGAATTCTCCCCAAGCATAGCTCTGGAGAAAATGACTTTTTGGGTGATTTTTTACAAATTCTTCATATCTTTTTTTTTCTATATTTTCTATAAAGTTCATGTTATCATTACCTTTCTTTCTTTATTATAAACAAAAACTTGTATTTAGAAAAGTTTTCCTGCTGTTTTTCTTAAGAATATAATTTGGCTTCTCGGATTATAAAGATTATCGTAATAAAAACCGAACGATAGACGTTCGGTTTAACTACATCATATTATAGCCATTTGGGTTATAGTTCGAGGTGTAGTTTTCTTCGTTATAAGGAGTGGGAATAGGTAGGTTATTTTCAAGGCGATTAACTTTGGTTTTTAGGCGATTTACTTCCCGTTCTAATTGGTAAATTCTATTTTCAAGAGCTCTAATTTCTTGATTGTTTGGTGGAAAGTGATTATTGGGAGGATAAATACCACCTCCTGGATTTGGCCAAGGCATATTCATATAAGGTTCTCTATTATTCACCTGGATCATCTCTCCTTTATTTATTTTATTATATGCGGTATAATGAAAATGGTGATGAATTTTGAGACTTCGTAATGTGAAAAATAAAGAATCATTGATGAAAAGTTCATCTTATCTTATTGAAAATCCTAAGGATTATTGTAATAAGTGGCAGGAATATTTTCATAATGATCATCCTATTCATGTAGAAGTAGGGTGTGGAAAGGGTAAATTTTTAATTGAAATGGCTCTTACTTATCCGGAAATTAATTTTATTGGGATTGAACAATACGATAGTGTTATTGTAAGAGCATTACAGAAAGTTCCTGAGAAAGTAGAGAATCTATGTTTTATTCGTATGAATGCTTTAGAAATTGATGAAGTATTTTATCAAGAAGTAGATACACTTTATTTAAACTTTTCTGATCCTTGGCCAAAACGTAGTCAACGAAATAGAAGGTTAACTAGTCCTATCTTTTTACATAAATATGATAAGCTCTTTAAACAAGATGCACATATTATTCAAAAAACCGATAACCGTAATTTATTTGAGTATTCTTTAGTTTCTCTATCTCAATATGGATATTTTTTTAATCAAGTGTGTTTAGATTTACATCATTCAGATATTACTCCTGGAGTAATGACAGAATACGAGGAACGTTTTGTTCAACTAGGACAGCCAATCTATCGCTTAGAAGCTGTGAAAAAGGTGACAAATAAAGTAAAAAACTTGTAAAATCATTTTTCTTTATAGAATAATTTGTTATAATAAGAGTAAGAGTAGGTGAAATATGAAGAAAATATTAGTGATACTTTCTTTAGCTTTTCTCGTTAGTGGATGTAGTATGGTAACGATAGAAGAACAATCTTTTGATGAAATTCTTCATTCAGTAATTCAAGAAAATTTTCAGTTAGAGAATGTATCCTTAGAAGGGTATTCTTATTATCTACCAAAAGGAGTTCTTTTAAAAAGGAGTAATTCACTCAATTCAGAATTGTATTATAATCATCGTAAGATGTACTTGTATGTTGATGTGTATTCTTATTATCATAAGGTAGATTTCACTTACGAGGTGAATCCAGATAGTTATTATTCACAAGCAATTGATCTTTATGGAAAGAAAGGGTATTTGGAAATTACAGAAATTTCTACAAATTACTTTGTGGAGTTTATGTATAATTACGCTAAGATAGAGGCTTATACAGATGAAGAGGATTTGAAGAAGACAGTTACACAGATGGCTTATATTTTAAATAGTGTTGATTTTAAAGATGCTATTTTAGATACTTTAGTTGGAGAGAATGAATTAGATTATAACGAAGAGAACTTTAATATTTTTAAACCGACACGTGAAGAAGGAGATTTCTTGGATTACGAGGAACAATACGATAGCGGTGAAGATCAAATTATTGATGAAGATAATATTGATTTAGAATTGAAAACAGATCAATAGATAGGAAGGTGCTTTATGGGATTTTTAGAGAAATTAAAAAATACTTTTTTTGAAGAAGAGTATGTAGAAGTGGATGAGGTCGAAAAGCCTAAAAAAGAACCAAAACCAATCGCTAAAAAAATAGAAAATAAACGTAAACGTGAGGAAGATCAAAAAGAAAATAGCGAAGAGAAAAAACAAGAGGAAGTTGTTTACGAGAATAAAGTAGAGAAGGAATCAGGTGTTGTTACTACATCTACTGATAATGATGAGAGTTCTGTTTCTCATTATGCGGATAAAGAATTATTGAAGTCAGATAATAATATTCAATATTTTGAGGATGATGATTTTGTAGATAAAACGGATGTGTCTCATTCACAACCAGAAGCGAAAAAAAAGCTATATGGTGGGGATCCAGAAGATATTTATGAAAAGATTTCTTATACGGAGACAGTAAGTAAACCTTATTCGAATTCAGAAGCAAAAAATGGGTTTAAACCAACACCAATTATCTCGCCAATATATGGGATTTTGGATAAAAATTATAAAAAGGAGGAAGTGGTGGATAAGAAAGATAAACCAAGTAGTTATGTTTCTAGAAAGAATATTGATTTAGATTTTGTTAGAAATAAAGCTTTTGGTAGTAGTAATTTAGAGAAAGAACAAGAGTCTTCTTTAGTTTCTACGGATGATGATAACTTAGAAGAAATGTCGCCTGATGAGAATTTATTATATGATATGACGAAATCGGATGAAGCTCCTGCGGTAGAAAAAGTAACGATTGCGGATGCCGAGGAATATTTTGAAGATTTAGGGTTAGAATATAATGTAGATTATAAAGATAGTCGCTATGAAAAAGCTACAGGTAGAAGAAGTAGAATTACTAAAGAAGAAGTATCGGATACAGTACCTAAGAAGAAACAGGAAGAAGATCAATCTAAATTAGAAGATAATTTATTTGATTTGATTGATTCTATGTATGAAGAAGAAAAGGAGTAATGGATGATGATTGATATGATGGATGTTTTTCCTATAATTTTATATATACTAGCGATTGTTTTAATAATCATTTTAATTGTACTAGCGATAAAACTAATCGATACAGTAGATAGAACAAATCGTATTTTGGATGATGTAGAACGTAAGTCTAAATCATTAGATGGTTTGTTTAATGTCATTGATGGGGTTACAGATACTTTATCGATGCTTAGTGATACACTAGTTACTAATATTAGTGGAGTTATCTATAAGATTTTCCATAGGAATAAGAAGAAAAATAAGAAAAAGGAGATTGATGAAGATGAGTAAAAAGGAAAAAAAATCTAATGGAGTAGGTAAATTTATTGCGGGAGCAGCAGTAGGCGCTACACTTGGTATTTTATTTGCTCCTAAGTCTGGTAAAGAAACTAGACAAGATTTGAAAAGATTATTCGATGATTTTATGAAGAAAGTAAAAGAAATCGATATTCAAGAAGTAAAGGAACAACTTGAAAATAAAATTGAAGAAATTAAAGCAGGGCTTGCGGATTTAGATCGTGAAAAAGCTTTAAAGATTGCGAAAGAAAAAGCAATCGTAGTAAAAGAAAAGTGTGAAGAATTAGTACAACTTGCGATTGCTAAAGGAACACCAGTTTTAGAAAAAGCGGCTAACGAAGTAAGAGAAAAGACCATTCAAGCAACAAGAGAAATACTTGTTCGTTTAGAAGAAGCTGATCGTAAAGCAAAAGCAAAATAGTAGTGTTGAATGATGAAAAATGAGGTAAATATCCATCACCTGTATATTGCGAATTTAACGCCTAATCGAAGTTATACTCTCTATAAGGTAAGAGTTCTTGCAAGATTACAAAGTTTTAATCTCTCAGGATCGAATAAGAAAACTACCTTTTTTTCTAAAGGTTTACCAATATCAGATGCTTTTGATTATGCGTTAGCTACAGCTGGTGAGAGAAGAAGATAAAGAGTACCACAAGGTATTCTTTTTTTAAGATAAAAATTCTTTCCATGATTTTAATTGTGGTGTATACTGTATATAGATAATGATAGACCATAGGAGGAACTAGTGTGAATAGAAAAACGTTAATCGTAAGTTTACTAATTATAGCAGGAACATTAATTTTAATGGGAACAACCTATGCTTATTTTACGGCAATGGCAACATCAAACGAACAAAAAGTACAGTCAGGGGTATTGTCATTAACTTATGATTCAGGGCAGGATATTTTTTTAGAAAATGCTTTTCCAGGCGAAGAAAGTGAAGCCGGTATTCATCAGTTTGCGATAGAAAATACGGGTACATTGGATGCTACATATTATATGTATCTAGATAATATTACTCTTAAAAAGGGAGAAACTAATGCAAAAAGTGAGAACTTAAAATGGAAATTATATAAGGCTAATGAAAGTTATGTAGAACAAGAAGAAATCGCTAATGGGAATTTTAGTGATGGAAATAATACAATAGAGATGAATACTGATATA
>CASFOW010000051.1 GCA_949296705.1 uncultured bacterium
AATATGTTATTTGTTTTGTTGAAGATAATACTTGTTTTTCCTATTCACGACCTGATAAGTTTAATTTTCAAAAATACTACCGTATGTGTGAATACATGGATAAAGAACATTATTTTGTAAAAAGTAAAATCATTGATATGCCAATGGATAAATATTTAAAACATATTCATATAGATGAACGATTAAAAGATATTCCTAATTATGAGAGGTCATTTGATTATGAAATCTCTTAACTCTTTACAAAAACAAAACCTCGTTCGACTTGGTAACTATATTAAAACAGCTCGTGAAGAAAACCACATTTCATTACGTAATTTATCAGTACTAACTAAAATTAGTTATGCTACAATTAGTAAAATTGAGCATGCCAAAATCCCAACAATTAACCCTAATACTTTAGTTAGAATATCTGCTGTTTTAAAATTAGATTTAGTAAAAATGCTTGTGCTTGCTGGATATTTTGAATTAGTTTTCCGTTTAAGATATGAAAAGGTAAATCAAAATGAATAACGAAGATAAAGTTAGTTTTGTTCCTGCTACACTACTCCCAAAAGGGTGGACATGGAAAAGGTATTATGATGGATCTGGTTGTTTATTATCGCCAGAGCAAAAAGAGTTTATGATTTATGATTTAGAAACTAATGAGTATAAATTCGATAAAGATAGTGATTATGATTTTTTTCCTCTTTCATATTACTATGGTGATGGAGTTAATCCTAAAGACTTTAAACCTTTTGAGTATATGGAAGAAGAAGTATTAACTAAATATTTAAAACTGGAAAATCCTTTTGAGAAGCAAAGAATTATTGAAAGGATTAATCCATACAAAGAACTTACTAATAATTTATTTGAAGATTTTTCCTATGACGAACTGGGTTTTTATCTTGGGATTATGGGGGCAAAACAGGATTTACCATCTAAAGACATAGATACACTAATTAATTTGTGTTATAAATTCAATTCAGCCTTTGTAAACCCTATGTTTTTAGCTAAAAATATTACAGAGTCTGTCTATATCAATAAGTACATAACTTTAGAAGAACTACAAGAAATTTATTATAAAGATATGGATAAAATTATTCAAGAAGATAATTTTGAGTTATTAAAAAATTATTCCTCTAAAAATAACGACTATGAAATAAATTGAAAGGAGTTTTGATAAATGAATAAATATAAAGAATTAATGAAACGTCAAAAGAAAGAACGTGATTCGTTTCCTCTTATTTTCGCATTTGATGACGACCAATTAAAAGAAAGTCTTAAAAAATTAGGTTTTAAAGAAACCGATCGAGATAAAGTCCTTTATATTGGTAATAATTTCTACATACCTAAAGACAAAATGAAAGACTGGGATCAAATGAATATAAAACATCGGTGTGAATTAAAAGAAGAAATAAATAAAGATAAAACTGGTACAGGGTTTATATATGATATGTTTTTTTGTGAACTTAATAATCACGAGTTTTCATATACAGAAGATTATGAGGATACTTTAAAGGCACTTCATATTACTGAAAAAGATTTACAAACTAATAAAAATTTAAGACATGGATTAGATTTAGCAATGAAAGACATACTAGAAAAACAAGAGGATTTTGAGCTATGAATACGGATAAAATAATTACAGAGTTTCAAGCAATTACTAACAAACTTTCTGATTATGAGTTAGAAAGAAATTTGCTCTTTCAAAAACTAAAAGACTTGGAAAAAGAAAATAACAAGTTAAAAATTAAACAAGAGAAAGAAAAAGATTCCCTTTTAAAACTCATGTATGAAGTTAAAATTACTTCTAATCAAGATTTTATTACTGTAATTAATTCTATCTTCAAAGATAAAAAATGATAGATGAAGAAGAAATAAAAAAATTCAAAAGTTACTTACCACAATACTTGCAATTATACTGTAATGTGAGTAATTTAAAAAAACACTTTCATTGTCTTAATCCTAATCATCCTGATAGACACCCTAGTATGTATTATTCGCCAAAATATCAAATCTGTAAATGTTTTTCTTGTGGCAAAAGGTATGATATATATGATTTAATTAAGTTACATTATGGTCTTACAAGTTTTAGAGAACAGCATAATAAAATTGCTGAATTATTTAACGAACTAGACAAAGTTGTTCCTACTTCTACTATCAAAGAAGATGACTATGTAGAAAAAGATTTTAGTAAATACTTTTATTATTGTCATAAAAATATTTGTAATACCGATTACTTAACTAATACTCGCCACATTGATAAAAGACTGCAAGATAAATATTTTATTGGCTATGATACAAAAAGAAAAATCATTATATTCCCATTAAATGAGCATAGCTATTTTGGTCGTTCTGCCACGTCTAATAACAAATATAAAACTAGTGGTATAGGATATTTATTTAATGAAGATTTATTAAAAAATTCTACTGATAATTCTGTTATCTATGTTACTGAAAGTATTATTGATAGCTTATCTTTAGAAACTATTATTCCTGAAATAAAAACAATTAGTCTTAATGGTTATAATACAAATCGTTTTCTATCTTTAGTAAAAGAATATGATTATAAAGGTATTTTTGTACTAGCTCTTGATAATGATAGTGCTGGTTTAAAAATTGGTAATAGT
>CASFOW010000052.1 GCA_949296705.1 uncultured bacterium
TGGATATAAAAATGAGAAAGTAAAGGATTTATCAGTTAGAAATTGGATATGCCTAGAATGCGGAATTTGCCACGATAGAGATATCAATGCTAGTCAAAATATATTATTTGAAGGAATAAAGAGATATATGAAAGAGTTAATTTAGCAAGAAAAAAGAAAGAACAAAGTCTACGGCAGCAACTCATCATGAGTTAAGTCTCTAGGAGAATAGAGGATACTCTATCGATGAAGCAGAAAGCCCAGGAGGTAACGACTGGGAGATGAAAATTTATTTTCATTTTGTTCTATACGATTGTCTTTGATCAAGAAAAAGAGGAGATATTCTCGCTTAACGATTGGTTAAATTGTCATCCTAGTTTATTAGAGTTTTTCTCTTGTTATAGTCGACAGGAATTAATTCAGAAAGAGAAAATTGTTAGCATTTCGATGATGATAGAGGGAACTAGGCCTGTTATTTCTAATTTTTCTCATTTTGTTTTGGATAAGAAAGGTGTTATTTTATTTTTTGAATATTATCAGGTAGCTCCGTATAGTTCCGGTGAATTTCAAGTGTTTATTCCTTATGAAAAAATAAAAATAGCATAATTGGTACAAACGCACCATGCAAAAATCTTTATGGCACATAGAGTATAGTGGGTGATGTTTATGTTAGATTGGTATTTATTACAAGTGATATTAGTTATTGCGATTGCCTGTAGTACGATGACGGTTGCTTTTATTCAGAAAACGAAAAAGTTTTGTCGAAATAGTCGTTGTATTACCCTATATAGTTTTATAGTAAATATGTTATTTGGTTATTTCTTTTCCCTTACGTTTGCGAGTATTGATACGGTTAAAAGTTTATGGGTAGGGCTTTTTAGTTTTATTGGTGCGGATACAATTTATCGTAATTTAGAAGGTAAATTATCTTCGTATTCTGAATTAGTGGTTAATCGAGTTCCTAATAGTGAAAATCCTGAAAAGCAAGAAAAGCCAGATGATGAGGAGAGTAACCAAGATAGCTCTTCTACTCCATCTGATGATGATGGAATTATAGGAGAAATTCATTATGAATAAGAATTATATGATTTATCCACTAAAGACAATGCGCATCACACAGAGTTATCATGGAGAAACTTCTCATCGACTTCATTGGTATCAAGCAAATGATTATCGGGATTATCCAATTGATGATGGAGGATTAGATAGTGGGAGAGATCCTATATATTGTCCTTGTGATGAGATGAAAGTAACTGCGATTCGGGGGTTGGGGAATGCTAGTGTAACCAATACGATTTGGTTAGTTTCTACTTCACCTGTTGTCGCACCGACATTTAATGATATTGCGTTTATGACTCTTACTCATTCTAATGACCAAGATTTAAGTAAAATTAAGGTAGGAGATATATTTAAGCGGGGAGAGATTATTTGTCATGAAGGTTCAGATGGTGCGACTAGTAATCATATTCATATTGTAGCTGGAAAGGGGTATTGTGATACCTGGATAGAAAATAGTAATCGCAAATGGGTGATGAAGGGGGAGTGTCTACCACCTGAAGATGTTTTCTTTTTAGATCCTAATTTTACTAAAGAGGTATTCGGTGGCTTTCTGCCTTGGGTAGAGCTACCTAAAGAACTTAGTTATGTTGGAACTCCTGTTCCTAGAGATTCCACTCAGAATCAATTAGAGGTACTAGTTACTAATTTACGGGCTCGCCGTGAGCCTAATTTACAAGGGGATATCTTAGGTTATATTCAGCCAGGTATTTATACTTATACGGATGAAAAGAATATTGATGGTTATAAGTGGTATCAAGTAGAATCTTATTGGATTGCCTCTAAGGATGATTGGGTAATTTTACTTCCAAAAGATTCACCGCCAGAGGAAGTTCCTAAAGAAGAAACACCAAGATT
This sequence comes from uncultured bacterium, assembly GCA_949296705.1. Classification (GTDB taxonomy): domain Bacteria; phylum Bacillota_I; class Bacilli_A; order RF39; family UBA660; genus Alloscybalousia. The sequence goes on from CASFOW010000052.1 coordinate 1,894, forward strand.
AATTTTTACTTGTCAACAAACCGGAAAATATTTAATTTATCTACAAGCAGGCACTAAATTATATTTGGAATAGTATCACGGGAAGGAATTGATTAATTCAGTTCTTTTCTTTTTGAATTATGAAGCTTATTGTAATAATTAGATGCCAGATAAATCACTTATCCTTATTAAATTATCATAAAATAAAAGAAAAATCGCCTACTTTCTTTATTATGCATACTGTTTTTAATCTTTTATTGCTTTTAATATCTGAATAGATAAGAACAAAATGAAAATTTATTTCCATCTCCCAGTCGTACCTCCTGGGCTTTCTGCTTCATCGATAGAATGACATCTATTCTCCTAGAGACTTAACTCATGATGAGTCGTTGCCGTAGACATCATTCTTACTTTTTTATAAGTACTCGTAATATAATTCGTCCGATAACTTCTTTTGGAATTATACTTTCCTTTAAACTTAGGATAATTGTTTTGATGATTAAAATACCGTTTAAAAGCATCATCTAAATCAAATAAACTACATCTTAAGCTACAGGAATCCACTTCTTTTAAGAAGGGGTATTCCTGATATAAATTAGGCAAATCTTTAATCATCTCAAAACAAGTTAAATGCTCTTTTTTTTCTTTTTTCAAGATAATGGTTATAAACTGATCTTGTACAACCAAACGTTTTTGAATCGTAGTGCCAGTCGCCCCTATTTGGGTAAAGCTGAAACTGATAACTTTTATACATATTCATGTTGTCATTTTCCCTTCTGATGTTCTTGATTAACAAGGCAATAACAAACAAACGTATCTTAGTCAAGCAAATTACAAAATTTTCTTGTTTTTATACCTTTCCACCTTTATATGTTTTAACTTTTTACGAAGCAAATTTCTGGTATATGAAAAAATTTTAATTATCTTCTTGTTTACCATTATGATGAGGCGTATACTAGTAATATAAGAAAAAATAAGGAGTCATAGATATGGATAAAAAATATAGAAAGCAAGGTTTTACTTTAATAGAATTACTGGCAACAATAACGATTTTAGGCATTTTATTAGGTATTGCGATTCCCGCAGTACTTGGTTATATTAATCAAGGAAAGGAAACTTATTATCATTCTTTAGAGGATAGTGTGCTAAATTCAGCTAGAGACTATTTGATTGATTACCGAAGCCTATATCCTAGGGAGATTGGTAGTACAGCTAGTATTAGTGGTGATGAGTTACTTAACAATAAATACATTAGTAATATTGAAAGTGAAAACGGCGAACAATGTGACGCTACTGTTATTGTCGAGAAAACGGATAAAGATGAATATGATTACTATGTTTGTTTGAAATGCGGAGACTATTATTCTTCTAGTGATGAAATATGTGGTATGAGTGTGGGTTCAGGTACAACTAAAAACTATGTGATTGAAGTTGAGGATTTTCCTACTGAAATTAGACAAGGAGATGATTTGATTTTACCTAAGGCTAAAGTATACGCAGTAGAAAATGGAGTTAGAACATTGGTAACGGATAATTTAGAAGCAACCCCTAGGACAATTGATACTACAGTTTTAGGAACTACAAATGTAAGATGGGTATATCGCTATAAAAGTACTAATCCGGTATCAGTAAGGGTAGTGGACAAGGTAGCCCCTGAACAACCCAAGGTAGATCTGGCTTATGCAGATGGTTCAGAGTATATACCAAATAATGGAAATGGTAATATCAATATTACTACTAAGAGTATTATGATGCAAATTACCAGTCGTGATTATGCTTGTCTCCTAGGAACAACTTGCCGAAGTAGATATCCAGAATTAGAAGGGTCAGGTGTAAAGGAAATTAGGTATCGTGGTGAAGGAGATACTAGCGATCGAGTAATTCCAACGACTAGGGTGACAACTAGATACGTAGAAAATGAGAGTTTATGGGGTACAGTCGCCCTAAAAGCTGTGGATGGTAGTAATAATGTAAGTGATGAGACAAGTTTTACTATCTATTTGGATAATGAAGTCCCAAGTAAAACGATGGTAACCTATTTAGGCGGAAGTAATAGTCATAGCTGGAAAAATAATTATAAATTAAAACTTAGCGCGACTGATAATATTGACGTTGCGTACTATGAGATTTATATAGATGGAGTTTACTATGGAACAACAGGTTCAGAGTGGACCCCACCCAATAATTTTAGCAGTTGTAATACAACATTTAGAGCTGTTGATCTAGCTGGAAACAAAGGTAGTTTCTCCGATAGTCAACATATTCATATGGATACAGAAGCTCCGACTAAAACAACGGTATCTTTGAATGGTTATACTTCTTCTAGTTGGACAAATCAAAATGTTGTTCAAAATTTTAGTTCGTCTGATAATATTGGTGTTGCTTACTATGAGTATGCACATAGTACAGACGCAGGTAGTGCGACCGAAATTTCTAATCCTTGGACAATTAGTTGGGATGGAAGTTGGAATTTTTATGTGCGTGCTGTTGATCAAGCCGGCAACCGTGGTGCTTGGTCTGATGTTTATACAGTAAAACGTAATACAGTTTTACCAACAGTAGATATTACTTTGCCAAGTAATACTAATAATCAAGTTAGTCTTCAATTGACTGATGATATTGGTTTAACTGGGTATGCGGTTACCTCTAGTTCATCACAACCTTCGTCTTGGACAACTTTATCTTCGACATCGGCGACAACTTCCTATTCTTTTGCTCAAGATACAGCTACTTATTATGCTTGGGTTAAAGATAGTGCGGGCAATATCGGATCTAAGAAATTTACGATTACGGCTAATAGACATACACATACCGATTCTTGTTATGTTACTTGTGGTGGTACTTATTACATCGAGTGGAGTGGCGATGATGGTGGCGGATGGTATCGTTGGAATTTAAGATGTAATCGTTGCGGTTCAGCTACTTATTCAGCGTGGCATCCCGACTATAACGAACCACAATATTCTGATGATCATATTATTAGTGTTCATAGTCCGTGCCGAGTCGCAAGGCTAACTTGTGATAAATCGACAACTGCAATAGAAAGTTATACATTAAGTTTTTAGGCTAGTACCTAGTTATTAGGACTAGCTTTTTTCTTTCGTTAATGATACAGTAAAAGTGGATGGTGGTTTCATGAAAACAAGAGTAAAACCTAAAATTAAACAATTGACTGAGTCTATATTTTTAGAACTTACTGATGTAGAAGAATTTTTTCAATTAGAATTTTTAAAACAAGTATATCCATCAAATATGCTAGTTACTGATTTTAATGAGTGTGTTTTTCATGATATTATTTTTCAAAAACATGATTTAGATAAAATCGGCTTTATGGATGTTATATTTTACCATTGTGATTTTTCTAATATTGAGTTTATTGATCGCGCTTTTTATCGCGTAGAATTTCATGATTGTAAGTTAGTAGGTACTAGTTTTTCTAAGGTTCATTTTTTTGATTGCCTATTTGACAGTTGTAATTTACAGTACAGTAATTTTTCAGATTGTAAATGTAGAGTAATCGAATTTTCACATTGTCACTTTTTGGAGGCTAGATTTCAAGGTATGGATTTTTCCAGTGCGGTTTTTGATGAGGATGACTTGTCTGAAGTAGAAATTTATTCTACGCCAATGCGAGGAATTGATCTTTCTAATTGTTTAATTGCTGGCATTCGTATCGACCCTAATTATTTGAAGGGAATGATTATTTCTTCTTATCAAGCCGTTTTTCTGGTTCAAATTTTAGGAATTAAAGTAAAATAGGTTTTCTTCTACGCTCTTTTGTGATAAAATTTATGTATAATCGGAAAGGGGTTTTCTATGAAAAAAATTATGGGTTTATCCCTCATACAATGGATTTTGTGCGTTGGAGGAATTTTGGTTTTATCTTCTTTTATTGTATTACCGCCCGTTTTTCGAATTGTTTTCGAACAACCTGTTGAAGAGCAGAATGGGCCTGATCATTCAGATGACTATCTTCCATCTTCTCCAGGTGGTTCCTCAGGAAATTTGATTGATGACAGTCAATATGATCGAATTATTTGTACTTATGATGATGAAAGCCATACCGCTTATCCTTATCGAGATAGTTTAGGAATTTTATTGTTTCATGAAGATAATCAGTTGCGTATTGTTTCAGAGACACTTAGTCGTGTTTATTCATTAGATACGGATGAAAATAAAGAAGAATTTGCCGAAATTCAGCGTGCTTGTCAAGAAATACCCGATTCATATTATCAGATTAAAGGCTTTAATTACGAATGTTCAACAGGTGGTAATTCTATTTATATGGTAAAAAAATTTGATTTAGCTAGCTTTGATCCGACTTCTGTTGCGGTAAATGATCAAGATGAAATTAAAACTTCTTATACTTTAAATCAAAATGTATTAGAGATTGTTTCCCAATTAGAACTTGCTGGTTATATTTGCGAATACTAATTTTTAACCGAATTAGTAATAATAAACCAAGAACAATAAGGTTTTCAATTAGAAAATAGTAGTGGGGAATAGTAAGTAATGTTCCCGCAAATATCAATAATAAAAGAAGAAGTGAATAAGAAATATTTTCTTTTTCTTTTTTTATAGGGATTAATTTTTCTAAAAGGGCATGTAAACTCCAAAGCATTAAGACAATAATGAAAAGACTATTTAGAATTTGTGAAAAAGCAAGAGTAGTTTCTAAATGTTCTAAAATATTCAGGAAAGAAATTTTTTTATAGACAGTCATCTCCGGATAAACATAAATTTTTGTTAATTGAACACCAAGAATAGAAATAGTGATGAATAGTTCTATGAAACAAATTAAACTACTATATTTTAGCCCTTTAGATATAGCTTGTTCATATTTCTTTTTTTGAATTAAAACTGCTTTAGGAATAATTGTAATTAAGAAAAATGGAAAAATTAAACTAGAAAAATAAAGTAAACTCGATTTTACATTGTCTTCGATAGATGAAGTAAGTAAGGGTTTAATATTTTCTAGATTTAAATATTTTAATGTTCCTAATATCGTAATAATAAAAAGAAATAAATATAGAAAAAAACAAATTTCACTAAGTTTAACAATACTAATTATCCCCTTTTTACAAATATAAAGAACGCTTAATAATAGTGTAACGGTAATTACCAACAGTTTTGTCTCTTTTAAAATATAATAATTAATATAGGTAGAAATTTGATGGATAGAATAGATAAGTGTAGTAAATAATAGGAGAATTAATAATAAGAAAATAAAAGTTTTAGTCTTGGGAAATAGTATTTCTATTTTTCCTAAAATATTTTGTTGTTGATGAAATTGATAAATTCCTTTTAATAAGTGAAATAATAATAATAGGAAAAGACTACCAATAAGGATACTTAAAATACTATCAGTATTATTTTGTTTAGTTAGATTTTGAATTCCCGTTGTAAAGAGGAAAGAATTAAATAAAAAGAAAGAAAGGGTTGTCAGTTCAAATACGGTGATTTTGTTTTTATTCATTGGTATTCACCTCTTCAAGATAGTTATTTTTAATTGTCGGATGAATTTTAATATGAAATTTTAGTTGGTTAAGAACATCTTGGCTTTTTTGGTAATAGGAGTAATCGTTTTGGTAAATTTTATATTCTAATTTTAATAGGTCATACTGTTTTTGTTGATAGGTAGTAAGTAAGTTTAATAAAGCGGTTTTTAATTCTTTCTGGTAAAGTTCAGGCTGTTTGTTAATAGTTGAAGTGATGCTTATTTCAATATTATTTTTTTTAGTGGTAATAATAGTTTCATTTTCATAAACAGTAATTCCTTGGAAAGTAGTTTTTTTAATTTCATTGGTTAAATAGTTATACAAAATTGCATCTTCATTAGATAGAAAGTCGTAAATTTGATTATTTTTGATTAGCGCAAAACCTTCAATGAATACACTGTTTTCTAGCTTTATGGTTGGAAGAATCGTATTATGATCGATTAAGATATCTTTTAAGAAGGTTTCAAAATCAATTGATCTTGTTGTACCAGATTCTTCCATGTTGATGGTAATTAGTTTATTGATTTCTTCGGCAGTAATTTCTTGGTAGAATAATTCTTCTAGTTTACTTTTTATAGTAACGATTTGAAAATTATTTCGATATTCGTTATTACTTAAAAAATGTTTTATCATTGTTGTTAATTGATTATTGATTAAATCCTCGGTAATGACTAGTAGATTCATATGAGATAGATAAATTTTTTTACTGTTTTGGATATAGATATTTTCAAATGCTTCTTCAAGGGTTTTTCCAGTTGCATGATAAGTTTTATATTTCTCTTTATTTTCTTCGTTATCTCTATCGGCAATAATGGTTGTATAGACAATAAATTCTTCATTTTGATAATCGAGTCCTAACATACTAGTAATACCTAAATCACTTAATTCAGTATAGGAGTTACAACTAGTGGTTAGTAATAGGATACTAACTAGGACAAAGATTTTTTTGATCATTAAGCATCATTCCTTTCCTTGTTTTCAAAGTAACATGACCATAAATAAGAGAATTATTTTCTTTTTTACCGGCCTCTTATTTGATTTTTTTTGGTTAGTAACGGATTACGGTTTTTGATTTTTTGGGGATTACTTAGTCGAATAAAGCCATCTTTTTGTTCAGAAAAAATGAGTGGGGAAAAAGGTGCAAGGTAAGGCTTATTGAAGGCATTGATACTACATAGTTTTGTAGTTAATAGAATGATTCCTAAAAATATTCCATATATTCCTAGGAGTGTTGCTAGAAACATAAAGATAATTCTCCACCATCTAATGGCAGAAGTTAATTCGATCGAGGTAAACACTAATCCGGATATCGCACTAATCGCAACAACGATAATCATAATAGGAGAAATGATACCGGCACTAACAGCCGCATCTCCTAACACTAAACCACCCAGAATGGATACCGCGCTTCCCATGGTAGATGCCATTCTCATATCGCTTTCTCTTAAGATTTCAAACGAAATTGTCATGAGTAGTGCTTCTACCAAAGCGGGAAAGGGCACTGTTTTTCGTTGTGAAAGAAAGTTAACGAGTAAGTCAGTTGTAATGGAATCGTAGTTATGAGTAGTAATCGCAATATAGTAGGCGGGAACTAATATAGCGATGAAAAAGGCAACTAGACGTACTAAACGAATAAAGGTAATATTAATCGGTTTTTGATAATAGTCATCAGGGGTATGAAAAAAATCAATAAAGAAGCAGGGAAGAATAAGTACATAAGGACTATTATCGCTCATGATAATAACTTTTCCTTCTAATAGAGCCATCACCGCAAGATCTGGACGCTCAGTTGACATAATGGTTGGAAAAATGGCAGATTCTTGATTCAGATATTGTTTTAGATAACTACTATCGACAATACCATCTATATTAATTTTATTTAATTTTTTTTCAATTTCCGAAACTAACTTTTTCTCTACGATATTTTGCATATAAAGAATCCCCACTTTAGTTTGGGTTTGTTTACCAATAGTTAATGTCGAAGTCCAAAAATTACTTGTTTTTAATCGTTTACGGAGTAATCCTAAATTGGTATTAAAGTTTTCTGTAAAAGCATCTTTTGGTCCTTGAATAGAAACTTCTGCTTCGGCTTTAGCTATTCCTCTATCTAGAAAAGCTCTAATTTCTATCCCAAAACAATTATCATCTGGTAAGACAAAAATAACGTAACCGTTCCATAATTTGGTTTGTAAATCAGAATAATCTTTTATTTTTTTTATGTTGTGACTAGGTAATGAATTATAGAAGAAGGTATAAAGATCAGTAGTAATAAAAATATTTTCATCGATAATTTTCGCTAGATTTTTTAATACCAGTTCACTAACATTTACACCACTCGTTAATACTTCACTGTAAACTAAAGTGATTTTTTGTCCTTGAATATTAATTTCCCGATAGATAATATCGTCGGCATGATTAGTATCTGCTTTTATTTTTTCAATCATAATTTTCTTCCTCTCTTTATTTTAGTATGGATAAAGTTACCCAAAATAGTCGTTTATCTTTTCAAAATCAGAAAAAAGTGTTAGAATAAGCTTCACTTTTTAAAGGGGATTTGATGATGAAAAAACGAATTTTAGTTGCGGGATTTGAATATGATTTGGAACTTGATGATGAAAAAAAGGACAAACGGTAACATGTTATCGTCTTTTAGTGCCAGAAAAGAAAATAGATTATGCAATTAAGTTATATCATTCTTGGGATTATTTATCTTTAGAAGATATTACTAGGTTACAGGAATTTTATCTGGATAACTTTCCTATTTGTTTAAGTAATTATCCGGTTTTTGATGAGAAATGTCGATATATTGGTAGTGCCTCTTCATATATTGAAGAAAACTATGGCCAAACGGAAGAAGTCATTTATCAAGTATCATTAGAAAAGATATATAGTCATCTTTCTCAATTAGAAGAAAAAATTGCGTTAGTCACGACGAAAAATTTGGTTCTTTGGGATTGGGGACTTGGAAATTTATTATATGGTAAGGGACAGGACTTATCCTTAGGGTTATATATGATTGACGATAATGGTTATTATTTTGACTCAGGGATTACTTTTAAAAAAAATCGTCAGGAATTATCTTATTTGATTAATGATATTATTGCGAGGTTTGTTTTTCGTTATGCGGAATCTTTAAAAGATCCGATTAGTGAGATGATTCTTAGTCCTTATTTAAAGAGTGAAGACTTGTTTTTCCTTATTGAAAGAAGAGAGTAAAGATTATTCTTCACTGCAAGATTATTTATTGGATAAAGTGGAACTTGTAAAAAGGAGAAGATATTAAATGAACAATTGGCTTAGAATAAATGAGAATATGTACCACTTGCATAGTCGTGAAAAGGGACAAGGTGGGATTACCTCAGGAACGGTTTATCATCTTTGTCAAGATAATGTAGATTTAGCAGTCAAACTTTATTTAGATATTGATGATGAAGTGGATTATCCCGATTTAGAAACGATTACATATTTTAGTAGTGTCTCATCGCAAGTATTACCGGTTGTAGTTAGTCATTCTCCGGTTTTTGATCAAGAAGGAGCTTATATTGGTTGTTCTGCGCCTTTCTTATATGAATCTAGAGGAAATACCAATGATCTTTTATATACGTTACCAAAAGAGGAAGTATTTTCTTATCTATATTCTTTATGCCATACCGTTGATATTTTTACCGAACTTCATATTCAATTATGTGATTGGGCAATTTATAATCTTCGTTTCGGAGAAAATACAACTTATCAGTTACCTTTTTCCTTATATATGATCGATGATAGTTTCTACGAACAACAGAAGGATAAACCGATAAAGGAATTATCTCTTATTAATCGTATGGAAATGAATCGTTTAATTATTTCGATTGTCGATGAATTTTTTGATGGGGAAGACCTAGCAATTCGTCATATAAAAAAGGAATACATAAATAGGTATGATCTTGCCAGTAATCCACTTCGTCTTTTAGAAAAAGATTGTGAACCATACAATACATTAGGAGAGTTTTTTTCTTCGTTTCATCATAAGAAAAAAACAAAAAGGTATCGTAATGCAAAGTAAGTTGTAAAGTGAGTTTTCTAGGTGTCAATCCCTTCTTTTTATGATACAATAAAAAAGATAAAGGATTTTTAGGTGGTAATATGGATCAAGAAAAAGTTGGACAATTAATTAAAGAATTAAGAGTAAAACATCAGTTGACACAAGCAGAATTTGCGAAGCGTTACCATGTTACTTATCAGGCGGTATCAAAATGGGAAACAGGAAAAAATATGCCTGATTTAGCACTCTTAAAACAAATTTGTGCAGATTTCCAAATGGATATCGGTGATTTTCTTGATGGCGAAATTACGGTAAAAGATGCTTCTAAAACTAAAAAATCTAAACAAGTAAAGATAGGAATTGGGATAATTGGAATTTTTCTTTTCCTTTTGCTTATTGGGGGATATTTTATCTTTTTTCAAAACGATGATTTCGAATTTAAAACGTTATCCACTAGTTGTAATCATTTTACAATATCAGGAAGTCTAGCTTACAATAATAGTAATTCTCATTTATACATTTCTAATATTGATTACTGTGGTGGTGAAGATAATACCTTATATCAAGAAATCAGTTGTGTTTTATATGAAGTTCAAGATGATATTACGACGAAGATTTCAGAAGCTAAATATGAGGGTGAAGAAATGATTACTTTAGAAGATTATCTTCGTGGAATTGATTTTAAAATTGATGATTTTTCTAGTGATTGTTCTCGTTATTCGGAAGGTAGTTTATATTTAGAAATTAATGCATCTAATTCTTTAGAAAAGATGACTACGTATCGCATCCCTTTATCCTTTAATGATCGTTGTACAAAGTAACTCAACTTAGACTTTAGTTTTTTTCAACCTCTTGTTTATTGCCTTTTTATTGGTTTCTTTTTTATAATGGAATCGTTAGGAGGTTATGTATGAAAAAAAAGAAACAAATGAAGATGTGGGTTTTGGTTGTTTCTATACTTGCTATTATTTTGGTTGTTGGAGGAGGGGTAATCCTTTATACGCATTTACATTCTATCAATGATCAAAAAGTAGCTTATAGAAAGAGTATGGTAGAACAACAACAACAGTTAGAAGCAGATTTTGATTTAGAAGGATTTACGATTGATGAACCACAAGTAATTTTAAATCCTTATGGGAATTCTCCCCTTACGGCTTTGATTGCCTTTGATACAGAAGAAGAAGTAGAAGTCAAAGTAACGATTCCAGGAAAAGATGAGTGGGCGACATATACGCATACTTTTTCTAAAGGAACTAAACATCGGTTACCGATTTATGGTCTTTACGCGGATGCGGTAAATAAAATAAAAATAGAATATCAAGCAGACGATAATTTAGTTTCTAAGACAATCGATATCAAAACAGAAGCATTACCTGATGATATGATTATTCCCGAAGATGTTTATGCCGATAAAGAAAAATTAGGCAATGAACTTTATTTTTATTCTCCATCTAGTTCTGGATATACTTGTGCTTATGATGTGAATGGTGATATTAGATGGTATTTTACTAACTATGCTGTTTGGAAGATTGATCGCTTAGAAAATGGCCATTTATTAGTTAGTAGTGAACGTCTTGTCAATTCACCATATTACATGACAGGCTTATATGAAATGGATTTACTTGGTAAAATCTATACAGAATATAGCTTAGAAGGAGGTTACCATCATGATTATTATGAGATGCCTAATGGCAACTTGTTAGTTTCTAGTGATGATTTTAATAATGAGGATGGTACGGTTGAAGATTATATTGTCGAACTTGACCGAGAAACGGGAGAAGAAGTTAAACACTTTGATTTAAAAGATATTTTACCAATGGAAGAGGGAAAAAGTGAAAATTGGTCTTCTTATGATTGGTTCCATAATAATTCAGTATGGTATGATGAGGATACGAATTCTATTACCTTATCTGGAAGACATCAAGATGCGGTAATTAATATTGACTACGAAACAGGAGACTTAAACTGGATTATTGGTGACTCTACTTCTTGGAGTGAAGAGTATCAGAAATATTTCTTTACCCCTGTAGGAGATGACTTTGAATGGCAATGGAGTCAACATGCTGCGATGATCACACCAGAAGGATATGTGTTTATCTTAGATAATGGAAATAATAAATCAAAAATTAAAGATGAATATGTACCGGCTGAGGAGAGTTATACTCGTGGTGTTATGTATAAGATTGATACTGAGCATATGACTATTGAGCAAGTCTGGGAATATGGCAAAGAAAGAGGCAGTGAGTTTTATTCACCATATATTTCTGATGTTGATTACTTGGATAAAAACCATTATATTGTTCATTCTGGCGGGATTGTTTTTGTAGATGGAAAAAACTCTAATCAGCCAGCTGGATTTAGTGAAAATGCCAAACTATTATCTGATACCGTTGAATTAATCGATGATGAAGTTGTATTTGAACTAAAGTTACCAACTAATAATTATCGAGTAGAAAAGATGAGCTTATATACCGATCAAGATGAGTTTTCTACCGAAAAAGCAAAACGATTAGGTAGTTTAGGTAAAACAGATGTTACTCGTAGTAAAATTGGCCCAATTTTTTCTAGTCAAAAAATAGATGATGAATATGAAAAACATAATGTTACTTTTGAAAAAGAGATTGATCGTTTAGTTGTTAAAGGCCAATTTAAACGGGAAAATGAAGTTGAAATCATTCTCTATCAGAATTTACGCTCTAATATTTATCAAGTACGTGTAAGTAAGAAACCATATACAGCATTATGTGTTGATATTTTTACCGAAGAGGAAACTGAAAATGGTATTCCCATCACAAAATATATCAATTCGGAAGGCTTAAATGGTAAGTATTCTATTTATCTTAGAATAGATGATATTTTATATGATACTGAAGAATACGTAGAGTTCTAGAAATTTAGGAATAGCTGTAAGGCTATTCTTTTTTATATACTAGGAATTTGCTTTGTATAGAAGAAAGAAATAAAAAATAGAAAATTTTGTAATTCACTTGATTTGCATACAATTGTTTGATATAGTTTTGTTAACCATGAACAACAAGGAGGAATGACATCATGAATATGTATAAAAGTTATCAGTTTCGTCTTTATCCGAACGATAGTCAAATCATTATGATTCAAAAAACGTTTGGTTGTACAAGATTTGTTTATAATCATTATCTTGAAAAAAGAAAGAAAAGAGATTTAACATGTTTTGATGTGATTAAAGATTTGCCTAATTTATATTTAAAATATCCATTCTTGAAAGAAGTAGATTCTTGTAGTTTAAGATGTAGTTTATTTGATTTAGAAGATGGCTTTAAACGATTTATCAAACATCAAAACAATTATCCTAAGTTTAAAGGAAAGTATAGTTCAAAAAGAAGTTATCGAACGAATTATATTACTAGTACTTATAAAGAAAGAAAATATGAGAATATTAAAGTAGATTTAAAAAGAAAAGTAATTACTCTTCCTAAATTAAAAGAAGTAAAGATTAGAGGATATAGAGATTTAGAATCTTTGCCTGGAAGAATAATCAATGCAACTATAAGTGAGTATTCAAGTGGAAAATATTATGTTAGTGTATTAGTAGAAGTAAATCATATTGAGCCAAGAATTATTCCTAAAAGAATAGTAGGAATAGATTTAGGGATAAAAGATGTTGTGATTACAAGTGATGGAGAAAAGATAAAGAATGAGAAGATCATCGAGAAATATGAAAAAAGAATCAAAAGGAAACAAAGAGAATTAGCAAGACGTGAAAAAGGAAGTAGTAATTATTATAAGACGAAGAAAAAAATAGCCATTCTATTCCAGAAACTAAAGAACGCGAGAAAATATTTTATTCATCAAATAGCAAAAAAACTAGTATTAGAAAATGATATCATTGTAAGTGAAACATTAAAAGTAAAAGAGATGATCGAAGAAAAGAAGTTTTCTAAATCTCTAACTGATGTTCGTTTATCTGAGATATGTCGTATATTAGAATATAAAGCTAAGTATTATGGAAAACGATATATACAGATAGACAGCTATTATCCAAGTAGTCAAGAGTGTAGTAAATGTGGATATAAGAATGAGAAAGTAAAAGAATTATCAGTTAGAAATTGGAACTGTCCAGAATGTGGAAGTGTCCATGATAGAGATATCAATGCTAGTCAAAATATATTATTTGAGGGAATAAAGAAATATGTAAAAGAGCTAATATAGTCGAGAAAAAAATAAGCATAAAATAGGAACAAAAAACTACGGTAGCGACTATCGGAAGTTAAGTCTGTTGAGAATAAAGGTTACTTTATCGATGAAGCAGAAAACCCAGGAGGCAACGACTGGGACATGAAAAATTTATTTTTCATTTTGTTCGGGGTTTCAACTGTTTACCTCTTTTGATATAATAGTAACATAATAATATGAGGTGAAAGATGAAAAATACGATTAAAATATGGGCATTAATTTTTTGCTTACTTGGTATTGGTTTAATTATGGGTGGAAGTTATGCCTATTTTGCGGTTTCTGCTACTTCCAAGCAACAAATCGTAATGTTTGACACCTTAGAAATTACTTATGAGACAGGTCAAGAGATTTTGGTTAGTAATGCAGTACCAATTAATGACGAGTCTGAGGCATCTTCTCACCAATTTACAATTAGAAATACCAATAATCAAGCGCTTGACTACAATATTAGTTTTGTCGACATTTCTCTTCAAAAAGATGGAATAGATATTTTTTCCAACAACTTAGTATGGCAACTATATAAAACGGATTCCGCTTATCAACCATTAGAATTAGTTAAAGAGGGAACTTTTTCATCTCTTAGTGGTTTTTTATCTGGGGATAAAGAATTGGTAATCAAAACAGCTTTACATTTAGAAGCAGGAGAGAGCCAAAGTTATTGCCTAAAAATTGGCCTTTTTAACAGTACTTCTCTTCAAAATAAAGATGCTGGGATGGATTTATCTTTTAAGATTCAAGTCGATACATACGACCGGGTAGAAGCCGTTAGTAAACAGTCTGTTTATCATTATAAGGAAGGGGAAACTCCTACAATGACCGATGAACAGAAAGCATCAGTTACAAAAATCATCTTACAAAACCGAATAACTCCAATTGAAGGAGCGGAAATATCATTAGACTTTTCTCCTAATCAGGATGGTAGCTGTATGAGTTATGTAGTAGAAAACCAAGATGAAGCGGGAACCTATACGGTTTACTTTCAAGGAAATGACGAGATTTGGTTAGAATCAGGTAAAGGCTTCTTTACTAGACTCATTAATCTCAGAGAAATTGAAAATATAGAAGTATTAAACACTTCCCGAGTAACGAGTATGAATAATATGTTTGGTGGATGTTTGGAATTGACTAGCCTAGATTTGTCTAGCTTTGATACTTCCAATGTGACCGATATGTTTGGAATGTTTGCCCAATGTAGTAAGTTAACGAATTTAAACATCAGTAATTTTGATACTTCTAAAGTAACGAGGATGGCTTGGATGTTTGAAAATACCGGTTTAACAGGAATTGATCTTTCTCATTTTGATACTAGTCAAGTTACCGATATGAGTGGAATGTTTTGTAATAGTAAGAATTTAAAATGGGTAGATGTTTCCAGCTTTGATACTTCTAAAGTAGAAAATATATCTCAATTCGTGGATGGCTGTATTAATTTAACGAATTTAAATCTTTCTAATTTTAATTTACTTAACGCAAAAGATCTTCTTGGAATGTTTAGAAACTGTACTAATTTAGTTAGATTAAATCTGGATAATGTTATTCTTTCTACTGGTGTTGATGTTAAAGAGGCATTTTTAGGATTAAACCCCAATATTTATATTATTGTTGAAGATACTCTTTCTCAAGAAGGAATTATAAGATTATTAAATGACGTAGGGATTACTACAGCTACGGTAGTAGTTGCTGATTAATGATTATTTTGCTATAAAAAGAGGTATTGGTGAGTAGTATGAAGAAGTACAATTTAAATAATTTCCGTTTATTTTTACTTACATTATTAATACTTACGTATTTGGAAATTGTATTTAGGATATTAACTAAAACAGTAGTATTTAATATTAGTTTATTGTATATATTTTTATATACTGTATTTACTGCTTTACTTGTTTATTTTGTTGTAACATGGGGTAGTAATCGGGTAAATAAAATAATCTATTATGTGCTAATTTTTATGATTACTTGCCTATATGCTATACAATTATGTGTTTTTAAGATGTTTGGTTTTTATTTTGACCTGCCTCTATTATGGGCAACTGATCAGGTGATGGATTTTGCTGGTGATGGATTTATGCTCATTTTAGAGAATATATTAGGTATATTATTCTTATTCTTACCATTTATCTTATTATTAATTTTTAATAGAAAGTTGGTTATTAATAAACAAGAACTAAAAATACATATTGGACTATTGTCTGGGTGTATTTTTGTTTATACATTATTTATAGCGAGTCTTTGTTTAAATGATGGTACAATTAATTCAGCGAGAGACTTATATTTTACTATTCATAATAATGAATTAAATATTAGAAAATTTGGTGTCCTTAATGCTTTTCGGATCGATCTAAAAAGAACTATATTTGGTTTTTCTGGAAAACTAAATATTATAGATGATTATGATGATCAAGATAGTGATGAAAATATAGATAATACTATTCAAGATGATTCTAATGATGATGATGATAAGATGCCAGAATATGGATATCATTATTTAGATATTGATTTTGATTCATTGATTAACAAAGAGAGTAATAGTACTATTCGAATGATGCATGAATATTTTAAACAAGATAGTGGCACATTAGAGAATGAATATACGAATTATTTTAAAGGCAAGAACTTAATCTTATTTATGGCAGAGGGGTTTAATGAGATAGCGGTAAGAGAAGATATTACACCTACGCTTTATCGGTTAGTAAATAGTGGTTTTGTCTTTAATCAATTTTATACTCCGATGATCAGTAGTACGATTGGTGGTGAGTTTCAAGAACTTACGGGTTTAGTTGCTGCATCAGGATTTTTATCCCCATGGAAAAGTGGGGAAAATAGTTATCCTTTTGGTATTGCGACTTCTTTTGAAAATTTGGGGTATCAAACGTATGCTTATCATAATCATACCTATACTTTTCAGAATCGGAATAAGTATTTAGCCTCTTTAGGTTTTAATAATTATTTGGGCTGTCGTAATGGTTTAGAAAAGCGAATTAATTGTAACCGTTGGCCAGAATCAGATGTCGAGATGATTGATGCGACTGTTAACGATTACTTGGGTAAGGATAAACCATTCATGGTTTATTATGTGACGGTTAGTGGACATGGCGATTATACCTTTAGTTCTAATGCGATTTCTACTAAACATAGAAATGATGTAGCGGGACTTGCTTATTCAAAGAAGCCTCTTGCTTATTTAGCTACTCAAATTGAACTAGATCAAGCCTTAGAATTATTAATCGAAAAATTAACTGAAGCCGGTGAACTTGAAAATACGGTGATTGCGTTAGTGGGGGATCATTATCCGTATTATTTATCTCTTGATGAAGTAAATGAATTAGCGGATTACGAAAAGGATAGCGAAGTGGAAGTGAATAAAAGTAACTTTATTTTATGGAACAGTGAAATGGAGACAATAAGTATAGACAAGGTGGGTAGTCAAATCGATGTGTTACCAACCATTTATAATCTATTTGGTGTAGAATATGATTCAAGACTGATTATTGGTAGGGATATATTAAGTACTGAATCAGAAGGTGTTGCGATATTTGCCAATTCTTCATGGGTAAGCGATAAGGGAACTTATTATGCTAGTAGTGGTAAATTTGTAAGTCGTGAGGGAATTCATGTCGATAGTGATTATGTAAGAAAGATGAATAATATAGTTAGTAATAAGATTTTACTTAGTAGATATATTATGCAGTATGATTATTACCGAATAGTTTTAGGGAAGTAGAAAAGTTGTAGCGTAAAACTTTCTTTTCTTGTATACTAATAGATGAGTGTGATTAGTAGATGTTAGAAGAAATTAAGAAACATACAGAATATGATGTTACGATTATGAAACAAGACCATTTTGGTGATGGCATTGCCAAAATAGGGGACAAGCTTGTTTTTGTTCAACACGGTTTAACAGGAGATCGTTGTCGTATTGTAATTACGGATATAAAGAAGACTTTTGCGGTAGCGAAAATAAAAAAGATGTTTCAAGCTTCTTTACAAAGAGTTAAGCCTACTTGCCCGTATTATGAAGAATGTGGTGGTTGTAGCCTAATGCATCAGCTTGAAAAAAGGCAACTTGCTTTTAAAGAAAATAAGGTTCGTGAACTTTTTTCTAGGTTTGCGGGTATTTCTGATTTTGAAATAGAAAGTATCTCCCATGGTAGATCTACAGATTATCGTAATAAAGTAGTCTTTCACGGAATGAATAATCAACTTGGTTTCTATCGAGGAAAGAGTCATGATTTAGTTCCCATTAGAAAGTGCTTATTAGTCGATGATGAAATTAACCGAGTTTATCAACAAGTACAAAATTATTTAGCTACTTATCCTAATGAAGAAATGGAAAAGTTGATGATTCGAAGAACAAGCTTAAATGAAACGATGTTGGTTGTAAAGGGAAGAATAAACCAAGAACTGTTTTGTTCTTTTCTTTCAACACTATCTTTAACTTCAATATTTTTAAACGGTAAACTTGTATCAGGAAAACCTTATATTACCGAAAAGATATTTGATTTACAGTTTCGGATTTTACCAGATGCGTTTTTTCAGGTAAACTATGAAATGATGCTTAACTTGTATCAAAAGGTAATCGATTATTACCGAGATAAGCACTATCATAAAGTTTTAGATTTATATTCAGGAACGGGAACAATTGGGTTATTACTTACACCGTATGTCGAAGAAGTAATCGGGATTGAAGTAGTCGAAGATGCCGTTCAAGCTGCTAAAATGAATCAAGCAATTAACCAGATAGATAACATATCTTTTATTCAGGGAAAAGTAGAAGATTATATCGAAGAGTTTAAACAGATTGATTCTTTGGTTGTCGATCCACCACGAAGTGGACTAGATAATAAGACGATTACGACAATTCTTCGCATTTTACCAGACAGTATCGTTTACGTTTCTTGCGATCCTGTTACTTTGGCTCGTGATTTAAAGAGACTACTTTCTACTTATCAACTTTCTCATATTCATTTAGTCGATATGTTTCCTAATACTTATCATGTTGAATGTGTGTCAGTGCTAAGTCGAAAAGCCCAGTAAAATAAGGAGTTTTGAAATAAAAAAAATACAAAAAAAGTGAAAAAAGTAAAAATTTTTGAACTTGTAAAAATAGGGTTGTATGTATGTAATATGTTTCCATATACTAGTTTGAAGATTAAATCCTGTAGATATGTTACAAGGGTTAAATCTTAATTTTAACTATTTTACAGTTTTATTTATAGGCGTTGTCCAAAAATAAAAGTTACAATTTGACAAAATAAAAACAACTTCGTAAACTGTTATTAACAATCCAAAACAGTAAGGAAGTTGTTAATATGAGTATAACACAAAAATTAGAGAAATGTTACAAAAATCAAATAGAAAATATTAAAAATGAAAAAAATCGTGAAGCTAAAGTGAGACAAATAGGCTCTTTAGTATTAGATGTGGGCGGAAGATGTATTAGTGCTATAGCTCGACTGACTGGTCGTTGTAGAAAATTCGTGAAGATGTGTTTTATCGTTGTTAAAGATAATTTAGAAGTAAACTATAATAAGAATAAATGTGGTAGAAAAAAAATTACAGAAAAGTATCCTCAATTAGAAGAAGATATTAGAATAATAATTAAAGAGCATACTTATACTGATCCCCATTTTCAAACAGAACAATTATTTTGTAATTTGATAATTAACCAAGTAATGGATGCTTTATTAAAAATTGAAAAGTATAAAAAAGGTTTTATTAGTAGAAGCTCATTAGGAAACCTTCTAAATAAAATGGGATATAATTTAAAAAAAGTAAAGAGAAATAAGCCTCTAAAAAAAATCAAAGAAACAGATGCCATATTTGCCAATGTTAAATTAAAA
>CASFOW010000053.1 GCA_949296705.1 uncultured bacterium
TAACTCATTTGATGATTTAGGTGGTTTTCTTTTATATCAATACAATGATTTGTACGAATAATAAAAGGAAGATAATGAGAATCAAAGAGAAGATTAAAAAATCTTTCTTACCCATATTATCGCCTTCCTTCTTGATTGAAGTTAGGCTCCACCCAACAGATTAAATGTTCCAGATTAAGATTATAGTGTAGATCTAGAAAACAAATGGATAAATTACCATTTTTTTTGAATTACACTTCTTCTTATTCTTATTTTCTTTCTATAAAAATAATTTTTATTTAGAAATCTATTCAGTAATTAAATTTAGAATAGTTTTTTTATTTTCTTGTGAATCCCATGATATTTCCCGGAGATTTAAAAAATAACTGTAAATTTCAAAAAAATAAGAAGATTTCTCATAAAATAAGCAAAAAAAGTGTGACAAATCCGTATTTTATGTTATACTGGTACTACAACGAGTGGCAAAAACCACTCTGTTTTATTTGTGGAGGCGCAAAATGAAAGAAAAGATAACTGCCGCAGCAGAAGAAAGATTAAAAGAATTAGGTGTATTCATTGACAATGTAGAATACGGAAAAGTAAATGGAGAGAATACCTTGACAATTATTTTAGATAGTGAAGAGATTATTCCTTTAAATACCGTAGTTATGGCAACGAGAATTTTAAATCCTATCTTAGATAAATTAGATTTAATCGATGAATCTTACATGTTAGATGTATATGCCAAACCAAAAGGAGAAGAGTAAAAATCATGAATGGAAAAGAATTTATGAAAGCAGTCGACTTAGTCGAAAAAGAAAAGGGAATTGATCGTAGTATCATTTTTGAAGCAATGGAAAATGCGTTGATGGCCGCCTATAAGCGTTCAACAGGTTTACAAAATTCTCATGTTAGAATCGATAAGAATACCGGAGATATCAAAGTGTACTCTTATGTTACTGTAGTTGAAGATGAAAAAGAAGAAACGGATGACGGAATCGATTTAGATACAGAAATCAGTCTAACAGAAGCTAGAAAGAAAGATAAGACATTAAATGTTGGAGATACCATCGAAACTGAAATTGTTCCTAAAGAAGAGTTTGGACGAGTAGCAACTTCTACAGCTAAACAAGTATTAATTCAAAAGATAAGAGAAGCAGAAAGAAATAGCATCATGGAAGACCTTGGAGATAAACAAGATGAATTACTAATTGGTACTGTCGAATTAGAAGATACCGATAACTATTATATTAATTTAGGAAGAAGTAACGGTATTTTACCAAAAAAAGAATGCATACCTGGTGAAAAAATCGAAATGGGTAGTCAGATTAAAGTATATGTTAGTAAGGTAGATGCTGGTAGTAAAGGATTATTTATCTTACTATCTCGTACTCATTATGGCTTTGTAAAACGCTTATTTGAATTAGAAATTCCAGAGATTAACGAAGGAAGTGTATTAATTTACAGTGTCGCAAGAGATGCCGGAAACAGAAGTAAAGTAGCTGTTTATTCTGAACACGATCGTGTTGACCCGATTGGCGCTTGTATTGGAGAAAAAGGAAGTCGTATTGCCCACATCTTAGAAGAATTACATGGCGAAAAAGTAGATATCGTAAAATATGACAAAGATCCAGCTGTGTTTATTGAAAATGCCTTAGCGCCAGCTAAAGAATTAAAAGTATTAATTATGGATCCTAAAAAACAAGAAGCATTAGTAGTAGCCGATGGAGATAATTTCTCGTTAGCAATTGGTAAAAAAGGAAACAATGCCCGTCTTGCTTCTCGTCTAACTCATTATAAAATTGATATAAAAAATACTGAGCAAGCAAGAGATGCCGGCATAAACTTTAGGGATGAATAGTGATGAAAGTAAAAAAAATTCCATTGAGAAGTTGTGTCATTACTAAAGAAAGATTACCAAAACAAGAATTACTCCGTATTGTTAAAACGAAAGAACAAGAAGTAAAAGTGGATCCAACAGGAAAATTGAATGGTCGAGGTGCATATATTAAAAAAGATAAAGTAGTCCTAGAAAAGGCTAAGAAGACCAAAGCCTTAGCTAGACACCTAGAAATCGAAATTCCTGAAGAAATTTATCAAGAAATTGAAAAAATAATTGAACACGAAACAAGTAATGAATAAAACGAGGCATCTATTGACAAAATAATTTTATCCATAATAGAATAGAAGCAAAGAAACGCGAATATTTTAACATTTAATTGACCATGAGAAAGAAGTAAAGTAAAAGGAGGGTGATTTTCATGATGAGTGTTTTAGAATATGCACAAGATGTAAATAAAACGGTAGAAGAGATTTTTAAACTATGTGATAAGCTAGATATAAAAGTAAAAAACGAAGGTGATATGCTAGAACAGGATGATATTATCTTATTAGATAATGAAATCCAAGACCAAGAAGATTATGTTGTCGAAGAAACTTTAGATGACGACTTGTTTGAAAAAGTTGAGGATTTAGCACTAAATACAAAATTAGGAGCAGAAAAACAAAAGACAAAAAATCGCCAAAAGAAAGATCAAAAACCAAATAAAGAGAATAAAAATAATCAGTTTCTAAAAGATAAGAAAGAAATGTATAAGCATAAAGAAAAATTAGTTTCCAACACTCAAGATACCGATATTAACACCGTTTTATATAAAGATAATATGACAGTAAAAGAGTTAGCAGATAGTTTAGCTGTCGCATCAAGTGAATTGATAAAAAAATTGATGTCCCTTGGAATTATGGCAACTCTAAATCATTCTTTAACTTTTGAAGTAGCTGAGCTTTTAGTTGTTGACTATGATAAGACATTAAAGAAAGAAGAAAGTGCCGATATTTCTAACTTTGAAGAATATGAAATCATTGATGATGAAGCCAATTTAGTAGAACGTCCACCAGTTGTGACGATTATGGGACATGTCGATCATGGAAAAACATCTTTATTAGATGCGATTAGAAAGACTAACGTAGTAAGTGGCGAAGCAGGTGGAATTACTCAAGCAATTGGTGCTTATCAAGTAGAAATAAACGGAAAGAAGATAACCTTTATTGACACACCAGGTCATGAAGCATTTACTGAGATGAGAGCTAGAGGAGCTAGTATCACCGATATCGTCATTATTATAGTCGCTGCTGATGATGGGGTTATGCCTCAAACCAAAGAAGCAATCGATCATGCTAAAGCAGCTGATGTACCAATCATTGTCGCAATCAATAAAATCGATAAACCAGATGCTAACCCAGAAAAAGTATTAACAGAATTAGTCGAATATGGTATCACTCCAGAAGAATGGGGTGGAGATGTTATCTGTACTAAGATTTCTGCAGCGACAAAAGAGGGTATTCCAGAACTATTAGAAAATATTTTATTAGTTGCTGAAATGAAAGAATTAAAGGCTAATCCCCATCGTTATGCAACTGGGACGGTTATCGAATCTAAGCTAGATAAACAAGTAGGAACGGTTGCCACCCTCCTTATTCAAAACGGGACTCTACGTTTGGGTGATCCCATCGTTGTTGGTACGAGCCTAGGAAAAATCAGAACACTAAAAAACGATCGTGGTGAAAATATTGTCGAAGCCTTGCCTTCTACCCCAGTAGAAATTACAGGATTAAGTGAAACCCCACAGGCAGGGGATAAATTTATGGCCTTTGAGACCGAAAAACAAGCTAAACAAATTGCTGAAGAGAGAAAAGTTCGTAGTAAAGCCCAAGATACTAATAAATCAGGTATGACTCTAGAAGATTTATTTGGTCATATCCAAGATGGTATTCAAGAAATTAATGTCATTTTAAAAGCCGATGTTAACGGTAGTAGTGAAGCAGTGAAAAAGTCTTTGGAAAAAATCGAAGTGGAAAATGTCAGAGTAAAAGTCATTCGTAGTGGGGTCGGAACCATTACGGAAAGTGATGTTGTTTTAGCAAAAGCTTCTAACGCGATTATTATTGGTTTTAATGTACGTCCAAATAGTAAAACGACAGAAGTAGCTAAAGAAAACAATGTCGAAATAAGACTATACAACATTATCTATAAAGTAGTTGAGGATATGGAAAATGCCATGAAAGGAATGCTAGAACCTTTATTTGAAGAAAAAGTAAAAGGTGAAGCAGAAATCAGGCAGATTTTCAAATTTTCTAAAATCGGTAATATTGCTGGTTGTCATGTAACAGATGGGGTAATTAATCAGAATCATGAAGCTAGATTAATCAGAGATGGTGTTGTTCTATATACTGGAAAAATTAATACCATTCAACGAGAGAAGAATCAAGTAAAAGAAGTATCTAAAGGAATGGATTGTGGTATCACCCTAGAAAATTATCAAGATATTAAAGAGGGAGATATCATCGAAGCATTTGAAATGGTAGAAATTGAAAGATAAATAAAAGAAAAGTTCTTAAAGAAAATATGTATTGTATTTCTTAAGAACTTTTTTGTTAAAAAAATAAGCCATTACACTATTTTAATTTTTGCTTTTCTTTATCTAAATAGTAAGCTTCACTAACGTTTTTCTTAATTAAAGTAGAAGGAATAAAATAACAATATTCATCAGGGACTTCTTCCAAAGAATTAAATAATTTTGAAGAAACTCCCTCTTTATCTATCCTATAAAACTGATATTGATAAGTAATATCACGTACCTTATCTTCAGTATACTCATCTAAAGGAATTTCTTGCCATTCGTAATCCCAATGATATCCATATTGAAGTCCATATTCATATTTTCCACTACTAAAACCATAACCGTAATATGAACCATAAACATAATCATAGACATAAGTTTCCCGCTTAGGAGAATAAGAATCAACTTTTGCCGTAATATAGTCAAGATTCTCTTTGACTGGATAAAGACCATTTTTACTAGCTTCGGCTAACTCTTCAGTTAAAGGCAAATATTCTTCGGTTCGATTAAGTCCTTTTACCCGCATCTTTTCACTTTCAATATATCTTGATAACAAATTTGATTCGCTAACATACAAATGAACATGTTCCCCCTCAATATCACAATCAACGGTTTTTGTTCCACAACCAGATGCTGAAAATAATAGGGTACCACATATAAGACCAACACGTATTAAACTATATTGAGTATATTTCATTATTACTATCACCACCAATAAAAACTATTATATTCTGTTAAGCCCTCTTTGTCTATAAATAATGATATATAAAGTTAAGAGTAAATCTGTTATAATAAAATTAAGACTAGATAAACATAAGCTTAGTAAAAAAATTTGAAGTAAAAGGGGGAGTGGTCTAGATGAGTAGAAGAAAAATACGAGGTTTCCTTATCGGAATATTGATGCTTCTAATTATATTTTTTCTCTTATACTTTTATCGTAAACCTTCATTCGAAGAAGTTAAACAAAAATTGTCCCAAACAGAGACTATTACTATTCAAAAAATTGATAACTCAGGGAAATTTACTTTCTATAAAACAATAACAGACGAAAAAACGATAAAAGAGCTAGTTACTATCTTACAACAAGCTGAACTTTCGCAAGCAGAATGGGAAAACTTAGTTGGAGATACTTATCAATTGATTGGTACTGATACTAAAGAAAACCAAGTATTTAAACTTGATCTTAATCTTACTGTATCTTCTAATTTAATAGTGAATTCTTTTTCCTATCGAATAACCTTAAATACAGAAAAACTAGTAGAATTCATTGAACAATAAAAGCTGAAAAACCATTCTTTTTCGTTATAATAAATGACCAAAAGGAGAGTAGAAGAGAAAATGGAAATTTTATTTAACGAAGAAACTGGGAAATATTATCCTGAAGGAAAGGATCAAGACTTTATTCATACAATATTGGCAATTTTATACGCAAATGGTGTTGAGAATAATTAATGAAAATACTTTTATTCAAAATCTCATTTATTACCGAGATGATTCTAGATTTAGAGAATGGTTCCAAGCAATTGGTAAACTAGATTTCTAAATGGATTTGACTATGAAAAAAGAGACAATCTAGAATGGCTGACTGGATCAGATTTGTATATTTAACTTATCAAAATGAAATGGATAACTATAAGAAGTATCAAGAGTTATTTCAATATGAGAGGTATTTAAAGGATGAAATAAATAAGCTATTACGATTAACTGAAGAATTAACAACTATCAACTTAATAGAACAAGAGCACAAACATTCAATAAGAATTTATGTTACTGACCCAAATAAAAATTATTCTTTAGTAAAGATACCACCTAAACCATTTAGTTTATTGGATAATGCTGAGGGCACTTTTTTAATTACCGATGGGGATACTACTATATTGAATCCTTCATCTAGTGATTGTTTAGAAACTAAAGTAGAAAATGCCATGTTTGCGATGGTTTTACCTGCAGATTACAATGGCCATCATAATTGCGTAGATATCTATACGAAAATACCTAGAAAAAAACAATTACAAAGACTAGCTACTGTTGGAGTAACCTATCGTGGAAAAAAAGATGAACTTTTAAGCGATGAAGTTTATGTAAAGAAACTTAGCTTTTAATTAAGATGAATTTTAACAGTAGTATCTTTGACATTGGCATGGTATAATACTATTAGGTGATGAAAGATGAGTATCAAAATAGAAAGATTAAACAGTCAGTTTGAAAAAGAAATCAGTAACATTCTTCAAACTGAAATCAAAGATGAAGATATAAAATTTGTAACTATAACTGGCTGTGAAATTACTAATGATCTAAGTTATTGTAAAGTTTATTTCACAGTATTAGATGATTCTAAAAGACAATCTACTTGGGATGCCTTAAAAAAAGCTGCTTCCTTTATTCGGGGAGAACTTAGTCAAAGAATAGAAATTAGGCATACTCCAGAATTAAAATTTATTTTTGATGAGTCAATCGAGTATGGGAATCATATCGAAAAAATTATTGAAAAAATCAATAACGAAGAAGAATAAGTAATGCATACCTAAAAATGGTATGCTTTTTCCATTTAATTAAAGAAAGGGGAGAGTGTCTTTGTTAATTTTATTTGCCATTTTACCAATTATTCTTTTAGCTGTTCTTTTTTACCATCTAGATGAGTTAGAAAAAGAACCTAAACAGGAGCTCATAAAAGCCCTTTTCTGTGGATTGATTTCTATTTTTTTAACAGTGCTCCTTTCTTATTTAGTAAATCTTCAAGAAATTGAAGTTACTTCATTATCAGCTTTAGATAAAATAGGATATAGTTTCTTAGCTATCGCTTTGATTGAAGAAATGTCAAAATGGTTAGTCACCGTTTTCTTTTTGAAGAAAAACAAACAAGTAGATACTTTATTTGATTATATTCTTTATGCAATCTATATCGCGTTAGGTTTTGCTTTAATTGAAAATGTTTTATATACCATAACAGGAGGAATGTTAGTTGCTCTAGTTAGAGCTTTCTTAACAGTACCCGCTCATGCTTTCTATGCTATCGCAATGGGATATTATTTGGGAAAAGCTAAGCACTATAAACAAAAATCAGCTTTCTTTTTTAGTTTATTTATCCCCGTATTGTTGCATGGTACTTTTGATAGTTTGATCTTAGTTGGTAATTTGACTAGTTATATTTTATTTTTCTTATTTGTGGTTAGCCTTTATTTATTTACAGCTTTTTTAATTAGGAAAACTAGAAGATTAGATATGAATGTTTCAAAAAAACAATTCAGTAAAAAATGGATGACGCATAAATAAACAGAAAATATCGTAAACTGTAATGGTGATATGATGTCTTCTTTACTATTGAATGCAATTAGTGAGTATGGTTATTTTGGTATGTTTTTAGCGATGATTCTAGAAGCAGTAATCATCGTAATTCCTAGTGAACTTATTTTAGCAACCGGGGGAATTTTAGCCTCCCAACGTATCTTTTCTTTTTGGGGTGCTCTTTTAACTGGAATTATCGGTAGCGTTTTTTGTGCAGTTATTATCTATCTTATGGGCTATTTCGGGGGTCGCCCATTTATTGATAAATACGGAAAATATTTTTTTATGAAGAAAGAAGATATCGAAAAAGCCGAGGCTTGGTTTCAAAAGTACGGGATGCTAGCTTCCTTTATTGGTCGAAATTTCCCGATTGTTAGAACTTTTATCTCTTTACCCATCGGGATGATGCGCCTCAATTTTTGGCCCTTTGTTCTCTATACCACCCTTGGTAGTATTCCATGGACCTTCGCTTTTGTATACGTTGGTTATAGCTTAGGAAATAACTGGGTTATTCTACAAGAATATACTTCTCGCTTAAAAGTTCCTATTTATATTTTATTATTCTTGCTAGTTGTCCATTATATTTATCGTAAGATAAAAGGAATAAGAAAAGAAAAGTAGATTAAATTCTTGGTATAATGAGAAAATACGCTTTCCTTTTGAATTCAAAATAATATGTTTAAGTTGAATTCCAAAACATCTAAAATATTAAAGTAATGGAACTTTTTCTCCAATACTTGATAAAATGTTCTGTCTGTAATATAATAATATAGAAGAAAAAAACAAAGAAAGGGGAAATATCAAAATGCCAAACAGTATGATAGAAAGAACAGAGTATCTCGAAGAGTTAAAAAGATGGAAAGATAAAGATGTAATTAAAGTGATCACCGGAATAAGAAGATGTGGTAAATCGACTCTGTTTGACCAATACATCTCTTATCTACAAGAAAGTGGCATCCAAAAAGAACAAATAATAAAAATAAATTTAGAAGATCCTGATTATTTTTTTGAAACCTATAAAGAACTTTATGACTACATTAATCAAAAAGTAACTACTGAGCATCATTATTATGTGTTCCTAGATGAAGTACAAAATGTTTTAGAATTTCAAAAAGCAGTAGATGGTTTATATAGGCGTTGTCCAAAAATAAAAGTTACAATTTGACAAAATAAAAACAACTTCGTAAACTGTTGTTAAGATAAAAAACACAGTAAGGAAGTTGTTAATATGAGTATAACACAAAAATTAGAGAAATGTTACAAAAATCAAATAGAAAATATTAAAAATGAAAAAAATCGTGAA
>CASFOW010000054.1 GCA_949296705.1 uncultured bacterium
GGTATAAAAGTATCAGATTATGAAATGGAAACTAAAATAAATACACATATAATAAGAGAAACAGGATTAGAAAAATGGAGTCTTGTTATTACTCCATATGCTAACTAAAATTGTAAGATTTATTTTTGAAAAATCCCTAATTAAAGAAAAAACATAGAAAAAGAGTTACTATTTATTTAGTAACCCATTATGTTTAAATACCTATCTTTTCTCGCGATACTTTTGGATAAGGATCTTTTTCGTTTGTAATCCCTAAGATATAGTCGATACTGGTATCATAGAAAAACGCTAATTTTATTAAAACATCTGTTGGTATATCATTCGTTCCGACTTCGTATTTTGAATATCCTGTTTGACTCATCCCCAATACTTTGGCAACGTCTCGTTGAAATAAATCTTTATCTTCTCGCAAATCGCGTAATCTAGACATATTGTACCACCTATCTGCATTGTAGCATAGGAAAATTTTTCCATCAGTTTACAATCTAAAATGGGTTAAAATAGTTATTGATAACCTGTTTTGGCTTAACAAACCAACAAATGCCTAGCTACGGTAAAGAAATAGGTAAATCGGCGAGTAGAAAATATCACAACTAATCTTTACTTTCGAAGAGTTGTTTCTGGTAAGGGAACAATTTCTAATGCTTGAAAACCTTTAGCTGTTTCTAATAATTTAAATTGAACCAATTGTCCTTGTTCTAAAGTACGATAACCATCTTGTAAGATATTAGAATAATGGACAAAAATATCTTCGTCCTCATTGTGCTCTATAAAACCATATCCACGTTCATTATTGAACCATTTAATACGTCCTATCATTTATCTCATATCCTCCTTCTATTCTATTTGTGAATTCACTAAAAACTTAAGTAATTCAATCGTATCATAAAAAGAGGGAAATTTTAGAAAAAAGTGATAAAATGTAGTTTTTTCGCGATTTTCGGTAAATATCTATAGAAAAATTTTACTATCGGTTAACTTTTTTCGTAATGCATGACGTTTGTCACGAGAAATTAATTGTTGTAATGGCTCATGATCACATTTAAATTGTATAGTATTATTATGAAAGTTTACCGCATCGATATTAAAAAGATTTACAATACAACTACGATGACTTTTAAAAAATCTAGGATCATGATGAAGTTTCTTTTCGATATTAACTAAGCTACTACAAATTGGATAGGAACAATCTATTGTATGAAGAACAGTTACATTATCATTGGGGATCTTTTCAAAGTACAAGATATTTTGATAAGGAATTTGTAGAGTATCCCCATCAGATAAAAAGGAAAAACAGAACTGTTCAGTTGAATAAGTATAGGCTGTATTGATTGTGTCTAAGAATAAGTTTTTGAAGTCCTCCGCCTTTTTAGAGAGAAAGTCTAGGGCTAAAGTTCTTCTGGTAAATTGACTGCTTTGGTAGCGTTCGAAATCAGATAACAAGATAATCTGACTACGTCTATCTCCTTTGGCGCGGATTTCTCTAGCTAAATCTAATCCGTTTTTTCCGGGTACCTCAACATCAAAAATAAAAATTTTAATGCCATCTAAATGTTCAATGTGTAAATGTATAAATTCATGATAATTTTGGCAACTGAAAATGCGATAATTTTTCTTTTTCATATCGCCTAAAAACTGATGAATAAGTAATTGATAAATAGTAGAAGATGAAAGAATATCTTCATAAATAATAAAATATATCATAAAAACGCTTCCTAACTTACTCAGTCAGTATATCAAAATAAAAAGATTATGTAAACTTAAAATAATTATAAAATAAAAAAGCCTGCTAAATTAGCAGGTAGAAACTTCACTGATTGATTATTTGATTTCGATAACAGTTTTAGTCTCAACTTCTTCTTTTTTAGGAACAGTAACAGTAAGAACACCATCTTTGAATTCAGCGTTAATCTTCTCGCTGTCTAGTTCGCCAAGATAGAATTCACGTTTATAAGTGCCGTATCTTCTTTCGCGACGAATATAATTTTTGTCTTTATGTTCTTCTTCTTTCTCTTCCTTTTGAGCAGTTATTGTTAAGTAGCCTTTATCACATTCTACTTTTATATCCTTCTTGTCAAATCCAGGAATGTCCATTTCAATATGATAAACACCATCTTTCTCATAAATATCACATTTCATGTTACTCTCCTCAGGTACACTTAAGAAGTTATCAAAAATGTCATCTAAATAATACTTTCTTGGGATTAAATTCATATATCATCCTTCCTTTCATGATTCCATAATACCACTTTGATTAGCACTTGTCAATAGTGAGTGCTAATTTTTTTGAAATATTTTACCGAAGTAAACTTCTCTTACGATAAAGATAAATTTTTAATAGAAAATTTTGTAATAAGCTTGTGAAATGAATAATAAAATGATAGACTCTAAATACAAAAAGCTACTTATTTCTAGTAGCTTTGGTATAAGGCCTCTTATCATCAGTGAATTCAGTCAAGTAATCGATACTAACATGATAAAAGTTTGCTAATTGTTTTAATGCTTCGATTGGAACATTCAAATCTCCATTTTCATATCTAGAATAAGTAGTTTGAGAACAGTGGAGTAATTTAGCTATAGTAGACTGAGTCAAATCATAGTCTTCACGTAAATCTCGTAGTCTTCTCATACAATCACCCAACTCATTCTATAATATACCGATGTCGCATATTGACATTTATGCGAATTACGCATAAAATGAAATCACAAGGGAGATATGCCATATGGAATACGCCACAATGTATATGAACTATATAATTAAGCCGTTAGAAAATAAAGTAAAAGAGATAAAATGGAAAATATATCATAAACGCTTTTATCTTTCCAAAAAACAAGATGAACAATATTTATTAAAAATGGAAAAACTATTATTCAGCTATTATGAAAAATTAAATCAAATTTTAGATGAAGAATTAAATCTTCCAGAATAAAGCTAGCCTTTTATCCTTTTTTTCTAGCATAAGGCTTTTTAACATCCGTAAAATCTGTTAGATAATCAATACTAACATGATAAAAAAGAGCTAATTGTTTTAATACATCAATTGGAACACTTAATCTTCCATTTTCATATCTAGAATAAGTAGTTTGTGAACAATGTAATATTTCCGCTAGATCCTTTTGTTTTAAGTCTCTATCTTCTCGTAAATCACGTAGTCTTCTCATACTATCACCAGTCAATATTCTATAGTATGCTCTTTATGCATATTATTTTTTATGCAAAATGCGAATAATATTCATAAAACAAGTTTGTAATTTTCGTTTACTTTGACGATATAAACATATACTTTATTAGGTGATAAAATGACGAAAAAAAGATGGCTCTTTGTAGTTTTTTTAGTGACCATTATGGTTCTGTTACTAGGTTTTTATCCGAAAGTTAATGCGATAACTGAAGATTTACCTCTCCTAGGTAGAGTTATTTTTGTCGATCCTGGACATGGCGGACGAGATCCTGGCACAATGTATGGAAATATTATGGAAAAGGATATTACATTAGAAATCTCAGAAAAACTTAGAAATCAACTAAGTGAAAAAGGAGCTATTGTATATATGACTAGAGAGACAGATACTGATTTATCTAGTCGCTGGGATGAAAGAAAAAAAAGAGGGGATCTCTACCGCCGTATATTAATGTATAAGAAATATAATGCTGAAATGTATCTATCCATCCATATTAATCATTATCAAAATCCTAGTTGGAGTGGAGCGGAAGTATTATATAATGAAATTAATCCCCAAAATAAAGTATTAGCTGAAATTTTAATGAAAAATTTCAAAACAGAATTAAAAACCGAACGTTCTTTAAAAACGACGGATCTCTATATGTATAAAAACACTACCGTTTTGGGAGCATTAATCGAATGTGGATTTCTTTCTAATTCGAACGAACGTTATTTATTACAAACAGATAAATATCAAAACAGATTAGCGAAAATTATTACGAATAGCGTAATCGAGTATTTTCACTATTACTAATAGGAACCTAAAGTAAAACAATTTTTCTCTACTGAAGGACAATAAAAAACCAAATATTTTTTTAGCACTCAATATTGACATTTGCTAAATTGCGTAGTAAGATAAAAGCAATCGAGTTGAAAATAAGAAAGAGGGAATAAAAATGAAAAAAAGACAATTCAAAGCCGAGTCTAAAAAGCTTCTAGACTTAATGATTCATTCGATTTATACAAATAAAGAGATCTTTTTACGAGAGTTAATCTCTAATGCTAGCGATGCGATTGATAAATTATACTATCGCTCTTTAACCGATAAGAAGCTTAAAGTAAAGAGAGATTCTTTTGAAATAAAACTAGCTATTGATAAGGAAAAGCGTGAATTAACGATTCAAGATAATGGTTGTGGAATGACCGAAGAAGAATTAGAGAATAACTTAGGTACAATTGCGCAAAGTGGTTCGCTTGTTTTTAAAGAAGCAACTGAGAAAAAAAAGGATATTGATATTATTGGTCAATTTGGTGTTGGTTTCTATTCTGCTTTTATGGTTAGCGATGAAGTAAGTGTAACTAGTCATTCTGTAGATAGCGATAAAGCCTACCGCTGGACTTCTAAGGGCGCTGATGGGTATACGATCGAAGAATGTGATAAAGAAGAAATAGGAACAACCATAACTCTAAAAATAAAAGAAGATACTGAAGAAGAAAAATATAGTGAATTCCTAGAACCTTATCGTATTCAGGGAATCGTCAAAAAATATTCTGATTATATTCGTTATCCAATTAAAATGGATATTGAACATCGTCATCTAAAAGAAGGCTCAAAAGATGAATATGAAAGCCATATCGAAGAAGAAACCTTAAACAGTATGATTCCCATTTGGAAGAAAAATAAGAAAGACATAAAACAAGAGGACTATAACCATTTCTATCAAGAAAAATTCTTTGATTATGAAGAACCCCTTCGTACTATTCATACTTTCGTGGAGGGACAATGTAGTTACTATGCTTTACTCTATATTCCTAGCCATGCATCTTATGACTATTATTCTAAAGAGTTCGAAAAAGGACTTTCTCTATACGCAAATGGTGTAATGATTATGGATAAATGTAGTGATTTATTACCAGACTATTTCAGTTTCGTTAAAGGTTTAGTAGATAGTAATGATTTATCCTTAAATATTTCTCGTGAGATGCTTCAACAAGATCGTAAACTACAACTAATTGCTAAGAATATCGAGAAAAAGATTAAAAGTGAACTAATAGATTTACTAGAAAACGATCGTGAAAACTATGAAAAATTCTTTAAAGCATTTGGTATGCAGTTAAAATTTGGTATTTACAACAACTATGGAATGGATAAAGATAAATTAAAAGATTTAATGATTTTCTATTCATCAACCGAAAAGAAAATGGTAACCTTTGGAGAATACGTCTCTAGAATGAAAGAAAATCAAGATAAAATTTATTATGCATGCGGAGAAACAGTAGATAAAATTGACGATCTTCCACAAGTAGAGAAAGTAAAAGATAAAGACTATGAAATTCTTTACTTAACAGATTATGTAGACGAATTTGTTATGCAGACTTTAACTGAATATGATAATAAGAAATTTGTCAATGTCAGCACAGATAACCTAGATTTAGATACCGAGGAAGAAAAAGAAAGCTTGAAAAAACAAAATGAAGAAGCTAAAGATATGTTTGCAAGTATGAAAGAAGCATTAAAAACGGAAATTCAAGATGTCAGATTCACCAACCGCCTAAAGAATCATCCTGTATGTTTAACTTCAGAAGGAGCCATTTCTTTAGAAATGGAAAAAGTAATTAATGCAATGCCAACTGATGAGAAGGTAAAAGCAACAACCGTAATGGAAATCAATGCTACTCACCCAATCGCCGAAAAATTAAAAGATCTATACCAACATGATAAGAAAGAATTAGAAAACTATACAAAGATATTATATGCTCAAGCTAGATTGATTGAAGGGCTTCCAATTACTAATCCGACTGAAATCACTAATCTAGTATGCGAAGTAATGTCCAAATAAAAAAGAATAATAAAGATGTATATTATTCTTAAGTAACAATAAATATAACTTAATTAAAAGTAGTATGTTTAGACGTACTGCTTTTTGTTTGTCAAACCAAAACTAATAAAGAGTGTAATACTCAATTCTGAACAATAAAATTCTTCGTATGCTTTTCTAGTCAAGTTTTAATTGAATCGTTTACTGATAAAGAAAAGCATATTTTTACTATCTGTTTAACTTTATTTTACTTCTTTTTGTAAATAAGTATTGGGATAGTAATGCTCTAAAATCTGTCGATAATTGTAACCAGCTTTGGCCATTCCTTCCGCACCATATTTACTAAGTCCTAAACCATGTCCATGTCCTCTAGTAGTAAAAGTAGTATAACTATCTTCAATGCTAATACTAAAATCATTAGAGTTAAGTCCCAGTCTCCTAGCCAAAATTAATCCGTCAAAAACTTTATCTCCAAATTTTACATATTTTACACGATGTCCAATAGTTTTTACTAAAATTTCAACCGGAGTATTCTTAGTAATTTCTACTTGTAATAGTTTACTTAAATAATCATTAGGGACAATTCTTCGACTAACCGAATTATGATCTGTTTCAAAAAAACTAGATACACTAACTAAATACGGGTAAGCGAGTTTTAAAACATTACTTGAGTCTTCTGTTTTTCCGTTACTAGATAAATGATAATACGCATCAATATAGTCTCCATCAAACATGAGTACCTCATTTTCTGTATCTTTGATAGACTTTCTAATTTTTTTAGTATACTCATCATAATGATTACCCCAAATTTCTTTTAGGTAATGTTTATCACGATAGATTTGTACCGCATTATAATCTTTAATTTTTAACCCTTTGCTTAATCGTTTCGAAGCGTAAGTTCTAGCAATAACAGCTTGTGCTTTCAAAGCTTCATCATGAAATACAGCTGGCATCTCTCCAGATACTACGCCAAAAATATAGTCATCCATTTTTAGTCGTTCAATGATTCCACTACTACGATCCAAATCGATAAATTTGTTGCTTAAACCTGCTTCTACGCCAATAATTTCTACTAGTCGGTCATTCTTCTTATCGTAATTACTCAAATCTACAGAAACCACCACTACATCATTAACAACAACATAAATCATATCTCCAGTAAAATCAATTCCCATATTCTCTACATAGTGAGAAATTTTCCGATAAAGTTCTATCGGTTCTCTTTCATTACGATGAAAAATAAATTCACTAGCATACTCTTCGCGATTATTTAAATATAAATACAAAACATCTTTTCCATCCACATTAACCATTAAATACTTATAAAACATATAAATCACCTAATACTAGTATTAGATGATTATCTAAAAAACATACAAATAAAACAGAAATAAAAAAAGAAACTAAAACTCGAAATACTTTAGTTCCTTTTGTTTAGAACAATCTTTCCCTGTAATGTAATTTTGATTACCTAAAACTTTTTTTAAATTAATTTTTTTATCGTAATAAAAAAACTGATTAATCTCTTCGATCATCGTAACCGTTTTAGAAAGTGCTTCTGTATATAATTCTAATAATGATTTTGTACTGCTCGTTCTTTTATCGGTGGGATTGTACCACTTTTTATGTTCTAAATTTAAAAACCATGTATATTTATGCATCTTCATATGATAAGAAAGAGGGGCTTTTCTAAGTAAACTTTTTGGACAAACTAAATCAATGAATGAAAAGCTAAATCGTTTCCATCCGATAGGGTCATAACGAAATACTCGGAAAAAAAAGCGCATTTGAGAAATAGCTTTTAAATAATAAGTATGAAATTTATCTAAACCAAACACTTCTCGATAAGTAAAGTCCATAACTTCAATAAGATCAGAACTAAGGGTATCGACATTAAAACAAAAATCATGACACTTAAACTTGTATGGCTTTTGATGTTCTCTAATCATGATTAAATAGTTATCAAAATAAGATTCCATTTCGCCATGTAATTGATTATAACGATATGTATTCTTATCCTTTTTATCGTACTCGCCAGTACGGTATATCACATATGGATGAATCGTTGAATCTAGGACATAATGACTTAACATTCCATAGAGAAAAGCAATCACTTCAGGATGATATTGATAGTGATTGTATTTAATATAATTAACTAAAGTAGAAAAAAAGTCATAACTTTTATGACGATGAAAATATGAACCAAAATCACGCATCTTTTTTCCTTTTTTTAAATTAGTAAGATTATAAAAAAATAATACGTCCATATTTTGCGCAGCCGTTTTTAATAATTCTTTATGTTCCACTAATAATTCTTTGCTACGGATACTTAAACGGTCGTAGACATCCATTACAAAATATGCATGGGTAATACTACTTGCCATAATCTAATCACATCCAAAAGAAATTATATCATCAATTATAGAATATGTAAATTTCTCTATTCTTGTTCCAGTAAATAACAAAAGTAAATTTTTTTCTATACGCAACCGAGATTTTGTAATAGATTGCCTTTAACTAGAAAAATCAAAAGTTGTATTTACTTTTATAATTGAGCTAAATAAAGAAAGAAAATAAAGAAAAGAAAATACAAAATAATCAAAAAAAATAAACCTTCCCATTTTTCCCCATATTTTTTCACAATTTTTTCATACAATTTACATAATTTGTGTGTTATAATTTATGGTAGGTGATGAGTGATATGGCTTTCGATAAAGATTTTAAGACCCTAGATGAGCAAATAACAATCCTAGAATATAAAGGCTTACAAATCAATGATAAGACTTATGCCAAAAGAGTTTTACTAAGAGAAAACTATTTCTTTTTAAATGGTTACCGTCATCTATTTCTAAAATCTGAAAATGATAAAAGATTTATTGAAGGAACAACATTTGAAGAAATTTATAGTCTCTTTTTATTCGATCGAGAGTTTCGTAATATTATTTTCAAAAACTTATTGATTATTGAAAATAATATAAAATCTATAATTGCTTACCAGTTATCTAAAAAATATGGTTATAAAGAAAGTGATTATTTGAAAGCAAAAAACTTTACTCATGCGCCTCAAAAATCCAGACAAGTTAATGACTTAATTAAAAAAATGAAACGTCAAGTAAGAATAAATGCTCCTCAACATGTCGCAACAATGCATTACGTAAATAATTATGGTTATATTCCATTATGGGTTTTAGTGAAAGTATTGTCATTTGGAATTGTTGGTGAGCTGTATTCAATATTAAAAAGAGAAGATCAGAATAGTATTGCGGAAGTTTATGGACTTGATGCCGATACACTCCAAAATTATTTACCAATCTTAGCGAATTACCGCAATTTATGTGCCCATGAAGATATCGTGTTTGAGAATAGAACTCAAAGAGAATTAGGGGCAACAATCTATCATAAGTTACTTAAAATTAGACAGGAAGAAGGCGAATATGTACAAGGTAGAAATGATATTTTTGCGCTTGTCATCATAATAAAAGAGTTATTAACAAATATGGAATTTAAAAATTTAACGGAAGAAATCAAACATATACTAGAAAATTTAGAATACAATCTAAAAACAATTAAAATGGATAAAGTATTAGCAAGAATGGGCTTTCCTGCCAATTGGCAAGAGCTCGCAAATATAACAAAGAAGGTGGAAGAATGAGAGAAAAATTAGTAAAGTTTTTGAGTATTCTTTTGTTGGTAGCAGTAGCCGGGGGCATCGGAGGATATGCAACTTATTATTTTATGCAAGATGAAATTAAGGAAAGTAATCAAATCATCAATCAGACAACAAATACAACAGGGGTAGTAAAATGTAATTCCGATATTACCATTGATGAAACAGGAATCGCTCCTGCTGTTGGAGAAATTTATGATGCTACTGTAACATTACAAAACTACCAAAATGGAAGACTTGCTTCTTCAGGTAGTGGATTTATCTACAAAAAAGATGAAGATAGCAAATACGCTTATGTTCTAACTAATCATCATGTGGTTGAGGGAACAGACAAATTACTTGTTACCTTATCTAGTGATGACCAAGTAGAAGGTACAGTATTAGGTAGTGATCGTTATATGGATCTAGCCGTTGTTAGAATCGATGGCGATTTAGTAAAACAAGTAGCCAAAATTGGTAATAGCGAAGAATCTAATGTCGGCGATACGGTATTTACAGTTGGTACTCCAATCGGTTATGAGTACCGTGGTACAGTAACTAAAGGAACTTTATCAGGTAAAAATCGTATGGTAACAGTAAGTGTTGACTCCACAAGCGACTGGGTAATGAATGTTTTACAAGTCGATGCCGCAATCAACCCCGGAAATAGTGGTGGGCCACTAGTCAACATTAATGGCGAAGTAATTGGAATCAATTCTTTAAAATTAGTGGAAGATGAAATCGAAGGAATGGGTTTTGCAATTCCTATCGAATATGCGATGAAATATGTCGATAATTTAGAGTCTGGTAAGGAAATTGAACGGCCATTAATTGGTATTAGCATGTTAAATGTAACCGATAGCTATCGTCTATATCAATATAATATTAGAATAGATTCCGATATCGAAGAAGGCGTAGTTATTGTTGGAATCACCTCAGGTAGTGGAGCTGATAAAGCTGGATTACGAGTAGGAGATGTCATTACTGCGGTAAATGGAAAATCAGTAAGTAATGCTGCTTATTTACGTTATCAATTATATCAGTATGAAGTAGGAGAGACTATTCAACTTACTTATAATCGTGATGGAAAAGTTAGAACTACTGATATTACATTGACAAAAGTAGAGGATTAAAAAAATAAACCAACTAAAAAGGTTAAATAGCTTCTTACTATAGAAGTGTTTATACCAAGGAATAGTTGGTTTTTTGTTTATAAGGAATTTTCTCCTTATAAAGAACAATAAAGGAGTGGAATTTATTCCACTCCAAAAAAATTCATAGTTTTATGAATTTTTTTAATTAATTTTTATTTATAATATTTATGGTGGTAACCTCTTTTTGATTTATAATCTATTGGGACACATTTATTATGTTTGCATTTAGGACATATAACATACGGTGGTGTAGAAATTGGTAGACCATTAATGGCATCCTCTTGTTCAAATTCCTCTACCATTTCGATTGGTGCTTCAAATTCACTTTTGCATTTAGGACAGATATATTCTACCACTTTTCCACTTAATGGAATCAGAATAGTAGAAAAATCAAATTTAATCATAAAACAAATTCCTTTCTAACAGATTCGATATTGCCATATCATTTGATTACCACATTTAGGACAAGTTGATGGATCAATATCAAAGTCTTTCATAATCATTAATCTCCACTTATTAAGAGAATTTCTTAATATATGAGTTTGTGTTTTTATTAACATAACCATTTTATCATGAAATTTGTGCTTTTTAGAATAAATGCCATAATACCGAACAGTTTTAAAATTTTCATCTGGAATATGTATAATTAATCTCTTAAAAAAATCATATACATGAATACGTTCTTTAACAATTTTGTCATCTTCATGTCTTTGATACCTATTCTCCATCATAATCTAAAATTCTAGATTCAGCCATTGCAGGTTTGCCAGTATATCTTACAGCATATTCAATCATTTTTTCAGTAGATTGATTATACTTTTTTTCAGCATATACATAAAAACCTTTATTTGATTTTTTATATATGAAATTTTTAAGGATTTTGAAGTTTTTAGAATTAAGAGATTTTTCTAATAAATCTAGCAGTATTTTTTGAAATCTTTTTCTTAAAGCGTTATATGAAATAAAGTCAAATTTTTTAAAAATATTAACGTCTCCCATAGCTCCTTCAGTCACAATAGTATGAATATGAGGATTCCATTTCATATCTCTACCATATGTGTGTAAAACAGCTATAATACCAGGAATATATTTTTGAGATTTATATTGATCTTTAAACCAAGAAAGAATAGTTTGGGAAACAGCTTAAAAAAGTAAATCAAGAAGTTTTCTATCTTTGCGAAAAAAATCCCATAAATAATCTGAAATAGTAAAAACGATATGTCTGTGATTACAGTTATAACATTTTTGTAAAATAGCTTCAGTTCTTTTTCTAACATATTTATTACTACAAGAAGGACAAAATCTAGATTTGCAAGTATGATATGAAAATTTAATTTCACCGCAATCAGGACATTCATAGACAGAATATCCAAATTCAGAAGTACGACAAGAAATCATTTTATCTACTTCCTTTAATACAACAGGTCTAATATTTAAATTAGGATATTCATTAATAAAGTTATCCCAATGATCATTAAAAATATCTTTTAATCTAAATTTAATGGATTTATCATTATAAAAATTAGCATTATACCATTCGATTATTTCATACATAAACATCACAATATAAGTATATCAAATTATGATGTTGGCCGGAAGGCGCGAAACAAAATGAAATAGATAAAAAATCATTTCATTTTATTTCTTTTCTTGTATACTAGGAATTTGCTTTGTAAAAAGTTAAAACATATAAGGGCGGAAAGGTATAAAAACAAGAAAATTTTGTAATTTACTTGACTAACATACATTCGTTTGCTATAGTCTTGTTAATCAAGAACATCAGAAGGGGGAATGACAACATGAATATGTATAAAAGTTATCAGTTTCGGCTTTA
>CASFOW010000055.1 GCA_949296705.1 uncultured bacterium
AGCCGAAACTGATAGCTTTTATACATATTCGTGTTGTCATTCCCCCCTTTTGATGTTCTTGATTAACAAGACTATAACAAACGAATGTATGTTGGTCAAGCAAATTACAAAATTTTCTATTTTTTTTATACCTTTCCACCCTTATATGTTTTAACTTTTTACAAAGCAAATTTCTAGTATATGAAAAAAGATAGAAAAACAATTCTCGTCAAAGCGACGATTCTCTTCCTACTTGCATTTCCTACTCATTTTCTCTTTAAATGGCTTCCTAATCAAATTACAGCGATTTTCTTTCCCGTTAATGAAAGCCTCATGGAACACTTGAAAATGATCTTTACTAATTATTTTATTTTCTATAGTTTTCTTTTCATCTTGAGAAAGCCACTAAAACTAAATAATGTCTATTTAACCATGCTGATAGCTAGTTGTTTTAATATTCTCATATTTTTTGCACTTTACCTTCCTATTTACTATCGGTTTAAAGAGCATCTGTTAGTTACTTTACTTCTTTATTTTTTGACAATTCTCTTTACAGAATGGTTAGTTTGTCCTATTCTTCAACAAAAAGAAAAGAAAGAATTAGAAATGATTAGTATGATTATCATTCCTCTTCTTTTCTTTATACTTGCTTATTTTACTTTTTATCCACTGAAAAATCCTTTTTTCTTTGATCCAATTAAAGAGGATTACGGTTTAAATCAAGGACTTTCTAGTAAATGACTCTACATCACGGTAAAGATATAAATCTATCGTTCCCTTATCGACAATTTTTACCCATCCTAGTCCATTTATGACTAAATCTTCATGATATTTCATCTCATAGGTAACTTTAGCTAAATCTTTTAAGGATGTTTGTTTATTAGAAACACGTCTTACTTTTATATCGTTAGAAACAAAAACGGTAAAGCTATTTTTTTCTCCTTCAATATAATCAATACGTGCAAAATTACCGATCAATAGACATTGATTCTTTTTCAATTGATAGGTTTTGGGTTTAATTTCTTTTTTAGGACTCAATTTTTTCAAAAGACTAGTATCGATATAGTTGATTAGACTTCCTCGATCGACTAAACCAGGTGTATCGATCAATGTCAATTGGTCGTTTAATTTGATTTCCATTTTATTTAATGTTGTGCTAGGAAGGGGGGAAATGGTTAAATCTCCGGTATTTTCGGAATAGTTTTGAACCAATTTATTAATTAAGCTACTCTTTCCGGTATTGGTATGTCCTACCACATAAACTCGGTGACTCGTTTTCCATTTATTAATCTTACTCATAAGGGTATCGATTTGGTAATTTTTATTGACACTGATGACAACAATATCTTCATAATGAAGATTCATAAGACGAAAATATTCAATAATTTTCTCATCAGAAATACTCTTAGGAAGAACATCACGTTTATTCAAAACTAAAATCATTTTGTTAGAAATATAATTACGGATCTGGCTAATATCATGATCGATATTGAGTAAATCTACAATATGTAGGACTAGATCTTTAGTTTTTCCTACAGATTTTAAAATCTCGATATATTCTTCGTTTGATTTAGTCGACACTTGATATTCACCATAGTTTTTCATTCGAAAGCAACGCTGACAAAGATTATTTTCTAATGAACTAACATACCCTTCTTGGGTGATATTTTCATCCTGGAGAACTACTCCACAACCAATACATTTTTTATTTTTTGACATAATAACTTCCTCTTTTCATCACTTTCTTTTTTTCATAATAGTGAAAAATTTTATTTTCAATATAACGATTTAGTGTCGTTATTTTTAAATCTTTTTTTCCTAACGGATCAACAAGAACAGTATAGGCGGTCATGCAATTGCCGACAAAGATATCGGTTACTAACTGATCTCCAATCATAGCCATTTCTTTTTTTTGAAGATGATGCTTCCCTTTGATTTTTAAATAGCCAAACGGAAGTGGTTTCATC
This sequence comes from uncultured bacterium, assembly GCA_949296705.1. Lineage (GTDB taxonomy): Bacteria > Bacillota_I > Bacilli_A > RF39 > UBA660 > Alloscybalousia. The sequence goes on from CASFOW010000055.1 coordinate 1,947, forward strand.
GCAAAAGAGACATAGTCGCAATTTAAAAAAGAAGCATATTCTTCTACCCGATTACGACTATTATTAGAAATAATTACAATTTGAAAATCTTTTTTTAAACGGTCAAAAAGTTTTTTGGTTTTCTCATCCATTTTCTTTTGATCAATTAACGCAATAGTATTATCCAAATCGAAGATTAGACAGTGGATCTTTTTTCGTTTTAATTCCTCATAGTCAATACAAAATATATTTTTTACATACATCTTAGGATAAAAGCACCTCAAAGTTATCACCTGTATTTATTATATAAGATTTTAACTACAAAGTACAGAAAAAGTGATGGCAAGCATCACTTATTTATTGAGATTTTTCTCATTATAATGAGTATACAAGACTGATATTGTTAACTGAATTTTTTTGTTGATACATGAATAATGCTTTGTTTAGTGGATTTGACACAACAGTCTGGTACTAATTAATAACTTTAAATTTCACCATTTTGGTATTCATATCAATTGCTTCAAAGGTATATCCATTTTCTTTACCATAACGAATAATATCTCGTAAAGCATCTCTAGTATGGGGTTTAATATCATGCATCAATACAATATTGGCTCGTGATTTCGACAAACCTTTAGTTACATTATTATATACACATTGCTTTTTATCACTAACACTACTTTTTGCGCATTGCCAAGCATCGCTTGCATCTACATTCCAATCATAGTAACGATACCCTTGATTTAATACCGTCTCAGTTAAAGTAGTCATAATTCCTTGAGAATATTTCTTACTGACTGTATTATTGCTTCCACCTGGAAAGCGAATAATTTTAGACTCTTGACCCGTAATTCGCTTTACACGATCGGAAACAGCTTTTAAGTCGTTAAAATAGCCGTCAACTGATGCGTAAACTTGATCGTAGCGATGAGATGCTGTATGTAAGCCTATTGTATGTCCTTCATCATAAGCGCGTTTAATCAATTCATCTGGACCACTATTGGTAACGAAGAAAGTAGCTTTTACACCCTCTTCTTTTAAAATATCTAGTATCGTTCCTGTAGTTGCAGCACTTGGTCCATCATCAAAGGTAAGATAAATGACACCGGCTTTACTTACTCCACTATCAGGATCAGTTCTTTCTGATACGATTACTGTTCTCATTACTGTTGCGGTATTTCCAGCTTGGTCACTAACAGTATAGGTTAAGGAATAGGTTCCAAGTTTACTTGGATTCACTTGTCCACTTACTTTCACTTGACTAGTTATATCTCCCTCGCAATTATCACTAGCGGTATAGCCTGGTTCCTGAAAAGCACTATTTGGCGTAATATAGATAGTTGAACCGCCTTTTAAAGTAATTGTTGGCTTTTCTTGATCTACTTTTTTAATTGAGCGCTCTTTCTGAACGGTATTGCCTGAAGAATCACTTACTGTATAGATATAACGATCCGCTTTTTTTTCTACTTGGACTTTTTCTGTTAAATCACCATCATATTCATCGTGAGCATGATAACCCGCTTCCTGATATTGACCATTTGGACAAATATTTACTTCAATCTCTCCTTCTAGCTCTAAGGTCGGTTTTTGTTGGTCAACCACTTGGATTGTTCTTTTCTTTTTTGTATGGAAAATAAAGCGATCCACTTCATAAGTTATTTCATATTCCCCAACTTTAGAAGTATCTACTTCTCCTGTGATTTTTATATCTTCAGTAATATTTTTTCCCAAGTAGCTAGCTTTAGCCCCCGACTCTTTATATTCTTGGTTATAGGTCAAAACTATTTTAGAATCTCCATTTAACTCAATTTTTGGTGAGGCAATAAGTAGGATAGAAATAACAGTTACTACGACTAAGAAAAGGCAAATTTTTAATATAATAGCTAAATGTTTCCCTTTAGAACGCTTAAATTTGTTGTTTCGTTCTGACTTATTCGTTATCTTTTCTTGGATATTTGTCTTCTCTGACAAAATATTTTCTAATATTTTTTTCTCTTCTGATAAATCGCGTACTGATGAATTTAATGGGGCCTGATACGATTTATTTTTGTCTTGCTTTCTTTTTGCTTGATTAATTCCTTTACAGTTGGATAAATATTTGTTATTGAGGGTTACCTCTTTTATTGGTTCTTTTTTTCTTTTTATTTCTTGTTGCCAGCCAAGGTCAATTTTCAATTCTTGTTCAAATTCGTCCGGTGTAACTTCATGGGAAATGGAAGCTCTATGCATGGTTTTTGGAACTTTAGTTGCTATATTTTTCGGACGGGTATTTTTATTTTGCACTGATTTTCTTTTTTTCTTTTTAGACATTTACTTCACCTCTGGCATTCTCTCCTTATTCTACCACAAAACAAAATAATTAAAGCAAAAATATGGAAAATGGATAATCATTTGACTACAATAATGTCAAGAACAGAAACTTAAATTTTTTTATGATTCTATTTGCATGGGCATTTCATTTCGTTATCTTTATCATGCCCTGTTTATTGCCCTTAATTTTTGAACAAAATGAAAATAAATTTTCATCTCCCAGTCGTTACCTCCCAGGCTTTCTGCTTCATTGATAGAGTATCCTCTATTCTCCTAGAGACTTAACTCATGATGAGTCGCTGCCATAGATTTTGTTCTTACTTTTTTTATACTTGTTTTTTTCTATTCTTTTTTCATTACACAAATTCTTTCATATATCTCTTTATTCCTTCGAATAATATATTTTGACTAGCATTGATATCTCTATCGTGGCAACTTCTACATTCTGGGCATATCCAATTTCTAACTGATAAATCCTTTACTTTCTCATTCTTATATCCACAACAACTACATTCTTGACTACTTGGATAATAAGTATCTATCTCTATATATCTTTTTCCATAGTAACTAGCTTTATATTCCAGTAAACTACATATCTTGGATAGATTAACATCACTTAGAAATTTGGAAAACTTCTTTTCTTCAAGCATCTCTTTCGTACTTTTTTCCTTTATAAATACTTGTAATATAATTTGCCCGATAGCTTCTTTTGAAACTATACTTTCCTTTAAACTTAGGATAATTGTTTTGCTGTTTAAAATACCGTTTAAAAGCATCATCTAAATCAAATAAACTACATCTTAAGCTACAG
>CASFOW010000056.1 GCA_949296705.1 uncultured bacterium
GAAAAACTCTTCTTAAATATAAACTTTCTATTATGAACGCTTTTAATAGAGATCCTTACACTTGTCCAAAATGTGGAAATATGTTAAATTATCTTTTAGAAATGACTGGAGGTTAACTACGTTCGATTTTGATAATTTTCCCATTAAACTTAGTGGAAAAACAGTTGATTACATCTGTCCAAAATGTAAATATAAATTTGAGGCTCCTATTGAAGCCGTTTTAGAGTTTGAACAAGAGGATGAATGGAATGGTTTACCTATTTCTACTCCTCCATATATTATCTGTGGAAAGTGTAAATATGATAAATGTGTGCCTTTAGATTATCATTCTAAAAGAGGTTATCATCACGTTTATAAAGAAGATTAATTTAACTTAAGATATATTATTGATACGAGACTAATATCTCGGTTTTTGTGGTTACATACTACATAATACGTACAGTTGTTTGTGATGACAATTCAGGTATGACTTTCTTATTATATAAAAAACCTATAAAAGCTTCAGTTTTGAAGTTTTATAGGCTATTTCTTACGAGCAACAGCAATCCCATCTCCTATTTTTAAGAATTCTACTTCATATTTAGAATTGCTTTTTAAATAATCGATATACTCCCTAATTTTTCTAATTAGTCCTCTTAGATTTCTACTTTGAATAGTTTCTACATCTTTCTCTACTAAACCATGAAAATCAATATTATCGGTGATAATCGTTCCATGATCCGCTAAGTTAGGTTCAAACTTTTCAAAGAAACGAATATTTTGTCCTTTGGCAGCATCAATAAAAATTAAATCAAATTTACCTTCTACTGATGTTTCCAAAGCATCGTTAAAAACCAAGGTAATTCTATCTTCTAAACCTATTTTTTTTACATTCTTCACAGCTTCTAAGTAACGTTCATGATCACGTTCGATCGTCGTAATTTTCACATTAGGATTAGCGAGTGCCATCATAATAGCAGAATATCCTATTGCACTACCAATTTCTAAGATATTAGTGATTTGATTTTTGATAATAAAGGTAGTCAAAAAGTCAATTCCTTCATCAACCATAATAGGTACTTTATTATCTAAGGCATATTTTTTGATTTCTCTTATTTCAGCATATATACTTGTATTTGGCATTTTTCCTCCTAAAGCCCTCCATTTACTGTGGCTAGTTCATTTTTCTTAGCTAGAAAAGAGGTATAATCTTCATAGAAGAAAGTCTCTAAGGTTTGGATATTCGCAATAAAATACAAATAATTATGGCTATCGGGATATAACGCTGCTTCTATTGCTTCTTCTGATGGCGAACAGATTGGTCCAATCGGTAATTTTCCATCCATTGTACCATTCGTTAAGCGAGTATTATAAGGATTTTGTAAAGCATACTGATTAGCAGTTAATGCTTGACCTTTATTATCAATTTGATTAGCATAACGGGTTGTCACATCACTACCAAGAGGCATATTAATCTTTAAACGATTTAAAAATACACTCGCTACTTTATTACGATCCTGTTTATTGGCACTTTCTTCTTCTACCATCGAAGCAAGTGTCAATATTTCATGAACAGTAAACCCACTTTTTTCTATTTCTTCTTTATGAGGAGTCAACACCCGATCCATCTCTTCTAACATTCTATTAAAAATATACTCAACATCGACGTCGCGATTTGTCAATTTATAGGTATCTGGAAAAAGATATCCCTCCAAATCATAATATATTCCCTCTTGTTTTACACTTTCATCAATAAACCAATATTTTTCTATCAATTCATTGATATATTCTTCATCATTTGCCTTCTTAATCACTTCTTCATAACCATTACTTGTACTATCACTGATAATTGTCGCTATTTCTCTGATATTTAGTCCTTCTTGAAAGGTAATTTCAATCTCATCTGGATTTTTGGTACTCCCTTCTTGTAAAATCGCAACAATTTTTTCTACCCCCATATTAGGAGAAAGATCATAATAACCAGCTTTTAGATTATTAATATTATTTAATTTTAAATAGATTACAAAAATCCTATCGTCACGAATTAATTTTTCTTCTTTTAAAATAGTTGCAATCTGTTTACTAGTAGAATTAGCAGGAATTTCTACTTCCTTAGTAGTTTTATCACTTGAGGGAGCTGTCATCATAAACCGATAAAATCCTAAACAACCAACAATAATGATGATGGAGGCAATTAAAATACCTAAAGCAATATTTCTAAACTTCTTCATACTTTTCTCCTTAGTTTTCCCTTATGAAATAACGAGCAACAAATTTATTGCTCGTTAGGACTAACGGGAGTCGCCTCTCCTTGTTGCTGGATTTTATTTCTTACTTCTTCTTGAATAGCCTCTAAAATAGTTTCTACTACTTTCCATTCTTTTTCAGTTTCGATTGGTTCAAAACCGGCATTTAAATTTTCAGGATGATATACAGCAGCATAAGCTTTAATACTACCATCTGCCTCATAAGTATTGTCTGTATAGGCAATATAACTTTTTTTTGTTTCTTCACTATCAAAGGTAAACAAAACATTACATACAATTTCTTTTCCATCTTCTGTAATCATTTTAAACGTATTTTCTTTCATTATTTTCTTTCCCTTCTATCTAAAAAACTCTGTAATATGATGGTAGCAGCTACACAATCTATTACTTTTTTTCTCTTTTTTCGACTTGTATTATTACTGATTAATAAGCTTTCAGCTTGCCGCGTAGTTAAGCGTTCATCTTCCATATAAACAGGTAGTTGAAACTTTCTTTCTAATTTCTCTTTAAACTTTAGTGCAATTTCTCCTCGCTCTCCTACTGAGTTATTCATATTCTTAGGAAAGCCTAATACAAATGCTTTAATATTTTTTTCATTAACTACTTCCACTAATTGGGAAATTAAACTATCGTAATCTTCTTGATGATGAAGTATTTTGTAACCTGTCGCAATTGTACCTAAGCTATCCGATATAGCTAGTCCCAAAGTCTTAGTTCCTAAATCTAGTCCTAAATATCTCATTCGTCCAAGCCTTTTCTCAGTAACACTTCGATAATTTTACTTCTATCGATACCCGTTATCTTCTTTCTGGCATCTTTGTGAGATGATATATACCCAGGATCGCCACTCATCAAATATCCAGTCAATTGATTAATTGGATCATATCCTTTATCTTTTAAAGCATCTCTTACTTCTGTTAGAATCGCTTCTACTAAGGCCTCATCAAACTCTTCAACATCATATAAATGAGTAGTTTTGGATTCCATTATATCACCTCTTTACAATATTCATTCTAACATTTATTTTGCTTTTCTTCAACCGCTTAGAGAATATTTTCTTCTTTTTCTCAATTCTTCTAACTAAACGCAAAAATACCCATATAAATCATAAACAACGTAAATAAGGTAGTTACAATCCAACCATTTATTTTTTCAAAATCAGTACTTTTGTATTTAACTCCTAATGATATTGTTATTAAAATACCACCTATCAAACCACCAATATGAGCAAAATTATCGACTCCTGGAGTAAACATACCAATGACTAAGTTGATAATAATTAACGGAATTAATTGACTCTTTAAAACATTCCCTAGATATACTCGGTAATGATAGCCAAAATAGAGCATACTTCCCATCAAACCAAAGATAGCACCACTTGCGCCAAGGCTTGCGACTTCTCCATTTAAAGTAATCGAAGTCAAACTCCCGATTAAACCAGAAAACAGATAAATAATTAGATACTTACCTTTTCCCATGAAGCTTTCCATTTGACTACCGATAACATATAAGGCATAACAATTAAATAATAAATGCAAAAGACTTCCGTGAAGAAAAATACCTGTTAATAGTCGGTAATATTGTCCATAACGAATAAGTGGACCATAAACACAAAATTCATTTACTATATAATCATAATTGCCAAACATCATAAATAAATAGACTAAAACATTTATTCCAATTAGAATTGGTGTTACAACTGGTTTTTTTGGTTTAAACACATCTTCTGCTTTTTCAGCTTCTTTTTTATTCTTCATATTAATATCATTGGTAATTTTTACAAATAATTGTAAGCCTTTTTCTGTAAATTTTAATTTATTTTTAATATCAGGAAAAGCTTTATCGATAAAACTATAATTCTTAATATCTTTTTCATCATATAAAAACATACAATTATTATTTTGTACTTTATCTAAATGGGCATTATCACCTAAATTAGTATAAATGGATAAAACATTCATATGAAAAGAAAAAGTTTTTCGTTTAATCTTTTTTACAATTCTTCCCGTTTTAAATAAATCAAAATTCAATTGTTCATCATTATGAATATAATTAGAAACAATACGAACAATTTTATAATCTTTATCTAAATTCTCTAGCCAGATTTCATCTTCAGCTCCTTGTAAGATAATTGGACTATAATTTTGTTCAGTAATGAAATAGTGTAGTAATTTCATTACGATTCTATCTTTTCGGTTTAAAGTATCTTCCATAAATTACTCCTCTCTGTTTTCTAACTCCGTCAAATAAGTTGTAAACTCTTCAGGCAATGGGGTTTCAAACGATAATTTTTCTTTCGTAACTGGGTGGATAAAAGAAAGTTTTTTAGCATGTAAGTATTGACCAAATGAAGTTGTTTTTGCCGTCTTTCCATAGACTGGGTCATTATGTATTGGATAACCAATATAAGCAAGATGCACTCTAATCTGGTGTGTTCGTCCAGTCTCTAATTTGCATTCAATTAAAGTATTTTTAGGATAGCGTTTTAATACTTTAAAATGCGTAATGGCATCTTTACTATTTTGAGCGGTTACTTTCATCTTTTGACGATTATCAGTATCTCTTCCAATTGGGGCATCTATCGTTCCTGTACTGTGAGGAATCACTCCATCTACTAAGGCATAATAAATTCTTTCTACTTCGTGTTTTTTTATCATTTCACTTAACTGTTCGTGAACTTTTTCTGTTTTGGCAACTACTAATAAGCCACTTGTGTCTTTATCAATACGGTGAACAATTCCTGGCCTAATATTATTTTCTTTTTTCCAGTTAAAACGATGAATTAAAGCATTAACTAAAGTTCCATGATAATTTCCCGGTGCGGGATGAACAACCATACCTGATTTTTTATTAATCACTAGTAAGTATTCATCTTCATAAACGATATCTAAAGGAATATCTTCTCCTTCAATATCCATATCAAAAGTTAAACTATCCTCTACTATAATCCAATCATCTTCTTTTACTAAATAACTAGGTTGTACCTTTTTATCATTGACTAAAACTTTTCCTTCTTTAATTAGTTTTTGAATTTTACTTCTACTAAGTTCTAACTCTTCGCTTAGGTACTGATCTAGTCTTATCTCTTTCTTTTTTGCTTCTATCTCTATCATGATTATCCCCCTTAATCATTTCTAATAGGGCTAACCCTACGCCAATAACAATCGCCATATCGGCAATGTTGAATATTGGAAACGAATAATTTCCAAACTGAAAACCGATATAATCGACGACTCCATCTCTTACTACTCTATCGATAAAATTTCCTAAAATGCCACCCATAATAAGTCCATAATACCATTCTTCAAGATGAGAAAAAGTATTTTTTTTCATTAGGTAGCGATTTAGTAAAATTAAACAAATCGCACTAATTATGGTGAGAAAAAAAGTACTATCTTCTAAGATACTCCAAGCTGCTCCTGTATTTTCTACATAGGTAAAATAGAAGAAATCTGGAATAATCTCTTTTACTTCTAACAAAGAAAAACTATTTATCATAATTCTCTTTACTACTTGATCGAGTATAACTAAAATCAAGGTAATGATATAAATATTTTTCTTCACTTTCATCACCATGCTTAGTATACCATATTTTCCTATTTTATGCATCATAATTTCTGTTTCCAAAATAAAAAGCTCTTTACTCAAAAAAGCTTTTCTATTCCTATTTTATTTTTTTACTTTTTGGTTTGTTCCATCCTGATGGAAATTAGCTTCAACATCAGCAAGAATAGTTTCTACGTTTGAATCAGGAAATAAAGAGAACTCTTGTTTTTCTACTTGACCATCCATATCTTCTAGTTGACGATAATATCTAATAATATCACTACCTGTTCCAATAGTATCTTCTGTTATTACTTGTCTTTTTGTAGCACCATAACCAATAACTGCGTTAGTTGGTAGAAATTGATATTCTCTTATTCTTTGAATATTTTTTCGCAAATAACGATATTCTTTTTCATTATATTTAAATTTAAGTGGCTTATAATCTGATCTAATATCTCTTTGTTCCTTTAACCTAATTAAGCTAAACTTTTCATGGTTAGGGCAAATTTCTACTGAATAGATAGTATGTTCGTTCTTAACTCCATCTGCTAAAAAATATTCCCAGTTTATTGTTATTGTTTCTCCTCCTTTATTAGAAACAGAAAATTTAGCAATGTGGCAGTCTTGTTTAATCCTAGCTTCTTCTTCCTTAATCATACTTTTTAACATTTTCTTTTGGTGGTAGTATTGTACTACAAGTATAAGACAAAAATGCAATTTTTTAATAATAATAA
>CASFOW010000057.1 GCA_949296705.1 uncultured bacterium
CAATTCAATATTTCTGATACTTCTCTTTGAGTTAATTCTTTCTCATTTCTTAAATATTGTAAATTATTAAAATACATTGTTACCACCTGAAAATATTGTCGCATTTTAACAGGGGTATTTGCCATTTTGCCCAATGCACGCAAAATAATTAACTTTGATATTAAAAAATGTGATATAATGAAAAAGAATAACAACCATAATTGTTATTCATCAGTATTTGTCATATCCACTCTAGCAGGTAACTTTTTAAAGTCCCTTTTGACGTAAAACTCAAAAGGCTCAACATCCAATGCTTTTGAAAGAAGTTCCAGCTTCTCAAAAGACGGAGTATGATGACCTAATTCTAGTTGACTTATATAAGTTACACTAGTATCGGTTAGTTCAGCAACTTTCTCTTGTGTATATTTTTTTCGAAACCTAAAATATTTCACATTGTTGCCGAATACTTTGTTTAATTTCACAATCGTATCACCAACTTTACCACTAATATTATGATACGATTTTTAAATAACATATTCCAGTAAGTAATAGTGTAAAAGATTTGCTGGGTGGATATACAAAATGATTAGGAAAGGAAGTGAAAGCAATAAGAAGTAAGAAGTATTGTGCTAAACCATTAGTGGATGAATTGGATAGATTTTTTGCAAGAGAAGATTTTGACGAATATGTGAAACCATATATTAATGCTGGTATTAAATTTCATCTGGTAGAAGATCATCTAGTGGCTTATGCCCCCAAAAATAATTATGAATTTGGAATTGTTAAAGATAAGGACGAAAAAAAGTATTATTGGTATTTAACACCTTATAACAAGTCTATTTTTATGACAGCAGTTGAAAACGGTATAGAAATGGTATTTTTTGCTATTAAGGAAAACGAAGAATTATATAGTTAAGTAATTATTAAAATAGAAAGGACTAATAATGGATCTGATACAGAAAAAGCAAAAAATGTGTAATATATTGTTAAATAGTCCACATGATTACGATTTAATCATTTATAAATTGCTTAAAACAGATATATTAGATGAAATAATTTTAAAATTAGATAATAAAATAGTATGTTGTAATGCGAATCCAAGTGAAATATATAGTGCTGAAGAACAGTTTTTAATGCTATTGACTAGGTTATTTGATTTTCTTTTAAAAATATTTCCCTCACTTTATAAAGTTAGAAAAGTAGTCATGGAAGATATAATTAATGGTAATAAACAAAATGTAGAAAAATACTTATTATCTAAACATTACGTTGGAGATAATAAATATATAAATTTTTTTAAAGAGAATAATTATAAAATTATTTTTGGTAATTTTATAAATAATATTCAAGAAATGTCAGAAGTGAAAAACATTTTAAAAAGAGAAAATATTAAAATAAAACAAATTTCGGAATATTCAGTTATAGAATTATGTGATATAGCAAATTTCTTTAAAAAAATAGGAATATGTAATCTTGATGATGAATTTGTACTCACATATATATTTTCAAATATAAATACAGTAGTCGAAAAAAGAAAAAAATCAAAAAAATTTAATATTGATTATGAAGTAGAGAAAAAGAAAGGTATTTATTATTTTGATAATATTTATTATAGAACAGTAGAATTTTATCAATTTCAATATTTATCATTAATTGATGATTATATAAAAATGAAAAAAATGATAAACAACTGCTAGTACAGAGTTGTTTTTTTATGCACGAAAAAAGCCTTGAAGTTCAAGACTTTTAATTACCTAAATGGCGTCCCAGCAGGGATTCGAACCCCGGACTCTCGCCTTAGAAGGGCGATGCTCTATCCAGCTGAGCTACTGGGACATAAGGAATTCTTACTAAAATTTAGCAAGAAATCTATTTTAAACTATTTAAAAATAGTTTAAATCAATTTTAATTAATTTAAGAAATGTGGGTACTAAAATGGGTACTAATTTCTTAATTAACACTAACGATTATATCACAAAATCGTAGTAATTACAATGCTTTTGTCAACTGATAACTCTTGATAGACCAAACGCTTAGAAGGGCATTGCTCTATCCAGCTGAGCTACCGGAACATTTTTTCATGGAACATTTAAATTGTACAATGACTTATTAAAAAAGTCAAGCATAATTTGCATAGTTATGTTATAATGAATTCAGTATAATAATAGGAGTGATGAACGTTGAGTGTTGTACAATATGATCAAGTGAAAATTGAAATCAAACAAATGGCTAATTATCAGCCGGTATTACACGTCCATTATTACTACCAAGGCGAATTGGTTCAAGTAAAGTTCACGGTTGAAAGTGCAAAGATTCAAAAGTTTTTACGCGCGGCGATTGATGAGGCTAATCTAAAAAAAGTAGAAATGAATTCTAATGCCGTAAAATTGAATTATCGAAATATTGGTAGTTTCGAAATAAAAAACTATTCTGTTTTAAAAAATGAACCATTATTTAAAGAATTTGATAAGAAAGTTGTTCAAAGAAGTACAAAAAATAGGGAAAAGAAAAAGGCATTATCAACAGTTAAAAATTTAAAAGTAAACAAAAAATATAAGTTATGGTCGAAAGTAAAAAAGACCGCAACCAAAATAGGAGCAGTGGTTTTACTTGGTACTACTTTAGCAGGAGCATTTACTACTTTAGAACGTTTTTTTCCTTTTCAACAAAATAAGTCTAAAGTAGAAGCAGAAGGAACAAACCTTGAGCAAGCACCTGCAACAGATATAAAACACGCTACAATCACTCTTAATGAGCAAAAAGAAAATCAAAAGGTAAAAATATTGTTTTCTCAAACTGATACACCAAGCAAGAAAACAGTAGAAAGTAATACTAATCAGCAAGAAATAAACTCATCAGTAGCTCCTCCAGTAGTTGGTAACACAACAGTAGGAACGACGGATGTATCTGAAAAAGAAATAGTTTCTGAGAAGAAGGAGCAGGAAAATACAGTCAGTTCAACTAATCAACTTAAGTCTACTGAAGAAGAAAGTAATGCGAATTGGCTTAGTGCCCAATTAGAGTCTATTCAAAATACGGTGTCTAATGCTATCGGGTTAACGCCTAGCGAAGAAACAAAAACCGTGAATCAAGAAACCCCTTCGGTAGAAGAAAGTACTACTGGAAATACTGAAAATGTTTCTACCAATAAAGAATCAATGCCAGTTAATGAAGCAAGTCTTGGGGAATCTAACGAGGATTCAGAAAAAGAAATAGCTTCCGCTACTGATCAAGTAATGCCAAGTAGTATGAATACGAGTATGGAAACTACCCAAGTACCAAAACAAGGAGAAGTAATAGAATCTAAAAAGGCAGTTGTTGAACAGGAAAATAATACAAAGAGTTCTAATACGAGTATTTTAGAGGAACATCAAGAAACTGTGGCACATAAAGAAACCAAAGAAGAAGAGTCAATGTCAACCCAAGGAATTCAAAAAAATACTTCTAGTAGTGAAGAAGTCTCACCAAGTCAAAAAACCAAAGAAGAAACAACTAGTCATTTGGAAACCACCACTTCTTCGGCAGATAGTATGAAGCAAGTAGAAACTACTGATGCTAATGAGATAGATTCATCTATTGTCGAACAACCAACAACTAATGTTTCAGAAGAATCAGTAGAACAGGAAACAGTTCCAGAAGAAAAAGAAACTGAAAGTCAACCATCCATAACAGCTGAAGAAACAGTAGAAGCTGATGCTTTGCTAAAAACTACTATGAATAGTCAAGATACGGCTAGTAGCGAATTAAAAGAAGTAGCTAATCAACATGAAGAAATGCTTCCTTCTAATAGTTCGATAGAAACTTCACCAGAAACTACAGAAAGTTTGCTAAGTGATGCCCTTGCCTCTAGTCAATCTTTATCGGAAATAGAGACAACCTCGCTTGATGAAATCCCGCTACATCAAGAAGGGAAAATGCAAAAAGAAGAAGAGCAACCAAAAGAGGAAGCTCAACCAAATCTTACGAACTCCACCGAGATTTCTACTGTGAGTGAAAAAAGTGTAACCCCTACGGTATTAGCTTCTCATGAAGAAATAGCAGTTAATGATCAAAATACAATAAAAAGCGGATACCACTATACAACGGGAAATACAACTTATCCCATGAGCGAAGAAGATTTCTACAAACTAGTTGTCATCATTAATGCCGAATCCAATAAAACGTATGAAGATGCCCTTGGCGTTGCCTCGGTAATCGCTAACCGCGTTGAAGATGGCGGGTGGGGTGGAGATATGCCACTTGATATTGCTACCGCACAAGGTCAATTTGTCGTTTGGCAAAATTCTTCCGTTCGTTCGCAAGCTTCTGCTGCAGCAAGTAGTGGTTCTTTCGATAATGCTGAAGTAGTAAAAGCAGCACGTGATTGTTTCTTTGGAGGAATTAGAAATAACGATTACGTGGAATTTAAAAGCTCAGGTAGCCCTACTTATTCCTCATCTGGGGAAAAGAAATACCAAATTGTATCCGGTGGAAATAAATACCACCACCTAGCTGAAAACTTGAATCGAGTAAATCAAAATCAATATAGTAGTACAGATATAGCGACTAATTTTGATCAAATTTACGATTCTTACGGTTCAAATGAAGAAGAGACCAATCGTTCATTATCGGCATAAAAAAAGTTACCATCCAGGCAACTTTTTCTTTTGCTTTTAACTTTGCTTAACACAATCCTCTAAGATTTTTAACATCTTATCTTTCATTTCTTCATCTGCTTTTTGCCATACTAATTCGAAGAATACTCCCATACCTGGAAGTGTGATTTCATCATTATTTTTAATACTTTCTTCGATTGCTTCTTTTAAAACTTGGACATTATCTCCTTTAAAATTATTAATGATGTGACTCCTAATATCTAAATTCATATAATCAATCCTTTCTACTTATATTTTGATAGTTTCTGTTTCTTTTTATACAAGAAATCTCTAGTTGATTAGAATTGCGTAGATTAGCTTGGTTGTGATATAATGAGAAAGAAATTAGGTGGTAACGTGCAGATTCAAATAGGAAATCATATTTATGATGTGATAATCGAAAAAAAAAGAGGAGTAAAAAATACTTATTTACGAGTAAAGAAAGATTTAAAACTTTATGTTTCAACCAATATTTTAGTATCTGATCGAAAAATTAAACAGACGATTGAAGAAAATATGCCATCTATCGTTAAAATGTACGAAAAACAACTACGTAAACAGGAAGAAAATAGTGGCTTTTCTTTTTTAGGTAAAAAATATGAAGTAATACTTACTGGTGGTAAAGAGATTTCCTTAGGCCGAGAAAAAGTATTTATTGGTCGTGAAGTAACAGAAGCAGATTTAGATAAATGGTATAAAAAACAAGCTCAAATAATATTTCCTGAACGTTTAGAGTATTGGGTACAAAGATTTGATCGAAAAATTTCTTTTCCTTCTCTTACCATTCGTAAAATGACTTCTCGTTGGGGTGTTTGCAATGCTAAGTTAAAACGGGTGACTTTAAATTTAGAACTAATTAAAAAAGCTCCTGCTTGTCTAGACTATGTCATTGTCCACGAACTAAGTCACTTTATTGAACTAAATCATTCAGCGAGATTTTGGAAAGTAGTAGAAAGCAACTATCCTAATTATCAAGAAATCCGGAAAATAATGAAAAATTACTAAGAATGAGAATAAATAAGGATATGTATATCCTAAATATATCCGTAATTCAATTAAGAAAAGGGAAAACTAATGTAAAGGGCAGGGTGATTTAGATGCTTATTACTAGTTTAGATAATGAACGTGTAAAAAAATATCGTAAACTTCGCGATAAAAAATATCGTGATCGCTTGAATTTGTTTTTAGTCGAAGGTTGGCATTTGGTATTAGAAGCTTATCGGGCAGGACTTGTCGAAGAAGTTATTTTAACAGAAGAAGTAACTTGTGAATTAAAGGTACCTAAGATCTATGTGACAGAAGAGATCATCAAAAAGATAACAGAATTAGATACCCCAGTTCCTATTCTAGCTCTTTGTCACAAAGTAAAAAATAATCCCCAAAAAATTGGTCAAAGAATTTTAATGTTAGATGGCATTCAAGATCCGGGAAATTTAGGAACTATTTTACGTAGTGCGAAGGCATTTCATGTTGATACGGTAATATTGGGTGAAAAAACAGTAGATTTATATAATGCTAAAGTTCTTCGTGCTACCCAAGGAATGCTGTTTCATCTACATGTAATAGAAGGGAATTTAGTTGAACTTATCTCCATGATAAAAAAGCAGGGCATTCCTGTTTATGGGACAAAAGTAGAAGCTGGAGAAGATGTCAGAAAGCTAGAAACTAGTGCCAAAGCACAATATGCTTTAGTAATGGGAAACGAAGGTAATGGTGTAACTGATGAAGTTCTAGCTTTGTGTGATCACTATCTTTATATCCAAATGGATAGTGAGGTTGAAAGTTTAAATGTCGCTGTTGCGACTAGTATTTTACTATATGAATTAGATAGGAGGGAAAGTTAATGGGAGAAGAATATATCTATGTTGGAAAAATCGTCAATACTCATGGCATAAAAGGAGAAATTAGAATTCTTTCAGACTTTGAATATAAGGATAAAGTTTTTGTTCCTAAAATGAAGTTATATATCGGACGGAAAAAAGAAGAAGTCACAATCAGAACCTATCGCCATCATAAAAACTTTGAGATGATTACGATGGAAGGATATACAGATATTAATCAAGTTTTACGCTTTAAAGGTTTATATGTTTATGTTAAGCGAATAGATTTATCTCTTGCAGAAGATGAATATCTAGATCAAGACTATATTGGATTGGGTGTTTACTATAATCGAGAACTTCAAGGAACGATTATCGATATTCGCTCTGGTGCCTTAGGGAAGAAATTATTCGTTGTTGAAACGTTGACAAAAAAAGTTTTAGTTCCTTTTGAAAAGGGTTTGATTCAAGAGTTAAATTGGGCAGAAAAAAAATTGGAGTTTGTTCCAGTCGTGGGGTTGTTTGAATGAAAATAGATATTGTGACACTTTTTCCGGAAATGTTTTCGGGAGTATTAACTAGTTCGATTATTAAACGGGCAATTGATAAAGGAAAAGTTGAAATCAAACTAGTCAATTTCCGCGACTATTCCCTTGATCCCCATGGTAAAGTCGACGATACCCCTTATGGAGGCGGAAATGGCATGGTTCTTACTTGTCAACCAATCTTTGACTGCATCGAGGCATTAAGAACGGAGGAAAGTATTGTCATCTTACTTACTCCTGATGGCATTTCTTATCGCTCAGAAAAAGCCTATGAACTTTCCAAAGCGAAACATTTAATTTTAATATGTGGCCACTACGAAGGATTTGATGAGAGAATTAGAAGTATCTGCGATCAAGAAATTTCTATTGGCGATTATGTCTTGACTGGTGGAGAAATTCCCGCTATGGCGATTGTTGATTCAGTTGTTCGCTTATTACCAGGTGTGATTGCTGAAGAAAGCCACCTTCAAGATAGTTTTAACGACTATTTATTGGATTATCCTACTTATACAAAACCAAGAGTTTACCGTGGAATGAAAGTCCCTGATGTATTACTTTCCGGTGATCATAAAAAAATTGAACAATATCGTAATAAAATGCGTTATAATAGAACTGTAGAGAGAAGACCAGACTTGTTGAAAAACATAGAAAAATAGAGGTGGTTAGTGATGCTAGATAAAAAATATTTAATTGTCAAAGAAAAGAATGACCCAGCTATTACGTATTTTGAATATGATAAAATGCATGGTTACGATCTTTCTCCAAAAAAGAATATTAAAATAAAAGATGCCATTAACGTCAACAAAGTAGTTATCATCAATCCTAGTTTAATGAATAAAGTCGCAACTAAGAAAGTAAATTTAAAATTCGAGCGGTTACTTAAACTACTGAACGTCATTTTTGAAACTGATGATGACAGTGCTGGGACGGCTTATCGTGAAGGACTAAATGAAATTAGTAAATTACGATTAGAAGCATATACAAAGTACCGAAAGTATATGGAAGAAGAAGAGTTTACCCTTGTGATGAAGAAATTAGATATCTTAGAACAAGAGTTAAAATTACGCCTCTATTATTTAGAACAGAATTATCTAAATTATTACGAGAATGAACGTACTGAGGGAAAATCTAGATAATTAAATCTATTTATTTAGTGGAGTGCAAAAAAACATTGCATTCTTCGCTAGACTATGGTATAATCTTACTCGTTAGTAATCCGATGTCTTTAAAAAATAGATAGATAACAATAACATAGGATATGATTACCGAAAAAAAACAAAGAAAGGAGATATCGAAATGGCAAATGTTATAGACAAGATTAATGCCAAACAAATCAATCCTAATATTCCTGAATTTAGAGTAGGAGATACAGTAAAGGTTGATGTAAAAATTATCGAAGGAAAGCGTGAAAGAATTCAATCTTTTGAAGGTGTTGTAATCGCTCGTCGTAGTGGTGGGGTATCTGAAACATTTACAGTTAGGAAAATGTCTTCAGGAATTGGTGTAGAAAGAATTTTCCCAGTTCATTCACCAAAAATTGCGAAGATTACAGTCATCCGTAAAGGTAAAGTAAGACGTTCTAAATTAACTTTCTTACGAGGATTAGTTGGTCAATACAAAATTAAAGAAAGAAGAGATAAATAAGACGTTGTCTTATTTTTTTCTTTAGGTATAAACGATGGATGGAAAAAAACTAAAAAAAATAGGCTTTGAATTATTACCTTATTTAGGAATAGTTCTAGTAGTATTACTGGTAAAACACTTTCTATTCTCTACTATTTTAGTAAATGGTGCAAGTATGGAGGATACCTTACACGAAAATGATGTGATGATCTTAGATAAAATCAGCTATCGTTTTAGTGATATTAAGCGTTTTGATGTTATCGTTTTAGAATCTGGCGGTACAAAGTTAATTAAACGAGTAATTGGATTACCAGGCGAGGAAATTGAGTATAAAGATAATAAATTATATATTAATGGAAAAGAAATAGAAGATTCTTATGGGAATGGAACTACTTATGATTTTAATTTAGAAAAGATTCCGGAAGATTATTATTTTGTTTTAGGAGATAACCGAGAAGATTCTATCGATAGTAGAATTATTGGTGTAGTGAACAAAAAAGATATCTTAGGGCATGCTAGATTTATCATTTTCCCATTCTCTAGATTTGGTAGTGTAGATTAAGAGAAGAAATTCTCTTTTTTCTTTTACTAGTTATTTACTTTCTAAGAATTATTCGGTAAACTGTTTACAGGTGGGAATATGCAGAGGTATTTTGTAAAAAGTATACAAGACGATAAAGTGATTCTGGGACTAGAAGATAGCTATCATATCAAAAGAGTAATGCGAATGAAAATAGGAGATAAGGTAGAAATAGTCTATCAAGGAAAAGTATATTTGGGTCAAATTGAATCCTTAAGTGAACAAGTACAAGCTAAATTAATAGAAGAATTAGCTTCTTCTAAACAATGTATTCGTCCGATTACGCTTGCTCAAGCTCTAGTAAAAGAACAAAAAATGGACTATATCTTACAAAAGGCAACCGAATTAGGGGTAACAGAAATTATTCCTTTTTGTGCTGAACGTTCAATAGTAAAAGCAGATAGGCAAGACGAAAAGAGAAAAATTAGATGGGAAAAAATTGTTAAAGAAGCATCTGAGCAATCTAAACGAACCAGTTTGGTAAAAATCAGTCCTATACTTTCGTTGAGAGAATTATCCGAGTTAGACAATTATGATGTCAAAATTATTTGTTCCGTATCAGAAAAACAGAAAAATCTCAAAAAACTGTTATCAAACACTCCAAATAGTGCTACAATGTTATTTGTAATAGGACCCGAGGGTGGTTTGAGCGAGCAAGAAGAACAAATCTTAATAGATAGTGGGTTCCAAAAAGTATCGTTAGGTGATACCGTATTAAGAACAGAAACGGCCGGACTTTTCATCATGAGTGCTGCGCGTTATCAGGATATGGGGTGAAAAAGTAGTGAATATTGTTAGTATTATAGGAAATAATATCAGTAAAGAACTATTTTTAGTCTATGGTTTAATTATAGCGGTTATCTTACTGATTGCTGTTATTTTGATTGTTGATAAAATAAAAAGTCGTAAGAAAGATAATCTTTTTGATAGCAGAAAATTATCTAAACGTTTAAATAGTCTTCGAATGGAAGCTGAAAAAGCAAAGCTAGAGGAGAAACAGGAGACAATAAAGAAAGTTCAGAAACAAGCGGAGATAGAAGTAGTAGCTAAGCAGACTGAGAATCTTTCGGTGAAGGAAACATCGGTGGAATCTATGTCAGCTCCATCTATATCAGTCGCTCCGATTGAAAGTTCAAAGACATCTATTCAAGAAAGAACAAGTACGCAGCAACTCTTAAATAATAGAAATATGGAGTCAATGACTGAAAAGAAACGTCCAGTTGATGAGGAAATTGAAATTTTAGATGGGGAAGAGAAGAATAAAATTATTCAAACTAATGATATTGATCAAAGCATATGGGAAATGGATAATCAGGAGGAGATGTATCAGGAACCTGAATTAGAGAAGACCCAAGCCCAAATTGATGTCGAAGCAATCACAAGAGAACTAGAAAAAGCAGTAAATGATGAACAAGCAATTGATAAATATGCGAAATTTGAAGAAGAACAGGAACAAAATGCAATTATTAGTTACGTCGAACTAAAGGAAAAATTTGATAAATTATATAATGAAAATGAGAAAACGCAATATATAAATGATGATAGTTTGCCAATAAATATGGAGGAATTATATCGTTCTCAAGTAGAGACTCAGGAAATTGCCGAAAATTCTACTACTTCAACTTTGGAAAGGGTAGCGACTGTTTCGCATCAAGTGCCGGTTACTTCTACAATATCTAGCCAAACAGAATCTAAAACAGCTAGAAGTAATTCTGTTCCTAGAACGACGAGATTCAAAAGTAGTCCAATGATTTCTCCAGTATATGGTATTCAACAAGAACCAGTTGTGACGAAGAATACGACAAATGTTGCTGAGATGGAAGCAGAAATTCAAAGAACAAATGAATTTTTACAAAGCCTAAAAGACTTACAAAAAAATTTAGAATAAAAATTGATATAAAAGACAACTCTTTAAATGGTTGTCTTTTTCATATACTAGGAATTTGCTTGGTAAAGAGGCAAAACATATAAGAGTGGAAAGGTATAGAAACAAGAAAATTTTGTAATTTGCTTAACTAACATACATTTGTTTGCTATAGTCTTGTTAATCAAGAACATCAAAGGGGAAAATGACAACATGAATATGTATAAAAGCTATCAGTTTCGGCTTTACCCAAATAGGGGCGACTGGCACGGCACTGCGATTCAAAAAACGTTTGGTTGTACAAGATTAGTTTATAACCATTATCTTGAAAAAAGAAAAAAAGATAATTTAACTTATTTTGATATGATTAAAGATTTGTCTAATTTATATCGGGAATACCCATTCTTAAAAGAAGTGGATTCCTGTAGCTTAAAAAGTAAGAATGAAATCTATGGCAGCAACTCATCATGAGTTAAGTCTCTAGGAGAATAGAGGTTACTCTATCGATGAAGCAGAAAGCCCAGGAGGTAACGACTGGGAGATGAAAAATTATTTTCATTTTGTTTTATATTGTTGTCGAATAATTTGAACATCGTAATTGTGAAATAGTGGTAAATCTTGAATCGGAATTTCCAAATGATAACGAATTTTATCTTCGTAGTTAACTTTTAAGATGGAATATGATTTGATTAACGAAGAGAGAACTTTATTTTCTTCATAATTAACAGTAATCATAATTAAATAAGAAGGAACTAATTCGGTGATAGAAGTAGAATCGAGTACTTGGCTTGTCGCAGTAGAATATGCTCGGACAAGACCACCTGCTCCTAATTTGATTCCTCCAAAGTAACGAATTACGATACAGAGAACATAATCTAATTTTCGTTTATTTAGTACATTTAAAATCGGTGCACCTGCTGTTCCGCGAGGTTCATGATCATCTGAACATTTTTGTTTAGCCCCGATAATATAAGCATAACAATAATGTGTAGCATCAGGATACTTAAGTTTTATTTGTTTCAAATATTGATTAACTGCTTCTTCATCGGTAACCGGAAATAAACAAGCGATAAATTTTGATTTTCTAATTTCTAGTGTCGATTGACTTTCTATTACAGAATACATAGTGTGCACCTCTTTTTCGAATAAATCATTTGGTTGTTTAGCATAAATCTAATTATTCATATTTATAAATATAAAATCACTATAATACATAATCCTTCAATTGGCAAGAATAAAGCGTTACTATTCACAGCCAAATTGACAAAAATAAATATTTACCACTTTAATAGTCAAATTAGTATACATTTTGGGATCAAGAGTATAAAATCCGATTATTTCAGAGGGTATATCTCCACTTTTATTAAAATGTATTTTAAATATAAATTTTAGAAAAATCTAACACCCCTTATAAATACTAGAATTTTACCTTTTTTACAAAGTCGACCGTGAATAGTAACGAATAAAGCAAATTTTTTTAAATCATCCTGAAAAGGCTCTACATGATTTATGGACGATATTATAGGTTAGATAAACAAAAAAGTTAATTAATAAAATAGTATGTTTTATGAGGTGAATAACTTTATCAGACTAAGAATAATTTTTATAAGAAAAAAAGAAAGCAAAGTAGAAAATGCTGATAAGTTAATTAGCTGATAAAAATACATAAACAATTCTTAGCGCTTAAAGAAGGAATAATAAAAAAATAAATGAAATAAATATTGAAAAATTTTAAATTTAGCGAGTCATTAGCTTATTTTCTTACATAATTATAATAGGAAGTGATCATGATGAAATATCCGTTTGTACAACAAGAAGGTGCTAAAGATTGCGGAGTATGTTCTTTATTGATGATTTTGAAATTCTATGGTGGCAGTGTATCGAAAGAATACTTAAGAGAACTTTCGAAAACAACCAAGAAAGGAGTGAATGCAAGCAACTTAAAAAAAGCAGCTGAGCAATGTGGGCTAGAAATGATAGGGGTAAAAGGAAATGTGACCGATTTAACCCCGTCGGATTTACCTTGTATTGCTCATGTGGTAATAGATTCTAGTTATTCTCATTTTTTAGTTATCTATCAAAAAAATGATAGAAGTCAACAATTATTGATTGCTGACCCTGCAACTGGAATAAAAAGAATCAGTTACTCTGAATTTGAAAAAATTTCATCCAAAGTATTTTTACTCTGTACACCAAAAAGAAAATTAGATATTATCGAAAATGAGAAAAAACTCAAAAGGAAGATATTAGAGTTTATACTACAAAATAAAAAAGTAATCATTATAGTTTGCTTATTTTCTATCATGTTGACTAGTTTAAATATTTTGACATCTTTTCAACTTGAACTTCTATTGGATTATTTTATTCCGTACTCAGCCCATTTAAATCTCCAATACTTGATTATTTTTTTTACCTTAGTCATCGTAGGTAAAGTAATTTTAGAATACTATCGCAATCTTTTATTTAATTATTTGGATCATACACTAAGTAAAGAGATGATTACAGATATTTATCATCATATTTTATCACTTCCTCATCTCTATTATAAAAATAGAACTACCGGAGAAATTATTTCTAGGATACAGGATATTGAAACTGTAAAGGCAACTTTTTCAAAAATAGCTATTTATTTCTTAATTGATATGCTACTTGTCGTGTTGTCGTTATCCGTGCTTTTGATTTTAAATTTAAGATTAACTATAATTGTTTTAATTATATTTATCTTATCCTTTTCTTGTATTCAATTCTTCAAAAAAATATTAGCAGAATATATAAAGAAGGGGAAAGAATATGCAAGTGAAGTGAATTCTTATTTAACAGAAACGATATTAGGAATTGAAACAGCTAAGGAGTTACATATTGAAGAGAGGATAATCAGTATTTTTAATCAACACTATGATCATTATAATAAAGTTAGTTATAAGTACAATACATTTTATAATTATCAGTTACTATTTAAAAATATAATAGAAGAATACGGGACATTTTTAGTATTGATAGTAGGAAGTGTATTTGTTCAACAAGAATTTATATCATTAGGGACTTTATTAACTTATCAAACGATTATGGGATATTTTTTATCACCGATTCAAAATATGAGTGAATTAATAATTGAATATAGGCAAATGAAAGTAGCTCTTGAACGATTAGATGAACTTTATGACGTTATACCAGAAGACTTAGAAAAGGGCTTGATAAAAGAAATTGAAAGTATTGATCAAATTAACTTAGAAAATATTCACTATACTTATAACGGAAAAGAAGAAGTTTTAAAGAATATCAATCTAACTTTGAAGAAAGGAGAACGGGTTTTAATTTATGGTTTAAGTGGAAGCGGAAAAAGTACTTTAGCTCGTTTATTAACTGGTATTTTAAGCTTTGATCAAGGCAAAATTAAAATAAACGGTATAGAGTTAACAAATTATTCCTTAGATTGTTTACGAAATAGCATTTGTTATGTCTCGCAAAGTGAACAATTATTTACGGCTTCAATCTATACCAATATCTGTCTAACAGATAATGAGGAAATAGAAACTTCTTCTAGTCGTTTTTTAAAAGTTTGCCAATTATGCAAAGTCGATGAAATAGTAGCCAAGAGTCCCTTATCTTACCAATTACCATTAGAGGAAAATGGTTTTAATATAAGTGGTGGCGAACGTCAAAGGATAATATTAGCTAGAGCATTACTAAAAAACGCGAAATGCTATATTTTAGATGAAAGTATGAATGAGATTGATATTCACAGGGAAAGGGAAATCCTAAAAGCATTATTTCAGGAATATCCAAATAAAATTTTCATAATGATTTCTCATAGATATCATAATAGTGACCTTTTTTCTCAAAAATATCAATTGATAAATGGAGAAATTTATGGTAAAAGAACTTAGCATAATTCATCGAGATGAATTACCGTTTCCTAACTTGAGACGAAAAAAATGGGTAGTAGTTATTTTAATAATAGGAATACTCTATGTAGCAACAAGTATAAAATTAGAAAAAAGTTACAAAGTAGAGTTAATCAAAATGGAAGCAGATTACATGCTTTCTTTATCTATAACAGAATTTAGTACGATAAAAGAAACAGGAAATATATCGATTGACCAAGAAGAGTATCGTTATCAAGTGATTTCTGTTAAAGAAAAAGAGAATCTAGATGGAGTCGATGTTTATCTAAAAATAGATAATATTTCTAGTAATATGGATAAACTAGAAGGAAAACTCATTGTATCTTCATCTACTATATTACAAAGTATTTATCAAACACTAAGAGAGGAGTAGTATGGAAAGACTAAAAGAACAAGAACTAGAAACGATTCAAGGAGGTGGCCTTACTTTACTGGGAGTAGGAGGAATTATTGCGGCTGCCATCTTCATTGTAGGATTTTTTGATGGCTTAGCCCGGCCATTAAGCTGTGATAAATAAGGAGGAAAAATGAAAATTATCAGCGAACAAGAATTACTTTTAATAGAAGGAGGAACAAGTATAACTGGAACATTAGTAAATGCGGTTTCTACTTTAATTGACACTATCGCATCTTTAGGACGAAGCTTCGGTTCATCGATTAGAAGAATGTTTAGTAATAAAATGTGTTCTCTCTAGCAAGAAAAAAATATTTTTAGAAACTTTAGAAATTAAGCTAAAATAAGAAAAGGAAAAAGCAATGAAACGATTTTTTTTGTCCTATCAATTCATTGCCAAAAGAATTTTATTATCCGGTCTATTCAATTTCTAATGGCTAGGCAATAACCTAATGTACTCATACTTTACAGTTATGTATATGTTTTATATAATTGAGATAGAAAGTAGGAATAGAATGAGTAAAAATTGCTTTTATGATCTTAGAATATTGATTTTAAAATATGATCTTGAAAATTATATTAACAATTTAACTTCTTCCCACATTTCTTTTCTAGATAAGACAGAACGTATTCTTTTAGATAAATATCTAGATGATGAGAAATCTTTAGAATTAATCCGTGAAGCAGTAATCAATATAGATGATGAGAAGGAACTAGATGATTTAATCGAAAATTTAAAAACGGAACTTGTTTGTTATACTTCTTCCGATCATAGATTAGAACAAGTAGTTGAGGATGCTTTCTTCTTTTTACGCGCAAAGATAAATATATCCAACCAAAGAACAAAAAATTTGTTTCATAACTCGCAAATTTTTGTGAAATGAAGATAAAAATGTGTTGAAATATGTAGAAAATTGCGCTATAATCTATTGTAGTAAACGCGGAAGGAGGGGAAAACAATGACACAAGTGCCAGTAAAAAATGGGAATCTAGAATTCGCACTAAAAAAGTTCAAGCAGAAAGTAGCTAGAGATGGAGTCCCTTCTGAATGCAAAAAAAGAGAAGGTTATGATAAGCCTGGAGTAAGAAGACGAAATGCCAAAAAAGAAGGCATTAAAAATGCTCGAAAGAGAAACCGTTCAAATAAAGATTAATGCAAAAAAAAGTACTATGCTAGTTCAGTATAGTGCTTTCTTTGTTCTCTGATTTATGGTTTTTAACTTTAGAACAATTTACCATTTAATTTAACTACGTTCTATTTCAAAAAGTGCGAATTTATTATATAATAAAATAGTAAAAAAGGAGAGATATTATGTATAACTATATGATAGGAAAGATAACTGATATCGAAGCTAGTTCTATTATCGTTGAAGTATCTGGCATTGGTTATCAGATTAATACGCCAAATCCTTATGCATTTAACTTAAATGAGGAATATAAAATTTATCTTTACCAATATATTCGAGAAGATGAAAATAGCTTATACGGATTCAAAACTAAAGAAGAAAAAGATTTGTTTTTAAAATTGATTGCGGTAAAAGGATTGGGACCACGTATGGCACTTCCTATTCTAGCAACTGGTTCTATAGGCGGAATTGTTGATGCGATAGAACGAGAAAATATCCTATATTTAAAGAAATTTCCTAAAATTGGAGAAAAATTAGCCAAACAAATTATTCTGGATTTAAAGGGAAAGATTCAATTAACCGGCGATATGACGAATATCTCTAATAGTTATGAAGAATTAATCGAAGTATTAAAAGGATTAGGCTATAAAGAAAAAGAAGTAAAAAGTGTTGTAGTGAAAATAGATGGCGAATTATCTTTAGAAGATCAAGTGAAAGAAGCATTGAAACTATTATTGAAATAATAAGGAAAGGGGTATTATTATGGATGATAAAATTCTCTCAGGAGAAGTATTAGATGAAGAAGATGCCGATACCAATATTCGTCCGGATCATTTAAACGAATATATCGGTCAAGAAGACGTTAAGCAAAATATTAAAGTATATATTGAAGCGGCTAAAATGAGAGAAGAACCACTTGATCATGTACTCTTATATGGACCTCCGGGTCTAGGGAAAACAACCCTCGCTAATATTATAGCTAACGAGCTTGGAGTAAATATCAAAACAGCGAGTGGCCCAAGTATTGAAAAATCAGGGGATTTAGCAGCTATTTTATCTACCTTAGAACCGAATGATGTATTATTTATTGATGAAATTCATCGTATGCCTTCATTTATCGAAGAAATTCTCTATCCTGCTATGGAAGATTTTATGCTAGAGATTATGATTGGTGGCGAAGGAAACACTAGGAGTATTCGTATCAATTTACCACCATTTACTTTGGTTGGGGCTACAACTAGAGCGGGAGATTTAACTTCTCCTTTACGAGATCGGTTTGGAATCATCGAAAAGTTGCAATATTATACTACTGAAGAATTAATGGCTATCGTAAAAAGAACTTCCCGTGTTTTAGGAGTTCCTATAGAAGAGCAAGCTGCTTTAGAACTTGCTAGTAGAAGCCGGGGTACCCCTAGAATTGCTAATCGTCTATTTAAACGCGTACGCGATTTTGCTTTAGTTGAGGGAAATGGTGTTATCGATTTGGCAATTACCAAAAAAGCACTTGAACGTTTAAAAATTGATGATAAAGGATTAGATGAAACCGATCATCAATTCTTGTTAGCCATCATTCAGAAATTTCGCGGCGGTCCAGTAGGTATTGAATCAGTAGCGAGTGCGATTGGAGAAGAAGTGGCTACCTTAGAAGACGTGTGTGAACCTTATTTATTACAACAAGGTTTCCTAAAACGAACTCCCCGTGGAAGAGTAGCTACCCATTTAGCTTATGAACATTTAAAAATAGAGTATCAAAATACGATATTTAATTAATAAAAGGAGAATAAAGAGGATGAGAGATGTAAAACTTGAAAAAATATTTAGTGGAATGTCACTAGAAAAAATTGTCGATCATATTAATGAAGCCGTAAATAGTGATTTTACGATTTTAAAAGAACACGATAACATAAAAAAATGGAATTGTTTACCTGTCTTATTAATCGAAGAAGAAGATGAACAACAAAAGATTTTAACCTTTATTGATTACGTTGATGAATTAATGATTACACCAAGTGAAAGATATGTCTACATCATAACTCTAGCTAGTTTAATAGAAAATGGTAAAGTAAATATAAAATTATTGGAAGATGGACCAATATTTATGCTAGCTGATTATTTCAAAGATAAAACGATTAAAGAAATGAGTAAAATGCTACCAGTTGTTGGTCATCCTAAAGCGATACATACAGCGAGATTTAAGACCTTAGAAGTCGACGTAAGAACAGAGATTTTAGAGTATATTTATCGTATGTATAAAACAAAAAGAATTACTAAAACTCATAAAGAAGAGTTTCTTGACAAACTAGCTAACGAGATCTATCAAAAAGATTACTATGAATTATTAGATATCATGAGAAAATAGAAAAGAGGATAGTTATGCAACTAGAAGATTTTGACTATAATTTACCAGATGAGTTAATCGCCCAGACACCACTTGAAAAAAGAGATGGCTCAAGACTATTAGTATTAGACAAAAAGACTGGTGAAGTAGAACATCATCAGTTTCCAGAAGTTATCTCCTACATGGAAGAAGGAGACACCTTAGTTTTAAATGATACGAAAGTGTTACCAGCTAGATTGATTGGAATCAAAGAAGAAACTAACGCAGTAATTGAAGTATTACTATTAAAAGATATTCAAAACGATACATGGGAGTGTTTGACTAAACCAGCTAAACGTGTACATAAAGGAACAATCATTTCTTTTGGAGATGGAAAACTAAAAGCAGAATGTGTCGAAGAAAAAGAAGAGGGGATTCGTTGTTACCATCTAATCTATGACGGGATTTTACTAGAAATTTTAGACGAGTTAGGCACAATGCCATTACCCCCTTATATCCATGAACAACTTGCCGATCAGTCTCGTTACAATACTGTATACGCCAAAAACTTGGGAAGTGCTGCTGCCCCAACTGCAGGACTACATTTTACAGAAGAACTCTTAAAGAAAATCAAAGAGAAAAAAGTTAACATTGCCTATGTAACTCTTCACGTTGGATTAGGCACTTTTAGACCAGTTCAAGTAGAAAATATCGAGGAACACAAAATGCATACGGAATATTATGAAATGAGCAAAGAAACAGCAGATATTTTAAATAAGACCAAAAAAGAAGGAAAAAAGATTATCGCTGTAGGAACAACTAGTGTTAGGACTTTAGAGACGATTATGAATAAATACCAGCAATTTCAAGAATGTTATGGAACTACAGATATCTTTATTTATCCAGGCTACACTTTTCAAGCTATCGACTGTTTAATTACCAATTTTCATCTGCCTAAGTCCACCCTAATTATGTTAGTGAGTGCCTTGGCAGGAAGAGAAAATGTATTAAACGCTTATCAAGAAGCGATCAAAGAAAAATACCGTTTCTTCTCTTTTGGAGACAGTATGTTAATCAAATAAAGAATCTTTAAAACACGAGAAAAAAGGAGAAGCTAATATGGATGATTTAATTTTAGATATATTTTATAACGAAATTATCCCTGATTTAAATACTAAAAAGGGAAAAGTAAAAATACATGACAATCTTTATTATTTTCCTTTTTCAATCGTTACTGATGAAAAAGAAGAAGCCAGTTTCTTCTTCAATGACGCAAGAAATGAAGACTTATCCTTTGAAGCACCAGTTTTAATTATTAGAGATAAAGAAAACTTTGACCTCATGTTAGTAGAATACATCAAATGTCAGATTCAATTTCTAAATGAAGAAGAGAATCTACGAAACTATTTGGTTTTGTGTTGTGGAGAAAGTATTCGAAATCAAATAAAATATTTACTTTTGTTAACTTGGAAAAATGCAACTAGTGAAGATTTTTTGAATCCTCAAGTTTTTCTAAGTAGAAGAATTCAATTTTTTATGAAAGAAGATAATCTCAACCCCTTACAAGCACAACTAGATATAACTCAAGGACTAAGTATTGTATCAGAAATAAAAAGACAATTTGCCTCTTTAGAAACTCCGTACTACTTAGATAGTAAGGTGATTGGATATAATCAAAATGGCAACGAGGAGAGTTATCCCTTACCACAGATTAGTTATGGTATATCAGAAGGAATAGCTTACCTATATAGTATAAAGGGACAAAAACGTCCTCACAATGAAAATAAGACACCGTTCTTTAAAAAGGTGGACCGCTATTTATATAAAGCAAACGACCATGTTCAAGATTCTTTTGAGTATCAAGCATACAAAGAGAAAAAGTCGGATTATTATCCTGAGAATATTTCCGATATATCTGTTAGTGCACTATATAGCTTAACCATGTTTTTAAAACATTTAGAACGTAACAAAATTACGAAACTAGTTATCCCTAGCTTCTTACCTCTTCGTTATTTAGCCAAAGAACAAGCTATAAATGAAACTGTTTCTCTATTTCGGTTTCTTTATAAAGAAGAACGCTTAGAACAAATTAAAGAAGAAGAACTAGCCCAATTAACTAGAGATATTTGTAATCAAACAGAAAAATTAATCAGAACCTTACGAAGATTAAGCTATCATTTTCCTAATATAGAAATCATAAGTTATCCTTTTGATTTAGATAGTAATCTTCAAATGAAAATATCTGCTTATACAAATAAGGAAACGCATATTCTAACAAATTTATATAATCAGATAACCTCATTTTCTAAATCTAGATAATCGTTATTAGTTTACTATAAAATAATCAACAATGATTACTAGAAGAAAGGATGAAAATAAATATGAATGACGAACAAAAATTACTTTGGATTATTCCTAATGGACAATACATGGATAAAGGACTCCTAGATGGTAAAGCCCAATTGTTTCCAAAAACATCTATAAACGGTGATCATCGCGAAGAATGTCGAGAATTTTGTGAAAGTATTGGCTTAATTGATTGCCCTAATGGTGGCTCTCACGATGATTTGGGAAATTACTTAAGTAAAAAAGGTTTTGCTGCTTTCTTTAATTCTGGAGTTCCTGTAGAGGGAAAATATTTTGGAGTTTGGTATTTGCCAGAACAACTTTCAATGAAACAAATTGAATTTTTAGAGAAAAAGGAACCATTATTTAGAGAAAAGTATCATTCGCATCCATCTTTTTTCAATACTTTGGTCCAATCAAGTGAACCTTTATCGTATAGAAGCAATAACAATTTAAGAAATTTGACAATCGAGGCAATGATTAATAATAAACCATCTAATGATGGGGTCGATTTTCTCTATCAAGAAGTAAGTTTTCATAAAGAAAGACTTTTAAATAAGCAAAAATAGAAACAGGGGGCTTAATTAAATGAAAATAAAATATACCTTATATCACGAAGAAAAAGATACAAAAGCAAGACTTGGTACGATAGAGACAAATTATGGCATCGTCGAAACTCCAATGTTTATGCCCGTTGGAACCCAGGCAACCGTAAAAACCTTAACACCAGAAGAACTATATGCAATGCATACAGGGGTAATCTTAGCCAACACCTACCATTTATGGTTAAGACCCGGTGCGGATTTAGTCGAAAAAGCAGGAGGACTTCACCGTTTTATGAACTATAATGGCCCTATTTTGACTGATAGTGGAGGCTTTCAAGTATTCTCATTAGCTAGTCCTAAAAATATTAGCGAAGAAGGAGTAAAATTTAAAAGTCATTTAGATGGAAGTAGTTTATTTCTAACACCAGAAAAAAGTATTGAGATTCAAAATAAATTAGATAGTGATATCGCTATGAGTTTCGATGAGTGCCCACCAGCTAGCGCAAGTTATGACTATATGAAAAATAGTATCGAGCGTACTTTACGTTGGGCTGTACGGGGCAAGAAAGTTCATCATAACCCTCGGCAATCACTATTTGGAATTGTCCAAGGAGGAGCCTACCAAGATTTACGAGAATATTCTGCTAAAGAAACCGTAAAAATCGGTTTTGATGGTTACAGTATTGGTGGAGTAGCTAATGATGGGGAATCTAAAGAAGATATGTATGCGGCAATCGATTATTCTATTCCCCACTTACCAAAGGATAAACCACGTTATCTAATGGGAGTAGGAGAACCAGTCGATATTATCGAAGGGGTCATTCGAGGAATCGATATGTTTGACTGTGTGCTTCCGACTAGAATTGCCCGTCATGGACATGCATTTACGAAATATGGACGGATTAATCTAAAGAATGCTAAGTATACTGAAGATTTTTCTCCTATAGAAGAAGATTGTGATTGTTATGCTTGTCAAAATTATACTAAGGCTTACATTCGTCATTTAATCAAAGCAAATGAAACATTAGGAGGAAGACTTCTTTCTATTCACAATATTCGTTTTTTAATTCGGTTGACTGAAAACCTACGCCAAGCGATTAAAGAAGATAGACTTCTTAAATTTAAAGAGGAATTTTACCAAGACTATTTTTCCGCTAAATCGAATCAAAAATAAAAAAATGTGACTAAATGTGACTAGTTCACATTTTAATTTTGGCTCGTTCTACTGATTCCAATCATACTACCTAAAGTAGTAGAAGCTAGTAAGATAAGATAATAAACAATAGTTTTAAAAGAAATTCCGTAATCAAAGCCTAAATAACTAAGTAGAAAGAAAAGAACAATAATTTCTAAACTAACCTTTATTCCCTCTAGCCATCCTTTCTTTGTTGCTTTCGTGCCAATATATATTCCTCCAACTAACATCGATAAACAGACAATAACTAGTTTTAAATAATTAATTACATTGGTTGGAATTACATTGAAATAATATAATAAAGAAAGGATAAGATTAAAGAGTAATAGGGGAATCAATATAAAAAGAAGAGCTTTAAGATATTTGATCAATGCCATATTTTTCACCTAATTAAAATTATGATACTGTATAAAAAAATATGACAATCATCATAATAAAAATAAGTGATTAATCTGAAAAATAATTATCTTGTTCACGGCTATTTATACCTTGAACTTAGGGAAAGGAATGAATCTTAATATGGATTATCTCATTGTCTTAGAAAGAACAATTCTTTTTTATATCATTATTACTGTTTTGTATCGCTTTATGGGAAAAAGAGAAGTAGGGCAGTTAGGTATTGTTGATCTAATTGTCTCTATCCTAATAGCAGAACTAGCGGCTATTTCGATTGATAATCGAACTGAGAGTATTTTTTTATCGATTATTCCTATCGTTGTTTTAGTTCTAATTCAAATGGGAATGGCTTACTACTCATTAAAAAATCAAAAAGTGAGAGATGCTTTTGATGGAACTCCTTCGGTGATGATTAATCGGGGAAAAATTAATTTTAAAGAAATGGTAAGACAACGTTACAATATCGATGACTTATTAACTCAGCTTAGAGAACAACATATCAAAAGTATTGAAGAAGTCGATTATGCCATTTTAGAAACAAGTGGTAAACTAAGTGTATTTAAGAAAAAAGATAATCGCTTTGGAGATTATCCTTTACCTCTTATTTTAGATGGCAAAATTCAAGAGGATACTCTTAGACAAATTCAAAAAACCGAAAAATGGTTACAGAGAACTTTAACCGAAGAAAAAGTAAATATCGAAGATATCTTCTATGCCTTTTATCAAGAAAAGAATATTTTTATCATCAAAAAAGAAGATTTAGAAAAATAAAACTTCTTATATATACATATTTTTTTCTATAACATATTTTTCTTCTTTAACCACCTAGCAAGTAAAATAGAAATAATTAAAGAGACAATACAGATTAAGAAGAAAGATAATTCACTCTTACCAATAATACCTAATGGTACATTCATACCTAAGAAAGAAGCAATCATGGTAGGAATAGAAAAAACGATCGTGATACCAGCTAGAAATTTCATAATTACATTTAGATTATTAGAAATAATCGTTCCATAAGTATCGATTGTCGAAGATAAAATTTCTCGGTAAACAGCACTTGTTTCTATACATTGTTTATTTTCAATGATGGCATCTTCTAATAATGATTTATTTTCTTTACTAATCGGTAAAATATCCTCTTTATGCAATTTTTCTAATACACTACTATTCGCTTGTAGAGAAGTTATAAAATATACAAGTGTTTTTTGGATGTTTAGAAAATTAAGTAGTTGTTTATTATTGGTTGAATAATAAGTACTTTTTTCTACCTTTTGGATGTCTTCGTCGATAAGATTTAATGTCGCTAGATACACCTCAGCCGACTTTAATAACATCTGAATTAAGAATCTAACTTTTCGATCAGTAAAAAACTCTGTATTTTCTTCTTCTTCAATTTTCTTTAAAAATTCATGTTCCACTAAGGATACTGTCACGATATAAGAATTATCAGATAGAATAATTCCTAAGGGATAAGTTACATATTTATTCTTTACACTTTTATCTTTAGTATAAGGAATATCGATAACCACTAATACAGCGTTATCGTTTCTTTTAATTCTTGGTAATTCTTTTTCTACTAATACTTGAGAAATCATATGAGAGTCGATACCTACCTCACTAGCTACTTTTTTTATTTCTTCATTAGTGGGGTGAATCAAATTAATCCAAGTATCTTTTTCTAATTGTTCACAAGAACAAAGTTTCATTTGTTCATCAGAAACTGTATTTTTTAATATTTTAATCATATTTCGCACCTCGATTATTATCTATATTACGTGCTAACTATAATATAAAAAGTTAGTATTGTCAATAAACAATATTTTTTTTCATAATAATTTAAAAATCTAGTAATATGAGATTTATAATTGATAAATGTTCCTGTACTTTTGCCTCCCAATTCTAATGTATATCTCACTTTTTCACCCCATTTATTCTTATTCTTTTTTGTGTTTTTCATAAAAAAATCTCCCTTCCTTTGTCCAAAGAGAGAAAATAAATCTTTAATTATTTTTTATTTTGTGTATAATAGTAATTGTGTTAGATTTATTATCTTTCTTTGGTCGGAATATATAATAATCTAACACTTTTTATTTCGCAATATTTTTGTACGAACTAAAGACTTTTCGTCAGAAATTTGGTAAAATTTATTATAAAAATTAGTTATTATTTAGTGGGTGATTATATTGAGTAAAAAAAGAGAAGAAAGAGAAATCAAAACTTTAGATTCTGAAATTCAATTGGTTCAAATGGAGAAATTTATAAATGATTTTGATGGCGCTATGAAAAAAGATTTAAGAAATCGTTTAAAAAAAGTTACTTTAGGTATCGGTCCGTTAATGTTATCATTTATTGGATTTCTAATTTTTAAGAATCCAGCTTTATTAATGATTGGAGCAAGTATAACTGGCATTGGTGGTGCTGTGATTTTATCGAAAAATTTGATTAAAGATATAAAAAAACTAAATTCAAATAATTATAAGGCTAATTCTAGTGTCACTTATCTTGAACAAGAAAAGGATGTAGATCAAATATTACAAGAAGGTATTGGGAAAGTAAAAAGAGAAGATTTCTATAGTGAAAAAAATAAGTCTGTAGTAAAAAAAGAAGAAACTTATGCCGAGATGGAAGAAGAAAGAAAATATAGAGAAGCATTAGAAAGACTGAAACAAAACCAAGTAACTAAAAATAGTTCAAACTTAAAGATTGTTGGCAATGATGTTAATTATCTAGATAAAGAGGAAACTATGATACAAATAGTAAGAGAAATGGATGCTTATAGTGCTGTATACAATTTACCACCATTAGAAATTTCTGATAGTCAATGGGATTTGTTTTTTGATATTACATATAATTTTTTTGAACAAAAAGGAATAGAGAAAGATTTTTATGACTTAATGTCTCAATTTAGTAGATTTGTTTTTGCAAAATCACTTTTAGATAAAAATAAAAAAATAAGTATATATGATTTTGTTAAAAATTTGAATTATTTAGAAAAGCAAGGAACCAAAAAACAAGAAATAGCAAATTTACAACAAGACATACTATCCAAATTGCCAGTCGCTGAAGTTGTTAATTTTTCAGATTATATAATTGGAAAAAGAAGAAAGTAATTTTCAAATATAAACATAATTAGTATTTTTAATACTTTTGATATTTCTTTTGTGATAGTTAGTTCCGATAAGCAAACTACGGATTATTTCTATCTTTTTTAAATACTATATCTTTATCATTTGTTTTTTACTGTTTTTCCTTGTTATTGCTATATAGTATAAGTCCAAATTATCTTATAAAAATTGTTTGTGATATTTTTATTTTCATATACTAGGAATTTGCTTTGTAAAAAGTTAAAACATATAAGGGTGGAAAAGTATAAAAAAGTAAGAATGAAGTCTACGGCAGCGACTCATCATGAGTTAAGTCTCTAGATGATTAGAGGTAACGCTATTGATGAAGCAGGAAGCCCAGGAGGTAACGACTGGGAGATGAAAAATTATTTTCATTTTGTTCTAATTGAATACTTTTTTTAAACATATAAAAAGGTTAACCGAAATTAACCTTTCATATATAGAAGTCGATTAGTTCGACTAATTTCCCTAATGGTGTTCATAGCGGGAATCGAACCCACGACCTTTTCCTTCGGAGGGAAACGCTCTATCCTACTGAGCTATATGAACATATTACTAATATAATATAGATTAAAGAAAAGTTCAACGACTTTTAATAGAAAATCCAAAAATATATTATTCTTATACTTTTATTTTTAAGTTTAAGGTAAAAAAATTTTTTAATCTTTATCTTTGAATTTTTTTCTTGCTAAAATTACTAAGAGAGGGGTATACTTGTGGTATAAGAAGAATAGAAGGAGTCGTAAAGATGAAAAAAGAAATATATCAAAAAGGGTTTTACATTAATTGAATTATTAGTTGTCATTATTTTAATAGGAGTATTGATGGCAATAGCTTTACCTGCGGTTAGAAATTTAACCTATGGAAATAGTGAGAAGAAATACCAGTCATTAGAAAAGTTAGCCTATGAAGCCAGTAAGTTATATGTAAAGAACTATCGAGGAGAAATGACTAATATGAGTAGTGATTGTTTTAATGTGCCTTATGATACACTTCTAAATGAAGGATTAATTGAAGAAGAAGATATCAACTGTACAGGAAACATTATTATCGATAATACAAGTGGTAAAGGAAATGAATATCAAGCCTATTTAACTTGTAAAGATAAGAAGGGAAAAATTGTTCACGAAGCAGAAGGAGGTATTCCTCTATATTGTAAGGGATTTAGTGGAAACTTTGTTGTAAACTATGAACTATATGAAGATACTACTCATACAAAGAATTATA
>CASFOW010000058.1 GCA_949296705.1 uncultured bacterium
AATCATTTATAAATCAATAGTTTTGAAGCGATTTCTTAAATCTGTGGATAAAGTAAAAACAAGAGTCCATAAAACCCTTATTTTTCAATACCTATTTTATTCAATTGTGCATAATTTTTTATTTAAGGTCTGAACTGTTACACCTAAGAAAGAAAATAATTCCCTAATCTTTTCCCATCTACTTTCTCTTTCTATGATATACTTAAATAAATAGAAAGACTTGGGGTGATAATGATGAAAGAAACTTATCAAAAAACAATAGAAGAACTCTATCAAGAATTAGATACTAGTAAAAATGGATTAACAACAAAAAAAATAAAAGCACTACAACGAACAATAGGGAAAAACGAACTAATAGAAAAAAACAAGAAAACCAAAGTTCAAATCTTTTTCGATCAATTTAAAAATATCATGATTATTCTACTTTTACTTGTTGGAATATTATCCTTAATATATTCGATTATGAGTAAAAGTGATTTTCTAGAACCAATTGTAATACTAGGAACTACCCTCATCAATTGTATCATGGGATTTTTACAAGAGTCTAAAGCAGAAGATGCGATTGGAAAACTAAAGAAATACTCAGCTAATTATATTACTGTAAAAAGAAATGGTAAATTTAAAGAAGTTAATGCTAAAAATTTGGTTGTTGGGGATTACCTTATTCTAGAAGCCGGAGATAAGATACCAGCTGATGCGAGAGTAATAGAAAGTTACTTTGCCAAAGTCGATGAATCTATTTTAACTGGGGAAAGTTTAAATGTAGAAAAAAGTGAAGAAACAATTACAGAAAAAGTTCCCATATCAGAAAGAAAAAATATGATTTATTCTGGAACTGTTCTTGTAAGTGGAAAAATAGAAGCTATCGTTACAGCGATTGGAATGGATACTGAATTAGGAAAAATAGCTGCTGTCATGGATACAAAAGAAGAACCGGTAACTCCCCTTCAAAAGAAAGTACAAAAAATAAGCAGATTTATTACTATAGTAGCTTGTATCTTAATCACCTTCGTATTAGTATATGGAATCATGAATGACTATGATTTGCTAAGCCTAATTATGTTATCAATTTCGATGATTGTTGCGAGTGTTCCAGAATGCTTACCTATCGCAATTACCGCTACCCTATCCATTGGAGTTAGTCAAATGGCTAAGAAAAAATCTATTGTTAGAAATCTAGCAGCGATTGAAACCTTAGGCGCAACAGAAGTTATTTGTACAGATAAAACCGGAACTTTAACCGAAAACAAAATGCAAGTAGAAAAAGTAGTTATCAATAATGATGAATTAGAAATAAAACAATTAGAAAACCACCCCCTCTTCTCGGAAATTATCCATTACTGTAATACCGCCGTATTAGATGAAAACGGTAACTATAGTGGAGATGCGGTAGACGTTGCGTTAAAAGAATGTTTAAAAGAAAACAACATAAAAGTTAAAAACTATCAAAAAATTATTGAACTTCCCTTTGATTCTGATCGAAAAATGATGAGTACGATCTATCAGAAAGAAGAAAAAAAGATTCTCTATACAAAAGGTAGTTTAGAATCGATCTTAAAAAGAACAACCAAAGTATATCAGAATGGTAAAATCGTCGATCTATCTATCGAAGAAAGTAAAAACTACCAAGAGATAGAAGCAAAATTATCCCAAGGTGCTTTAAAAGTTTTGGCTTTTGCCTATAAAGAAATAAAAAAGAATATCACAAATGAAGAAGAATACCTTCAAGAAGAAAAAGATTTAATCTTAGTCGGTTTAATTGGTTTAAAAGATCCCGTTCGAAAAAATATCAAAGAGGCAATCGCAAGTTGTCAAAGTGCCAATATCCGTATCATCATGTTAACTGGCGATAATCTAGCTACCGCAACGGCAATCGCAAAAGAAGTGGGTATCTGTCAAGAGGAAAGTGAATGTATTAATGCATCGGAATTAAACGAAAAAAAGGAAAACGAATTACCAAAATATATCCAAAAATATTCCGTATTTGCTAGAGTAAGTCCAGAAAATAAACTACAAATCGTAAAAGCATTACAAAAAAGTGGTAAGGTTGTCGCGATGACTGGAGATGGAGTCAATGACGCTCCAGCCATTAAACTAGCAAATATCGGAATTGGAATGGGAAAAAATGGGACTGATGTAACCAAAGATGTATCCGATATTATTCTGTTAGATGACAGTTTCGATACTATTACTACTGCCGTATCTGAAGGAAGAAGAATCTACGATAATGTGATTACCAATATACTTTACAATTTATCCAGTAATTTTACCGAAATTTGTATCATTCTTTTTGGCATGCTAACAGGTAACACCATTATTTCAGCTATTCATGTCTTATATATCGACTTAGTAGCTGATACTATTCCCTCTATTACTCTAGCCTTTGAAGGGGCTTCTAAAAACATTATGAAAAGAAAACCAAATGGACTAAACAAAAAAATCTTTACTAAGTATTTTAGTGCCTTTTTGATTATTTCTGTCATTTTAGAAACGGCAATCAGTTTATTTGTTTATTACTATTTCCAAAATTTAGGTACCGCTATTGCCCAAACTTTAGCCTTACTTAGTATCGTCATCAATGAATTTATCTTTGCCTATAATTGTCGCTCTTTAAAAGAACAAATCCATAAAAGAGGACTATTTAGTAATCGCTATTTAAATATTGGAATACTAATCTTACTTATCGTTCAACTAGTGGTTTTCTTTACTCCACTTGGTAAACTCTTTGGATTAACAATAATTAGCATCTCACAATTACTATTTGTAATTGGAGTAAATCTTTTATCCTTTATCGTTATCGAATTATTAAAGCCTATCATTGTTAAAGGTTTTAAAGATGAATAAATATGACTAATCATAGAAAGGATGTAAAATCATGAAACAGATAGCAAAATATTTCTTCTTTTTTCTTTTACTATGTATACAACCTATGAATTAATCTATACTTATGAAGTTAAAGGAAAAAATTATACAGTTTCTACCAATTATGGCACAAACAATATTCCTGATGAAAACAGTATACGAAAAGTAAAATATGATTCGAATAATCCAAGTAAATCTATTTTAGTAGGAACCAATAATTCCAATTTTCTAATCTACTTTGGTATTTTCTTTACTCTTAGTTCAATTGCCTTTATCCTTGGTGGCTTATACACTAAAGGGGTATTCGATAAAATAAAAATCAATATCATGGGACTTTATCTTGGTTTTTGCTTTTTCCTAATTGGAATCGGCATTATCCTATTACAAAATGGAACAACCACTTCCCTATTAGAAGCCATTAACTCTTTTGGAATATGGATAATAATTCCTATCTTATTTATCATCGTTGGTCTAGTTCAAATCATCAGATGTTTATCAAAACAAAATCAATAAAGGAGCAAAATATGAGAAATCTTAATAAAGAATTTGAACATAAAAATATTGAATATAACAAACTGCTTGAATATGGCTTTACCTTAAAAAATAATCACTATATCTTTGAGCAAAAAATTAGGGATAATCATTTTAAAGTACAAATTGACATTACCAAAACCAAGCAAAGTTCTAAAATAATCGATCTAGCTACAGATGAAGAATACGTACTTATCGATATTCAACAGGCTAATGGTGACTTTAGTGGAAAAATAAAAGAAGAATATGAAAATATTTTAAAAGATATTATTACAAAGTGTACAACACCAAATATCTTTAAAAGTAAACAGACGCAAGAAATTATAAAATATATAAAAGAAAAATATAATGATGACTTAGAATATCTATGGGAAAAATCTCCTAATAATGCCATATGGCGAAATAAGACTAATCATAAATGGTACGGTATTTTATTGGTATTACCAGAAAATAAATTAGGAATAGATTCTAACCAAATCATCGAAATTATAGATTTAAAATACCCCAAAAATAAAAACAAAGAAATCATCAATAATCAAAACATATTTGCCGGCTATCACATGAACAAAAGTAGTTGGATAACTATCAAGCTAGATGAGGGTATCGATAATAAAGAACTATTTAAATTAATCGATAATAGTTACCAATTATCATTAGAAAAATAACTTCTCATTACTATTTTCATCAATAGTTATATCTATGTGCGGAAAGAAAAAACGCA
The DNA here is from genome assembly GCA_949296705.1 of uncultured bacterium. Classification (GTDB taxonomy): domain Bacteria; phylum Bacillota_I; class Bacilli_A; order RF39; family UBA660; genus Alloscybalousia. Next base: position 4,115 of record CASFOW010000058.1, read on the forward strand.
CCAATAAAAGTAAATAAACCACCTAGGAATTTGAAACATTTTATTGTACAATAAAACAAAAGGAGGAAATTATGTCACTACAAAAAGCAAAAGAGCATTTAAAAAAATATGGATTAGAAGATAGGATCAAAGAATTTGATACCTCATCAGCTACTGTACTTGATGCGGCAAATGCGATTGGTTGTGAAGAAAAAAATATCGTAAAAACATTGTCTTTTATGATAGGAGAACAACCAATTTTAATTGCCGCTGCTGGTAATAGCAAAATCGATAATCACAAATTTAAAACAGAATTCAATACCAAAGCCAAAATGATCCCCTTTGACCAAGTTGAAGCTTTAATTGGTCATGCGGTTGGTGGAGTCTGCCCATTTGGGGTAAATGAAAATGTAGATGTCTATTTAGATAGCTCTTTAAAACCACTAGATATTCTCTATCCAGCAGCTGGAACTTCAAATAGTGCGGTAAAATTAACTTTAGAAGAATTAGAGAAAGCATCTAACTATAAAAAATGGATTGATGTCTGTAAAGAATAACCAAATAAACGATAAGGAGATAAAATGAAAAATACAAACAAAAAATGGTTCATTTTAAGTGGGTTACTAATTTTGGCAATTGGAATAGTCATAGTTTTGGCTTACATAAATCGAGAAAAACCTTATAAAATAAACATTTTAAATTTAGAAGATATCACAACAGTTAAAATCGATGACTTAACACTAGAAGATAACGTCACAGAATATCACGATCAAAAGGTCATCGAAGAACTTTACCATATTTTCAACCATAAAACAACTAATAAAGAAAGTACAACTCTAAATCCAGAATATCCCGATAGATTATACATTGTTACCTTTAGTGATCAAGATGGAAATTCTACTTCCATGTATATTTATAGTAAAGAGAAAAATTACTATATAGAACAGTCCTATAATGGAATTTACGACGCTTCAAAAGAAGAATTTGAATGGGTAGAAAAATATGTAAATTAGCTAGGGATAATGCGAACCTAGCTTTATTTCTTGCAGGAGAAAAACATAAAAAACAGGTTAAATCTAAAAAAATAAATCTGAATAAATCTTAAAGAGAATAGTTAAGCTACTCTCTTTTCTTTACCACTTTTCTTTTCAATATGGTACAATTAAAAACAAAGGAGAAAAATTATGGAAATCGAAATTAACTTTGAAAAAGAACATAATCAAGCAGCTGCTTACTTTGATCATACTTTAATTGGGGTATGTCAATTCATAGAAACAGAAAAAGGGATTTGGAATATTATTCATACCGAAGTAGATTCTTTTTATCAAGGACAAAAAATTGCGCAAAAATTAGTCAATGCCGTGATTAAAGAAGCACAAAAAGAAAACAAAGAACTAATAGCCGAGTGTTCTTATGCTAAAAAGATTCTTACTCAACAAAAGAATTCTACTTTAAAAACAACTGTATAAAGAAAGGGAAAAATAATGAAAGAAATAATAACCAATGAGTTTATCCAATATAAAAGTGGATTTTTAGATGGAGAATACGAAATATTAATTGCTTACAAACTAGGAAAAATAATTACCTTAAATCAAAAAGAAGGACAAGAATTAAACTTTTTAGAAGATAGTTGGTATCGGGATGGTTATCAGGATGGTTTATCCTACTTTAGTGGATTAATTGATAACCAAACATTAGACTTAGAATCCATAAACACAAAAGAAATCATCAAGCAATGTTTTACCAATCGCGTAATGATTAAAAATCAAGAACAACACCAAAAAATACCCATTGGGAAATTTAGACTATAATCTTCCATATATAAAGTAAGGAAACAAGTTGAAAACAATACTCGTTATCGAAGATGATATAAATTGTGATTTACTAAAATTAAATAACTACCTCCCCTATCTGCTTACCAGATGAAGCCTAAAAAAGATAAACAGTAAAGTAGATTTAATTTTGCTTGACTTAATGTTACCCCAAACAAGTGAAAAAGAATTAATTCGTGCTTTAAAACAATATCGAGATATTCCTGTGATTATCGTCAGTGCCATTAGTGATGTCAATATGACAGTAACCCTATTTGAACTAGGTGCGGTGGGGGTCATCATCTTAAATATGATTAAAGCCGATTTGTATCGGATTCTTAAAAGAAAAGCTATTTATATTACCCTAATTATCTTACTTTCTTTAATCAGTCCCAATTGTTTTACCATGAAGGATACATCAGATGTGAGTCTACGATGAAGAACTAAATCAAAATTAAAAGAAACTAACTCCATTATAGAAACTAGACATCTTGTAAAAGAATATAGTAGTTACCCTATCGGCAAATTACTCTTCACTAATTATTGGCGCAACTAAATCTTGTGGATTCTCCTTCTTTATCTCTGTTTCAATCGCATCTTTAATCCGCAAGCCAATAACATCGGAAAAAGCATTAAATGATTCTTCACCAACAATGATATAAGGTACTCCTGATAAAGTATCTCCAAACTCTTCTGCTACTTTCTGCATATTTGTTTGGTTTTCTTCATTGTTCCATACCTCGTATTCAATTAAATTGATTTTACCATCCAAATCTTCATTTAATTCCTCAATATAAGTCCTAGCTCTTTGACAAACTGGACAGGTTTCACCTGAGAATAAATATACATTTACATCATGATAACGATTTTTATTCATAAAAAGTATACAAACAAAACTAGCAAGTAATACAATTACTATCACACTAGTTATAACAATAATTTTCATTTTTCTATCCATTTTTATTTTTTTCATTTTCTACTCCCATTTTTCTACTTATTTTAATTTTTTTGGATCTTCTTAGTATTTTTTTCCGCTTGTAAAGTCCTAATGCATTACTTTCAACTCCTTGACTATCACAGTTCTAGTATAGCATACCCGCTATAAGAAAACCACTATTGTCTGAATCTAATTTTTTTACCAAGCAAAAATAAAAAACGACATTTTTCCCTATTTCTTTTCCTAACTTCAATCAAAATCCCATGTAATTTCAATCTTTCTAGTATTGGTAATAGGATCATAACAACCGATTACAATCTTTTCCACAAAATCTTGAACAATTTCCCTATTTAAACTGGCTAACTGAGTATATTTCTCAGATACTGAATGTACTTGGACAGCTTTTTGTTTTTTAGAAAGTAGCTGTATTTTTTCTTCTAACAACTGAAGTTGTTTATTTAAGTATTCTTGATCTAATCGATACTTATCGCGAAGCAAAAAAAATTCTTTCTGGCTAAGATAAGTCTTGGTAAAATCTTCATATAAGTTAGAAAAAGTATTTTGTTTTTGTTCAAGTTTCCGACATAACTTTGCCTTTTCTTGTTGTAAAGCAATAAGTTCTTTTCCACTTTGGCAATCTTGACTAAGATTATCTAAAGATTGATGAAGACTAAGTTGATAATCTACTTGATAATATTTTCGTAACAATAAATTAAACTGGTTAAGAACAACATCATATAATTCTTTCTCATGAATATATTTCTGGTTTATACAATCATGAAAGTGATTAACTTTATCTTTACAACACAAATACCGAAATCCTTCTGTATCTTTCTTACCACACTTATAAAATACCCGTCCACAGCATGAACAAAATACTTTTCCCGCAAAAAGATGAACCACACCATCTTTACTACACTTCTTCTTCTGTTTCAATTTAGTTTGAACTTGTTGAAACAATAAAGAATCAATAATTGCATCATGAGTATTTTCTACACGAATTCTTTCTTTTTCCGTGTGATAAATTTTCTTTTTATTCTTATAACTAACTGTTGTTGTCTTAAATTGAACCAAGTTTCCAAGATAAACTTCGTCTTGTAAAATTTTTCGAATAGTAGTAATACTCCAAAGATATTGTTTCCTTAGTTGAATTTGATACTCACTAACTAATTGAGAATAAGGAAAAAGAGAATCAACATGATAACTATACTGAATATGATCATGATTTTTCAAAAGAGTAATCGTAAATTCATAAAAAATGTCATTCATACGATCTAATTCTTTCGTGTAAACAGCAATACAAGTAGCATTTTCTGGTAACGATACACCAATAACTAAAGGTTGCCAAAATAGGCGGTTATCAAAATCTAAAGAACCTGTCTTAGAAGAAGAATGTATCTTTGTTAAAGAATGCCAAGAATAATAAAACTTTATCTTCTCATTTTTCACCTTAGTTAAAGTAATTAAACCACCGCTTTGACGATAAAATTGAGCATAATTGGTCAAATACTCTAATGTAATCAAGTTACGAATGACATGTCCAGTATGATTATAATAATAAATACGCAATAAGTAACTGCCTGGTAAAGAAAAAGTAGTCAAAATAGAAGAGTTTAAGCAAGGTAACTTTAAATGACTTCCCATCATTAATTTATATTCTAATGGACTAGGAATCCCATCTTGATTTAGTCCTTTAGCAATTTTTCCCATACCATATCCATAGTTATATTCTTGAAAAATACGAATAATATAAGGTTTTACTGTTAAATCTGGCAATAAATGATTCTTATTTTCTGGATCTTTTTGATATCCATAGGGAGCAAAACTTCCTGTGTATTCACCATTTTCTCGCTTTGATTTTAAAGTTTGTCTAATATTATAAGAAGTATCTTCTAAAAACCATTCATCAGTAAGACCAATAATTTGACTCATTTTCTTTGTCTCTTTTCTAGTATTATCAATTTTTTCCATCAAAGAAACAAAGCGAACCTTCCATTCATGAAACTTATTATGAACATACTTCTCAACAATTTCCATGTCTCGAGCAAATCTAGCTTGTGATTTTACTAAAACTACATCAATTTGTCGCATCCGACAAGCATCGATCATTTTCTTAAAATTAGGGCGAGTAATATCCGCACCTGACCAATCTTCATCATCATAAATAGCAACAATTTCCCATTGTTGTTGATAGGCATAATTTCGCAACATTTTCTCTTGATTTTTTATACTTTCTGAGCGTTCTTCTTTAGTTAATTTATCCCGATCTTCATCAGATAAACGTAAATATAGGGCAACCCGCATCATGACTTTTTCGCATCCCGAGAAAAAAATTCAATTTTTTGAATGGTGCGATAAAACTTTTTATTAAACGCTATCTTAAGATCTTCTGAGGAATTCTTAACTTTTATTTTTTCTATACAAATATACTGAACTTTCTTCTTCACCACTAAAATCACCTGTACCTACTTTATTTTATTCAAAAAGTCAAAAAAAAGAAGAAACAAACATTCTTCTTTTCCCCATCAACTATAAATAGAAATCTTTTTATTTTAAAAATCCCGAAATAATTGCATTCTCGGCTTCTTTTTCACTTAAGCCAAGCGACATCAGTTTAACCAATTGACTTCCTGCTATTTTACCGATAGCTGCTTCATGGATCAAATTCGCATCAACACTTCTGGCATCGATTTCTGGTATTGCTTTTACCCTTGCGTTATCTTGGATAATCGCATCACATTCGACATGACCATAACACAAATCTTTTCCAATAATATTAGAGGAAAACTCCTGATAAGAATCATCCCTAGCAACAGAGCGAGAAACTACATGACAACTCGCATTGCCTCCTTCTAACACAACCTGAAAATCCGTAGTAGCCGTTTGGTGATTACTCGTTAAAATCTTCTCATTAATCACTAAAGTCGCCCCATCTTCCACATTAGCTTTCGTAATACGAACCGATTCATCTACTCCTTTTAACTGAATCGTATCCATCATCAAATAAGAGCCTTTTTTCAACGAAACTTCAGTAGTAGGATTTAATACCTTTTTTCCTTCTCCCTTACCTTCGGCATAGTGTCTTTCGATATAGCGAACTTTAGCATTCTCTTCTAAAAAGAAACGATGAATCCCATTATGTTGTGATTGTTTCTCGGCATGATTATGAATCCCACAGCCAGCTATGATTGTTACATTTGCATTCTTTCCAATGTAAAAATCATTATAGACAATATCCGTAAGTCCACTTTCAGTAATGATAACCGGAATATCAATAATGCCAAATAACGTATCGGCTAATACCTCAATATCGATTCCACTACCATCTTCTTTAGAGCGAATATGAATATAAGGATTTTCTTTTCTTTTTTGTAGGTGCCCATTTGCACGAATGTTATAAGCATCTGCCTGTTCAATCGAACCGTGATTTAAAACTTCGTTCAATAAATTTGTCTCTACCTTATTCACTCATCTCACCTCCACTACAACACTTAGCCTCCTGAAAAATACAAGATGCCATATTTTCTCGTGTATCCATTTTAGTAATATGCCCTTCTTCCATCAAAATAATCACATCCGCAATATTTAAAATCCGCTCTTGATGAGAAATCACTAACGTAATTCCTGAGGTACTACGTCCAAGTTGTTGAAAAACCCGATTTAAAGAACGAAAACTCCATAAGTCAATCCCTGCTTCTGGTTCATCAAAAATCGCTAACTTTGCTTCACGTGCCAAAACCGTCGCAATTTCAATTCGCTTTAACTCCCCACCAGAAAGAGAATTATTTACTTCTCGATCTATATAATTTAAAGCACATAAACCAACTTTAGATAAAATCGAACAAGCTTCTTTCTTATCGATCTCTTTTCCCATTGCGATTTTCAATAAATCATAAACCGTAATTCCTTTAAAACAAACCGGCTGTTGAAAAGCAAACCCAAAACCAAGCTTCGCTCTTTCATCAATTGTTTTTTCCGTAATGTCGACACCATCCAATAAAATACGTCCTGAATCTGGTTTTTCTATTCCCATAATAATTTTCGCTAACGTACTTTTTCCACTTCCATTTGGTCCCGTTATCGCATAAAACTTTTCTCTTTCTAATTTTAAACTAACATGATCCAAAATCACCTTATGATCACGAGTAAAACAAATATCGATTAATTCTAACATTTTTTCTCCTTTCTTCATTTAAAACATGAAAATAAATAATATTTATTCTATCACACCATTTAAATAAAACTTTGTTGATGACTCAGTACTATTCTATCATCTTTTTTTAAATAAGTCTTGGAAAAATAAATAATCCGGATAAACAGATGAACGTTTAAAAGCGATATATTCAAAATAGAATAAAATAGTCAAAAAAATATCAACATGATATAATGAAAAAGAATAGATAAGGAGATAGACATGATTGAATTTAAAAATGTAACCAAAAAATATAAAAATACAAAAGTATTAGATAATATTTCTTTTGTAATTGAAAAAAATAAAATTACTTCTCTAATTGGAGAAAGTGGTTGCGGTAAAACTACCACCTTAAAAATGATTAATCGTCTCATTGAACCAACTGAAGGCGAAATCTTAATCGATTCTATCAATATAAAGAAGAAAAATGTTATCGCCTTAAGACGTAGTATCGGTTACGTCATTCAACAGACTGGTTTATTTTCTCATATGACGATTCGCCAAAATATCGAAATTATCCCTAGATTAGAAAAGAAAAAAGAAAAAGATATCGAGATAAGAACAAAAGAAATGCTTAACATGGTAGGCTTAGAAGAAGAATATTTAGACCGCTACCCTACTGAATTATCCGGAGGACAACAACAAAGAATAGGAATCGCTAGAGCTTTTGAAAATAATCCAGAAATTATTCTAATGGATGAACCATTCAGCGCTTTAGACCCCATAACAAGAAGTAGTTTACAAGAAGAATTATTACGACTTCAAGAGACATACAAAAAAACTATTGTCTTCGTTACTCACGATATGGATGAAGCCATCAAAATATCGGATAAAATAGCGATTATGGATAACGGAAAAATTGTTCAGTATGATACGCCAGAACAAATTTTAAAACATCCGGCTAATGACTTCGTAAGAGAATTTGTTGGCAATAAAAGAATTTGGACATCTCCTAAATTAATTAAAGTAGAAGATATTATGATCACTAATCCCGTTACCTGTCGACCTAACTTTTCTTGTTTTTATTGTCTAAATAAAATGAAAATGTCAAAAGTAGATAGTTTAATGGTAGTTGATGAAAACAAAAAATTATTAGGTGTTTTATATGCAGAGATGTTAACCGGTATTAATTATGATGGAAAAAAAGTGGCTGATTTTATCGAAAATGATGTGATTACTACCCATCCAAAAGACTCGATTGTCGATGTTTTAAAACTAGTCGAGGAAAATAAACTTTCAACTATGCCGGTTGTCGATAAAAATGGCATTCTAAAAGGATTAATCACCAGAAGTAGTTTAATCACATCACTCAGTCAACAATTTTTAGAGGAGGATAAATAATGGAATTTTGGAATTATTTAATCGACAATCATAGTGAGATTATTTCTCTACTGATCGAACATATCGAATTAACTTTTTTATCGGTAGGACTAGCGGTACTAATAGGAATTCCCTTAGGTATACTAATTAGTTACATTAAACCGTTAGGAAAACCGGTCTTAGGATTAACCAGTGTCGTCCAAGCGATTCCCTCTATGGCACTTTTAGGGTTTGTGATCCCCTTTCTAGGAATCGGTAGTAAACCCGCTATTGTCATGGTAGTTCTTTACTCATTACTCCCTATTGTTAAAAATACTTATACTGGAATTAAAAATATTTCTCCACAAATTGTAGAAGCTGCTAAAGGAATTGGCTTAACCAATTGGCAAATACTAACCAAAGTCCAAATTCCACAAGCTCTTCCCATGATCATGGCGGGAATTCGTATTTCTAGTGTTAGTGCGGTAGGATTAATGACGCTCGCTGCCTTTGTCGGTGCCGGTGGTTTAGGTTATTTAGTATATGCAGGAATTCGTTCTACGAACAATATCCAAATCTTAGCTGGAGCTATTCCGGCTTGTTTACTAGCCCTCATTATTGATTATCTCGCATCCCTCATCGAGAATTTAGTTACGCCAGCTAGTATGAAGCAAAACGCGAAGAAAAGCTTTTTTAAAAAAACTATTGTTCAAAAAATAATTCTTTTTCTATCGACTATACTTATTATCTTAATGATTATCTTTAATCACATAGATACTACGAAAAATGAACGAGAAATCACAATCGGAAGCATGGACTTTACAGAACAAGAAATCTTATCTTATATGGTAAAATACTTAATCGAAGAAAACAGTGACATTACAGTAAATCAACGCTTATCCTTGGGATCATCATCCATTGTACTTGGCGCTTTACAAACTGGTGATATCGATCTTTATATTGATTATACCGGAACTATTTATGGAAATATTTTAAAGCATGAACCAAATTCTAATATTCAAGAAGTATATGATATTTCAAAACAAGAATTAAAAGAAAAATACCAATTAAATTTGTTAAATGATTTAAACTTCAATAATACTTATACCTTAACCGTAACCAAAGAAACGGCGGAAAAATACAACTTAAAGACTATTAGTGATTTAAGTCTAGTCGCACCAAACTTAGTCTTTTCTCCAACTCTTACCTGTATGGAAAGACAAGACTGTTGGCTAGGATTAGAAAAACACTATCATCTATCGTTTCAAGATATTATACCAATAGATGGTTCCCCTCGTTATGTTGCTTTAATCAACAAAGAAAGCGATGTAGTTGATGCCTATTCAACAGATGGTTTAATTCAAAAATATGATCTTGTTGTCTTAGAAGACGACCGTAACTTCTTCTTACCTTATCAAGCAGTACCAGTCACCAATAATCGCTTAACCCAAGAATTCCCAGAAATAGAAGCTCTTTTAGAAGAATTAAGTCATTATTTAAATGATGAAATTATTCGCAATCTAAACTATCAAGTAGATGAAAATAGAAAAACACCAAGTGAAGTTGCGAAAAACTTCTTATTAGAAAATAACTTAATCGAGGAAAAATAACCTGAAAAAAATATATTGTTCATGGCTATGTGTGCCTTGAAGACGAGCCTCAAGCGAGGCGGAAAGGAATGGGACTTAATATGAAAATAACCGTTTTATATCGTTATCCTTTAATTTTATTACTTGCCCACTTTATCTATATTCTCTATATACCTAGTATTTATAGTTTACCAATCCTTGTTCTTATTCCCTTTAACTATTTAGCAATTCAATATGGAATTAGAAAACCCCTACAAGAAAAAGGAATCAGCTATCAACATCACTTAGCTAAACTAATTTTATTTACCACTATCTGTATTAGTCTAACTTTATTGTTAGTTAAAGATAGTTTACGGTCAAGTCAAGAAATCACGTGGTTAGTCTTCATCACAAGTAATATCATAGAACTCTTTCTTATGGTTCCTAAAAAGGAAAAGCAAGAAGAAGCTATCCAAAAAAATATCGATAACTATTTTGAAAAGAAAAAGCAAGAAAAATAGAATTTTTTCGAGTGTTTTTGAAAGAGACATAGTATAATTATGAACGAAGGAGAAAAAATATGTTAACAGTAAAGAACTTGAAAAAGAAATTTATAAGATATAACAAGAAAAAACAAAAAGAAGAATTCTATGCGGATAATGGCATTACCTTCCAAGCAAAAGAAGGAGAAATTATCGGAATTTTAGGTCCAAATGGAGCGGGGAAAACTACTCTATTACGAATGATTGCAGGAATCCTAGAGCCAACAGAAGGAGAAATTGAGTTTGATGGATTAAATTATCAAAATAATGAAATAGAAATTAAAAAAAGTATTGCCTACTTATCTGGAAATACCAAGATTTATAATACTTTTTCTACTTATCAACTATTAAAAATGTGTTGTGATATTTATGGAGTAGATAAAGAAACGAGTGAAAAAAGAATCAAAAAAATCGCGGATACCCTTCATATGAATGAATTTCTATACAATAAAATTGAAAAACTTTCAACTGGGCAAACTCAACGCGTAAATATTGCTAGATGCATGGTTCATAATCCAAAATACTATATTTTAGATGAAGCAACAAGTGGATTAGATATTATCTCTAGTCAAGTAATTTTAGACTTCATTAAAAAAGAAAAGATAAAGAAAAAAACGATTCTCTACTCAACCCATTATATGGAAGAAGCAGAAAATATCTGTGACTATGTCATCATGATTAACAAAGGAGTCATTATTCAAGAAGGAACACCTGATGAAATTAAAAAGAAAACCAAAACGACGAACTTAAGAGATGCCTTCTTTGCTTTGATTGGAGGTGGTGAATATGAAGAGTAATTTATGGAATATCTTAAAAAAAGAATTAAAAGAGATGTTCAATGATAAAAAATCCTTATCGATGATGTTGATTATCCCCGTTATGATTCCCTTATTAGTTATAGGAATGAGTGGTTTATTTGAAGCCCAAACCAATAAATCAATAGAGGAATATAACCAAATTGGCTTTAATTATGAAATGGGTGAAGAAGAGAAAAAACTTGCCCAAAATAGTGGTATCAAAGTAAACTATTACGAAAACTTAGAAAAACTAGAAACCGCCTATCAAGAAGGAAAAATTGATTTATACGTCACTAAAGAAGATAATCTTTATACCATTCATGGAGATGATAATGAAACAACAAGCTATGCAAGTAGTCTAGTAGAAAGTTATTTTAACACCTACAAAGAATATCTTCAAACTAAATACTTAAGCGATAACAACATTGTATCAGATGATGTCATTAATATCATCAAGGTAGAAAAAGATATCCAAGAAGTAGATAATTTCTATGCGTCTTATATTACCAACTATGCCTTTTTATTTATCATCATGGCAATTACTGTATCCGCTACATATCCAGCTACCGATACAACAGCTGGGGAAAAAGAACGGGGTACTTTAGAAACATTACTTACTTTTCCCATCAAAAGTAAAGATATCATCATAGGAAAATTCTTAAGTGTATCTATTTCTTCCATAATTACGGGATTAATCAGTTTTATCTTAATGCTTATTTCCCTTCTCATCGTTCAAGATATGTTTACTATCTATGAAGGAGTAAATCTCATATTACCAAGTGCAAGCTTTATCTTTGCCCTTATCGTTATCATTGCTTACTCTTTCTTAATTAGTGGCTTATGTATTGCGATTGCTAGTAAGTGTAAAACCTTTAAAGAAGCCCAAAGTGCCTTGACACCACTTACCTTTATTTCTTTCTTTCCAGGCATGATTGCTTTTATGATTAATGTAAAAAGTAGTTTGTTACTTTCCTTAGTTCCATTCTTAAACTTTACCCTACTATTTACAGATATTACAGCAGGGCGTATCCATATTTTAGAAATTGCTGTAATGTTATTATCGACAATCATTATTATCGGAATTACCCTTTATATCATTATCAAACAATATAAATCAGAAAAAGTATTATTTAACGAATAAAGAATGCGAGAAAGCGATTCTTTTTCTTTTTTATTTGCGCATAAACTCTTTAATTTTTCGTTTAGCTGTTGTAGTTTGTACTTTATCTAACCATTCCTCCCTAGGACCAAAAGACAAAATATCTGTGATGATTCTAACCCGATCCTTATTCTGTAATACATAATCTAAATTTACTTCTTTATCATTGACAATCGCCCCTACCATTTGATTACCAATATCAGAATGGATACGATAAGCAAAATCAATTACTGTTGCCCCTTTCGGTAACTCGATTACTTCTCCTTTGGTCGTATAAACATAAACTTTATCAGAAAATAGTTCTCGTTTTACTCGATAAACAAACTCTTGATTGTCCGCAAACATACGATTAATTTCCACTAAGGATTGAAAAAACTGATATTTACTTTTTAACTCTTTCTGCATCTCATTTCGGGCTTGTCCTTGATGAATATCCCAATAAGCAATTAGGCCAAATGAGGCAATTTTATCCATATCGAAAGTTCTAATCTGTGTTTGTACCAAACGATCATCTTCTCCAAAAACTGTGGTGTGTAAAGAGCGATACATATTAGTCTTAGGATTATAAATATAATCTTTAAATTTATCGTTAATCGGATGATATTTAGAATAGACTAAGCCTAATGTTTGATAACAATTTTTAATACTATCTACCATTACCTTAAGAGCTAAGAGATCATGAATATCAGATAATTTATGACCTTCAACTAAATGTTTATAAATTCCATAGATGTTCTTAGTCCGTACTTTTATCTCATAAGGAATCTGTTCATAACTTAATACCTCTTGAATGGTTTGTAACATCTCCATAAGACAATGTTTGCTTTCTTCTTCAACTTGCCACTTAATCTCTTCAATTCGAAAATATTTTTCAGGATAGAGATAACGAAGAGATAAATCTTCTAATTCAGATTTAATCCGATAAGCACCAATATAATAAGCTAAAGGAACAAAAATATCCATCGTCTCCATCGCATTTTCTTTTTGTTTAAACTCTGTTTTAAACTGTAAAGTTCTCATATTATGAAGTCGATCCGCTAACTTGATGATAATAATTCTAACATCACTAGTTAAACTCGTAATAATTTTCCTCGTATTCGCTAAATTTTGTGCTTGTTTAGAAGAAAAATTCATTTTACTGATTTTTGTTACCCCATCTACTAAATGGGCGATAGTTTCATTAAAATTAACTCGTATATCTTCAAGCGTAGCCTCCGTATCTTCACATACATCATGTAAAAGTCCAGCACAGATCGTATCTCGATCAGCATGCATCTCTGCCAAAATATAAGCAACCTCAAGAGGATGGGTAATATACGGTTCTCCACTTTGTCTAAAGGTGCCGGCATGTAAATTATCCGCATAATTATAGGCTTTAGTGACCATATCCACCGCATCTGGATTATAAATCTTGATGATATCCAACAAACTTTGTAATGTTAAATTCTTCTTTTCCACATTTACCTCCAAACAAAAAAGCATGATGGTATTTTTTCATCATACTTTTTATACTGATTATCATTTTTAAAAGGACACAGTAAGAAAACATCATGTTCCAACAGATGATTTTATCAAGTACATAAACAATTTCTTCACTTACTACAATGTTCATAACTAAACCTCTTAAAAATAAATATATGAATCAAGATACTATGTTTAAAAAGAAAAATCAAGAGTTTCTAACCATTTTATAGAAAAATATGAGTTACATAATCAAAAAGAATGGTATTAACACTTTTTAAAGCATTAATACCATTCTAATAATAAATAAAATGTAAACGCTTCTTACTATTTTTTAATCCTTAACTGAATGTACATTTTTATTCGGGTTCCTCATTCCTCTACATAAAACGGAGTATGGAGTACATTATTTCTCTATTCTACCACTATGTATGGATTCTCCATAGTTCCGTCTCCTTCACTTGTTACCTTTACTCCAGGCCGTAGTGAAACCGCAGGCCGAACGCCGTTCGTGTTGTTGACGTTGTTGTTGTTGTTGAGGTTGCCAGTCGAGTTCACGTTGAACACGTTCGCATTACTACCATTGAAGTAGTTAGGCGACAAGGACCAAAGCGACATCCGAGTTATAACGGTATTGACCTAAGTTAATCTATATCTACCACATAG
>CASFOW010000059.1 GCA_949296705.1 uncultured bacterium
AACTTGAATATGATTAAAACAAGTACCATCAGAAAAATCAATAAATCCAAACTCTTTTTGTCTACGATGATTACGAATCCATCCTTGGATAGTAACATCTTTCTCCATATAATCTTCTATTTTTTCATATAACTCTTTCGCATCAATTATCATAATTATTCCTCCTCTATTAGTATAACATCGATTCCCTTATTTTTGTAAAACTTTTCCACGAGACGCAATTGGTAACACCATAGCAACTCTATCAATATAGGATAAAAACTTAAAACACTGATCAGGTTTCATAAAAATACTCATACCATAATATAATGGATGAAAAGCAACTTCATCAGCAGCTAATAATTCTTGATCTATAACTAACTGTATTTCATGTTTAGTATCATACATCAAATGAAATATAGATACATTTCCAGGAGTAGTACAAATTAAAGACTTCATCTCTTCTTCTCCAACAAACTCCAACTTACGACAATCAAGTTTTTCACGCAAGTCATTTAAATCTACTTGCTTAGAACTATCAGTAATTACTAAAAACTTATTCTTATCTCCTTTCCTCTCTTGCAATAACAAATGTTTTCCTACAAAATAATCACCATCTAAATAACTTTCAAAACGATGATAATCTACACAACCTACCGTTTCAGGATGTCTAAAACAATAATCATAAGTAATACCATTACTTTCCAGAAAGCAACAAAACTTCATAGCTTTCTTAGTCATTTCAATTTTATGAGACTGTTCACGTGATAAAATAACATCAGTCCCTAATACATCAAGCCTTGAAAAACTTGCATTTAACATAATAAATCCTCCTTTAAATAATAAATGAAAAAGACTAGTCCGTACCATAATACAATTAGTACTATGGGACGAAACTAGTCTTCCGCGGTGCCACCCAATTTATTATAAAGGTTATTATTTCTCTATAATCACTTTTTCGATTCTATCAAATCTAGCAAATATAACGGTCTGCAACCGGCTTAGTCTACTTAATTCTTTAAGCACTCAGAAATGTTATTCACTATTCGCTTTTACTTGTTTTCACCAGCCACAAGCTCTCTACTAAAAGTTGAGAATAGTTACTTCTTTTCTTCAACATTTTAAAAAAGATAAATTAATCTTACTACTATTTTATGCAGTTGTCAACATTTTATTCATAATTAAAATCATTAGAAATACTATAGTGAAAAGTTTTTCTAAACGCAACCCTGATTTTGTAAAAGGTTGCATTTAACCGGGTAAAACTATCTAGTTGCATTTAACCAAGCAAATAATTATAATAACTCCTTGATAGTGCTTATGGTTTTTGAAAGGAGTTTTTTTATGCATCTTACTAAAGATGATAGATACACTATCGAAAACAAATTAAATAATAATGTTTCTTTGAAACAGATTTCTAAAATTGTTAATAAACATCCCTCTTCTATTTCTAGAGAGATAAGAAATCATTATATTACTAAACACACTGGTGCTGTTGGTAGACAATTTAATAATTGTTTGTACAGAAGAACTTGTCCTAATAGAGGCAAAAATTGTAATATCAAAAACTGCACTGATTTTGTGGAAGAAGTTTGTTCTTTACTTAACCATTCTCCTTACGTTTGTAATGGTTGTAAGAAAAGAACTCAATGCACTCTTTCTAAAAGATTTTATGATGCGAATTATTCACAGGAAGAATATGAAGACACTTTAAAAGATTCTCGTTCTGGTATTGTTATTACTCAAGAAGAAGTTGAACATCTAAATGATATTTTAACTCCACTTATCAAAGAAAAAGGACAATCAATTCACCATGCTGTGATAAACAACAAAAATAAGATTATGTTTTCGGAGAAGAAAATATACAAATTAATTGATTTAGGACTTTTGAAAGTTAGAAATATCGACTTACCTAAAAAAGTTAGATTTAGGCAAAGAAAAAAGGAAACTACTGTTTATAAGGTGGATAAAAACTGTTTAGAAAATAGAACTTATGAAGATTTTTTAGAATATATGAAGCAAAATCCTGATACTCCAATCGTTGAAATGGACTCTGTAGAAGGTAAAAAAAGTGGAAAGGTTTTACTTACTATTCATTTTGTAAATTGTTCATTTATGCTAGCTTTTATAAGAGAACATAATGATGCTCAATCAGTTATTGATATCTTTAATTATCTTCAAAATATACTAGGCATAGATAAGTTCAAAGAATTATTTATACTCATTTTAACAGACAATGGTAGTGAATTTTCTAATCCTACTGAAATAGAATTTAATCTTAATACTGGTGAAAAAAGAACACAAATATTTTATTGTCATCCTTCAAGTCCCTATGAAAAAGGATCTTGTGAGGTCAATCATGAATTATTAAGAAGAATTCTTCCAAAAGGAACATCTTTTGATAATTTAACTCAAGAAGATATAGATTTAATTATGTCACACATTAATTCTTACAAAAGAAAAAAACTGAACGATGTATCACCACTTACATTATTCAGTACTATCTACGGTAAAGATACCCTAGATAAATTAAATGTTCAAGAAATTGAACCAAATCAAATCAATTTATCAACTAATTTATTAAAAAAATAGTTTAGTTGAACTACTATAAGCACTATCATTCATAATACCACAAAAAGGTTGCGTTTTGAATTTCAAAAAAATTTCTAAAAATGCATTCTCTTTTCGTCGTGCAATAAATAATACTTACAAGCCATATTTTATACACAAAACTATGCTCTGTCAAGGGCGATACGTTCATTTTACCCTTGACAGAGATAAAAATGATACAATTTTAAAACAAATAAAGTTCACCTTTATTTGTTATCAACATTAAATCATATAAAAAGTTGCATTTAACTTTTCAAAATTGCATTTACTTTTTCATCTCAGCAACTTTTTAAAAGTTCTTCCATACTCTTAGTTTGTCTTTTTCTACTTTATAAATACCTAGTATTTCCTTTTTTTCATTTTTAAAGATTACTTTGTCTTTTACATTATATGTATTTATAAGTTTTTGACCGTTTCTTATCTTCTTTTCTAATTCTTTATTAACTTCTATTACTGGTAAGTTAAGGACTTCATCTATACTATGTAATTTATATTTTCCTTGTTTTATTTCCTCTATAGTATTGGTATCAGCGATATCAACTTTTCCTTGTTTTGTTCTAGTTAATAAAGTCATTGTTG
>CASFOW010000060.1 GCA_949296705.1 uncultured bacterium
ACTTCCTAGCTTTCTCAAACTTTCTTGACGTTTTGCTCAGTTTTCAGAGATCATTTTTGCTTCTTGCTTTTTCTTGCAAGTTGCTTCATTAATATACCAGACTTTATCCTCTTTTGTCAACACTTTTTTTGATTATTTTTTTCTTTTCTGGTATATCTTTTTTCTTTTACACTCGTTCTTTCTCAAGTGCCCATTTAATATATCACTCCTCCATCCCTATTGTCAACTACTTTTTTTACTTTTTTCGCTGTTTTTTTAGCTACTTGCTATTTAAAAGGTGATGATGCACATATTATTCATTTTTTCAAATTTATGAGGCTTTTTTTCACATTTTAACCCATGTTCCTTGGCTATTTTGCTATCG
The DNA here is from genome assembly GCA_949296705.1 of uncultured bacterium. Classification (GTDB taxonomy): domain Bacteria; phylum Bacillota_I; class Bacilli_A; order RF39; family UBA660; genus Alloscybalousia. The sequence continues at coordinate 365 of CASFOW010000060.1, forward strand.
TTTTTTATCACAAACCAATAATTTTGCTATTTCCATCTTTAATATATGTTAAATTTCTGTTAAAGGTTCTACTAAATAATAAAATATAAAAACGAAAGAACTTATCATAAATTCTTCCGTTGATATTACGTTTCTACTTTATTACCTTTTTCTTCTATTTATTACTCATATTCTATTTCTAGTATCTCTGTTAATTTGCTTTCCTGGTTGTATTTAATTTTTACAGTTTCTCCACTTTCTAGAAATGGCAAGATACGTTCATTTATCTTTAATGCTGCCCGATATTTTTTATGTTCACTATCCTCTATATAATAATAACTGTTTCCTTCTTTATTTCCTTGAGTAATTTTAGCTATAGAAATTATCTTTTCAGAAGTTGCTTCTTCCTGCTGTACTTCAAAAGAAGTATTTTCTAGATAATTCTCAGCCGCTGTTTCTATTCCTTTAGATGAATCGGTAATTACTACTTTTTGATAATCAGCAACATCGACAAACGCATACATCTTTACTAATCCTGCAGCATCTTTTAATGATAATAAATAAGTAGCTCTATTATTTAAATTGATTAAGAGAGGAAAACTTGCTACATAATTCATCTGTTGCACTTGTCCCTTGGCACTTTCCATTGCCGAATATTCTTTAGCACCTGGGACGGCATAAAAATTTGTTTCTTTAGTCCTCATATTTGTTAAGATAAAGCCAATGTTTGATTCATCACTAGATACTGAAGTAATACCGGTATACAAATACACATCATCATCCATCGTCATATAATTGTACCCTTCCGTTGTTTGAACCACATTTTTCTGACCAAAAATAGAATTAAAGAAACCATTTTTATATTTGCCCCAATCGTCTACTTGTTCAATTATCAAATCAGCAGCATAAACATGATCTACCCAAGTTGGGACATCTTCTACTTTATACTCTTTAGAATCTCCTGTTATTGGATCAAGAATGATTACTGAAGCAATTTCCCGTTTTAAACCGATTCCTTTATATTTCATAGTTGGCACAATCCAGTATGGATTACCTTCGTTATCGATTTCAAAACTTTTTTCGCCAAAAATCTTAGTCGGATAAGAAAAGCGTAAGTGTCTCATTAAATCTTCGCTAAAGAAAGCAGAATCCATATATTTCATTCCTTTATCTAATTTGACTAACTCTGCTTCTCCAGTAACTGAATTTACTGTAATGTAGCCATTCACTCCGTTTTTACGATTAGAAAAATATTTAAAAATGCCATTGTATTCTAGTGGTGTAATTCTTATAATCTGATCATTATAATTGATTTGAGTATAAAGATCAGATACATAAAATTGAGATACTAATTCTGGCATTTGGCCCATTACACGGTCCCCTAGTTTAGTAGATGAAGATTTATCTAGTAAAGGTAGAGAATTAAAATCAACTTCTTTGACATTTTTCGTAAATTCTTTCGTTTCATCAATGGTAATTCGTTTAGCATATTCTTTTGCTTGAAATAATGGAGAACAAATGACATTTAGGGCAACTATTCCAAGAATAATGACTAAAATAGAAATACCAACTCCTGATAGTATTTTCTTTGATTCTCTTAAGCGTCCTCTTTCATCAATAGAAAAACAAACTAGGGTAAATTCAAAAATACCTAGCAAGATAATTAAAAATGCCCAAAAGCCAAAACTTTGTAAATTTAAGGCTGGCAAAGTAAAATAATAGATAACTAATCCGATTACTCCGGTAATGATTAAACTGTATAGTGTTTTTTTCATAGGCTAAGGCACTCCTTTATTTCATTTTTATTCACTAAATTCTAATGTTATTTCTAATTTTTCTATAGTATTCTGGATAGAATTAGAAAAATCTTCGCGCCAAACAACTAGTTGATACTCCCTAGTAGTCATTGTTGTATGAGGAAGTAATTCTAAAGTTTTTTTCGTTAATAGGTCAATTGGTTGAACAATTCCATCTACTACTTCATATATTGCGTAATTAAGTGATGAGGTTTCCTGATTTTTTAATTGAATACGATAAGGGGTATTTTTGGTACTGATTTCTCCCTCTTGATTATAGTTTTTGACGTAAAAGGTGTATGTTTGTCTAGTTTCTGGAGATAAAGTGGTTGTTTCTATCGAGGGTGGGACTTTACTATCATCCAACTCGACAACCACTTCAGCAACCGAAGCACTAATTTTTCCTTCGAGCGTCATAATTGGATAGGCATAAGAATAGGTCATTAATAGAACCATTATAATAATAAAAATCATCAATACCATAACGGAAAAAGACTGATTTCCTTTTTTTCTTCTTTTCTTCATAGTTTCTCCTTATATTATGAAAGCTGTTCTATAGTAACTTTAATATTTAACGAGATAGAGGATGGATTATTAGTAGAGCTTTCTTCTTTTTTATCCCACTTCCAGTAAATCGTCCTTGTTTCTTTAGCTGTAATTGGGTAAGTCAAATTCCCCTTTAAATCTTCTTGGTTTTCTGATTGGGGCAGAAGATTTATTTCGTTTTGATAGTCGGCATCTTCGTAGAATTTCATCCCCTTAGGTAATAAAGAACTTTCACTAGTCAAATCTATCTTATACCTTAATGATACTTCATTATCCATCGCATCAATCACAATATCAAAATTTCCACTACTACCTGGCCCAATATAACCAGTAGCAAATTCTGGATTTGGATCTACTCTGGTATATTCTGACTCCTTGCTTATATCGATATTTAAATTTGCGTTCAAAGAATTATCTAAAGAGCTATTCTGTTTTTGCCAATCATTTATTTGAACATGCCACTCTCCTTTTTCTATCCTGTTTTCCTTAAGACTAATTTTACTGTAGGCATAACTACCAATACAAAGTACTATTATCAAAATTACAATACAAATTACTAAATTTATTTTTGCCTTGGCATTTCTTTCCATTTAAATTCCTTTCTATTTTTAACCTTTATTTTTTATTTACGAACCCATTATACCATGAACTTTCATTGAACAAAACACTTTCCTTCTATTTTGCAAGAATATCTTTTTTACGATTTATACTTGACTTTCTCTTTCTAAAACGTCTACAATTTTTGTATCCTTAATAATAATAATATAGAAAATAGAGTTTTACTCTTAGCTAAAATAAATAAGACAGAAAGGTGGTTATTTTATTGAAAAATAGCTGTTATTTGACTGCTGAAGCAGTAACTAAGGGACATCCAGATAAAATTTGTGATCAAGTCGCGGATGCAATTTTAGATGCTTATATGAGGGAAGATTCTCATGCCCACGTGGCGATTGAGGTTGTTGTTCATTATGCTGGGGTTATCGTCATGGGAGAAGTAGATAGTTCTGCTAAAATTGATATGGAAGCTATTGTTAGAAAAACAATTGTCGGTATTGGTTACGATTGTGATGAATTAGGTTTTAACGGGTATCACTGCCCTATTCAATTCTTTGTTCATCAACAATCATCGGATATTCTACTAGGATTAAATCAAGAAGAGTTAGGGGCTGGTGACCAAGGAATCATGTACGGCTTTGCCACTAATGAAACTAAAGAGGGGTTACCGTTAGCTTTTGTGCTTGCTCATCGTTTGACTCAAAAGTTAGAAAAGCTTCGTGAAGATAAAATTCTTCCTTTTTTAAGGCCAGATGGTAAAGCTCAAGTTAGTCTTTTCTATCAAGATAACATTCCTACCCAGGCTACGAGTATTATTATTGCATGTCAACACGATGAAAAAATCTCTACTGAAGAGTTACGAAAAATTATCGAAAAAGAAGTTGTTCGTGAAGTAATCCCAGCTTATTTAATCACTGAAAAAACCGAAATTTTGATTAATGCAACAGGACGGTTTGTATTAGGTGGTCCTATCGCTGATAGCGGGTTAACAGGAAGAAAGTTAATGGTCGATACCTACGGTTGTAGTAGTCATCATGGTGGAGGAAGCCTAAGTGGTAAAGATGGTACTAAAGTTGATCGCAGTGCCAGTTATTATGCTAGATATGTGGCTAATCACATTGTGAAAAGTAATCTTGCGGATAAAGTAGAAATACAAGTTTCTTACGCTATTGGAAAAGCTCTTCCTACTTCAATTAATATTGATACTTTTGGAACTAATCATATTCCAGAAGAGAAAATAAAAGCTATCGTGATGACTTGTTTTGACTTTCGTCCTTCTAATATGATCCAAGAATTACAGTTAGAAAAGCCAATTTATCTTGCTACCAGTCAACATGGACATTTTGGAAATCAAAATTTTCCTTGGGAAAAACTTTCTAAGTTAGAAGCTGTCAAGTCATTGATTTCTCGTTAGTTTAATCGACTCAATTAGACAAAGTATGATATAATGTCTGATATGAAAGGAGCAAGTGATGAAAAAAAGAAAAGAAAAGAAAGTTAAAGATAAAAGAAAAAGATTAAAACTTAAATTTAACATAGATAAAATATTATGTGGGGTTTTATTAATACTTTCTATTATTCTGGTGATATTCTTGTTTTGTTTGGATATCATTCCTAATAAATATTTATATATTATATTAGGTGTAGAGATCGTAGCTAATCTTTTAGCCATTCTATTTTGTTTCGTATGGAAACTACCGAAAAAAAGAAAAATTATCTTTCGAATATTTATGATTCTTTTTGCTATTCTTTCTGTAGTTGGTATCTATTATTTAAACATTACTTATGGTTTTTTTAATAGTATATCAGTAAGTAAATATAAAACAGAAAACTATGCTGTAGTGGTATTAAAGGATAGTGATTATGAAGAATTAGCTGATTTAGAAGGTTGTGATGTGGGTTATTATGCGAATGAAGCTACTTCTTATCAGAAAGCTAATGACTTGTTACTAGAAAAAGTAGATCTTTCTTATATTGAGTATGAGGAAGCATTTACATTAGGAGAATCACTACTTGATGAAGAGGTTGATGCAATTGTTATCGAAAATTCTTATCAAGAAATTATTGAGGAACAAATCGAAGAGTTCGCAAGTTTAACCAAAGTAATTTATACCTTTTCTATAGAAATAGAAACCAAACTTACTGCTAAAGATACGAAAGTAACTGAAGAACCGTTTAGTATTTTTATCAGTGGTATCGATACATATGGAAAAATATCTTCGGTATCACGAGGAGATGTCAATATGGTAGCTACCGTTAATCCTACTACACACCAAGTTTTACTTACATCGATTCCTAGAGACTATTATGTTACTCTAAATGGGATTGGGCAGAAAGATAAATTGACTCATGCTGGTATTTACGGAATAGATACGACGATAAAAACGGTAGAAGATTTATTAGATATGGAAATCAATTATTATATTAAGGTTAACTTTACTTCATTAATTGATTTAGTAAATGCCTTAGATGGAGTAGATGTATATTCAGAATATACTTTTACTACTCATGAGAATTATTCAACTTCTAAACGTTATCGATTTACGAAAGGATATAATCATGTAAATGGTGAAGAAGCTTTGGCTTTTGCTAGAGAAAGGAAAGCTTTTGCTTCGGGAGATAATCAACGTGTAAAAAATCAACAAGCTTTATTAACCGCTATTATTAAAAAAGCTTGTAGCGAGGCAATTATTACTAAGTATAGTGATATCTTATCTTCTTTAGAAGGGGAATTTGATACCAATATGGGTTCTGATAAAATTACCAATTTAATCAAGATGCAAATCGATGAGATGCCAAGTTGGACAATTTCTAGTAATTCCTTAACTGGTAGAGATGCTAATAGAACGACTTATAGTTATGGTAGTCAAAAATTATATGTTATGATTCCAATTGAGAGCAGTGTTGATTATGCTTCTAGGTGGATAGAAAGTGTATTAATGGGAGAGACTTTTGATGAAACCTATATAGAAAGTGATGATGATGTTTCGGACGTCGTAACAAGACCTAGTGATGATGGCGATAAGTCAGAGCAAATTTCAGCTACATCTTCACCTAGTCCAACTCCTACTCCGACATCAACGCCGACTCCTACACCTCCAGCCACTGATGATTCTGATTCAAGTACCGGAGATGAAGATAGCTCTGATAATGAGGATGAGGTTTTAGAAGATTCGGATGGAGATTTAGAAGAGCCAGAGGAAGATATAGTAAAGCCAGATGATGGTTCAGGTAGTGGAGAAACTGATCTACCTGATGGTAATGATGAGGAAACTAACCCGCCTACTCCTACTCCTTCACCTACCCCAACACCGACTACAGACTCTGTACCAACAACATCTGCGGATAGTCCTATTTTATCTGAATAATATACAAAACGAAGGAAACGTCTTCGTTTTTTTTCATAGAAAAAGAGAGCTAAAGACCATATTTATTTTGTTCAATTTATTCCGTATTTGCGTTTTTTTCTTTATCAGAATATGTAAATTGAAAAATATTAAGGCTTATTTCTTGCTCACTGCTATTAATTTTATTATTTTCATATTTATTTATGGAAACAATTATTATGGTTTACCATTCTTTTAAAAATTTGACGGTAATATTACTTTTGATTTCTTTAGTGTGGCCTATTTTTACTTTTATGCTAAATAATTCTTGCAATCAATGCAAAGTGGAAATTTTTCTATTTTTTATTTATCATAATCATTTTCTCCTTTTATAATTTTTATCAATAATATCCACAACTTTTTAAAGTGGTTTTAATTCTATTTAGGGTGACATAGATCTAAAACAAAAACTGTGCAGGGAAAAGGAAGTTATGTGTTTTAATACCATTTAAGATGACATAGAGAGTTAAAATAAAGTTTTGGTGAAAACCATAACCTAAATATCACTTTCAAGTGAAGACTGCTTAGGCAGTTTTTTTGTTTTCTCTATGTATTTTGATTATTATTACAGACTTTTTCATTAGGTTAATTTAATTTATAAACTTCTTTAACAATAAAAGGGCCATACAAAAACTTTACAATTCTAAAGTTTGTACTAGCCCTTTATTCTTTTTCTGCATCATCTTTGATTTCATTATAACAATAATTGGATAATATTACCAATAATTTTTGAGGTTTATTGAAGAAAATAAGTTATTAATAGAAAAAAGCAAGTTAGCATCAAAAAAGGCATTGCTTTACTCAATCCCTTTCTCTTATAATTTGTTATGTAATTTTAATAATTCTATCAACATTTTATCACGATATTCTGCTAGTGACGCATCATCATTCCCGATCTCTTTAGGTCTATTTTTTAAGGATTCTTCAACACCTTTTCTAGCAATTTCTGGAAATTCAGGCGGAAAATCTTTAAAGTCAGCCATATCGTGAAGCCATAAACTAATCGAAGGATTTAAATGTTTCATTAATCCATCTACATGTCCTTCGCCACCACCTAATTCAAAAACTAAACTAGGGCCCATAATTGCCCATCTTAGTCCAGGCCCATAAGTAACTGCTTTATCTGCATCTTCAATCGTGCAAACTCCATTCATTACTAGGCTACAGACTTCTCTATACAAAGCCATTTGAATACGATTACAAATAAATCCTAGTGCTTCCTTTTGTAATACGACTGGTTCTTTATCGACTAATTGGTAAAACTCTTTAGCTGTTTCAAGAACTTTCTCGCTAGTCTTTTCTCCCTTGGTTAATTCAACAAGTGGAATTAAATGTGGTGGATTGTAAGGATGTGCTCCTATGAATCTTTCTGGATGCTTGGCATTTTTTGCGATTTCTGTAATTAATAATCCTGATGTTGAAGAAGAAATAATTGTTTTGCTTGAAGTATATTTTTCCATTTCTTCAACCATTTTTTGTTTAATTTCATAACTTTCTGGTCCAGATTCAGTAATAAATTCTACATCTTTAACCGCTTCTTCCATAGAAGTAGTATAATTTATTCTACCCTCTATCTCAGCCATTTCCTTATCGTCTACTACACCATTTTTCTTTAAATTGATTAGACTTTCATGAATTCTTTGTTTAGCTAATTCTAATTTTTCTTCTGTTAAATCATAAGCGTTAACAGATAATCCTTTTAACGAATAATATAGGGCCCAGCTATAGCCAATAACACCAGATCCTACACATGCGATTCTTTTAATATCTTTTGCTTCCATATTTTACCTCCACTATCATTGTAGTTTTCTTATTAAAGTAGTGCAATAGAAAAACTTATCTTAATAGGTTAAGAGTGTCCAATTTGCGTTAAATTAGTAATAATCGAGCTTTTAATACAATAGAAAAATAGGCAACGATTATTAAAACAAACATACAATACTTTGAGGAGGAATATTGTATGGATTATAGAATAGTTGTGGATGCTGGACATGGAGGCGATGATCCAGGTGCAGTAAGTGGAGGACTAAGAGAAAAGGACTTTACTTTAGAAGCAGCTAATTATATGTATAATCGGTTTAAAGAATTAGGTGTACCCGTTGCGATTACTAGAGATAGTGATGTCACTTTAAGTAGACAACAGAGATTAAATACCATGAATAATTCTTTTGGCACTGATCCTAAAGTAATTATTTTATCTAATCACATTAATTCGGGAGGTGGCGAAGGCGCTGAAATTATTTATCCTCTACGCAGTTCTTCTACTTTACCAAGACAGATACTAGAAGAAATTGGTTCAGAGGGGCAACCTACTAGGACATATTATCAAAGAAGATTACCTGAAGATCCTTCTAAAGACTATTATTATATTATGCGGGAAACTCCTGATACAACTTCACTACTTATCGAATATGGATTTATCGACAATGCTAATGATGTTGAAAGACTACAAAACAATCTCTTAGATTATGTAGAAGCTGTAGTTAGAGCGGTTACTAGATATATTGGTGTTCCTTACGTAGCTCCTGATGGTATCTCAGAAGAAACTTATGTTGTTAAAAAAGGGGATAGTTTATATAGTATTGCACAAAAATTTGGAACAACAGTAGATCAGTTAAAGAAATGGAATAATTTGACTAGTAATATCTTGCAAATCGGGCAAGTGTTAATCGTCTCAGAGAAGGAAGAAACAGCGCCACCTACTGAAAATTATATTAATTATACGGTAAAAAGTGGAGATACTCTTTATAAAATAGCCAATGAATTTAATACTTCGGTTCAACAAATCATAGACTTAAATGATTTAGGGACTACAGTTTTGTCTATAGGTCAAACATTGCGGATTCCAACGTCTGGGTCTTCTACTACGAATACTTATACCGTAAAGAGTGGCGATAGTTTGTGGAAGATTGCCAATCAATTTGGCGTTAGTGTAGATGATTTGATCAATGCCAATAAGCTAACTTCTACTGTATTACAAGTAGGACAGCAGCTAATTATACCCAATCAGGGCTCTTCTACACCACCAGCAGAAGAAACAATTACTTATACGGTAAAAAGTGGAGATAGTTTGTGGTCAATTGCTAATCGCTATAATACAACAGTAGCAGAACTTAGACGATTTAACAATTTAACCAGTAGTAGTGATGTATTGCAAATCGGGCAAGTTCTTAAAATTCCAAACTCATCAACGTCTAATCCGATAACTTATACCGTAAAAAGTGGAGATAGTTTGTGGTCAATCGCTAATCGTTATAATACAACAGTAGCAGAACTTAGACGTCTAAACAATTTAACTAGTGATGTGTTACAAATCGGCCAACAATTAATCATTCCATAATAATTAGAAAAACTATAGATATGAAACTTTACGTTTTCTTCTATAGTTTTTCTATGAAATAAAAAATGAATAACGAATATAGGGTAATCTTATGACAGTTGTATAATGAACTGAAGTTAGCGAATTTGTGGACAAACTCCCGCATCTGGTTGGTAAAAACAGTGTCCTTTATATCTTCCGGCTAGTTCTTGTTCATACCAGAAGTCTACACAATCAGCTTCCCCACTTGGTGCGTAAAACCATAGCGCATTAGTAGCTGGATAAAAATATTCGCCTCTTAGTACCCGCTCTGCTAAATTTTTTTCTAATGTAGTTGCGCTTGAAAAGAATAGATTACTATTTACTCCAGCAAAGCCCCCAGGTGACTGGTAAATCGTATCGGTAATCGTACGATTATTCTTAAATGTCAAGCAATCGGCGATGGTACGGTTGACTACAACATTTCCAACCATAAGCATGCCTAGGTCCCCTTCTCCTAATGCTTCTGCTCTCATTAGTCTAGCTAATAGATCCAACTCCTTGCTCGTATATTGGACTATCATAATATCACCTACTATAAAATATGCAGAAACTAATAAAAGTGTTATTGAATATTGAAAATGAATATGTTATAATTTATCTTGTCAAGAAAAAATTTATAGGGGATTAGTTAAATGGTATAATAATGGTCTCCAAAACCACTGTTGGGAGTTCGATTCTCTCATCCCCTGCCAGATGTAAATAAAGTCCAACTTTTTGTTTGGACTTTTTGTATAAAAAAGAGGGGAATACCATGACAGAAAATATACTATTAGAAATGTATGAAGCTTCTTTGAAAGAATTTTATCAAAGTGGCTATCATCCGCATCCAGCCAACTTGCTTGCTATGCTACTGTTACCTGAAAAAGATAAATTTGAACCATTACCTATTTCCGAAGGCAATTTTTATAGAAAATACCAATCTCAAATTGATTCTAAAATTTCCAAAGTTATTACTGATTTTAAAATTAGTGACGAAGAAATTCAAGCATTTATAGAGGCAAGCGGAATTTTAATGACTGATTTTGAGTCAGACAAGCTATGGTTTGTTTTTGCAGATGGTTTTGGTATCATGCATGGTGAAATGATGTATAGACCTAATCAAACTGATTACCAAATATATAGCCAAATGGATAATAAGTCTAAATGGTATAAAATGACTGAAAATGGATTAGAAGAATATCGTCCAAAAAATAAAATATTAAATAAAAGAACTTTAATTTGATAGAACCCCATTTCTAAGCATAGGAATGGGTTTTTATTTTAATGATCATTATTTTGTTTTAAATATTATCTTTCCATTATTCCTTTTTCCCTTCTTCACATGTTGATTATTTTTCTAAATACTAGTTATTTACCCTATTCACACAACCATATATCTCCATATAATACACTAGGTGAAGATTATGGGATTCTTAAAGGAACAATATGAGATGGTAAGAAAACGAGATCCAGCTATCAGACATTTTAGAGAACTTTTTTTATATCCTTATTTTCGGGCTCTTCTACACTATAAAATCTCTCATTCTCTCTATCAAAAGCGTCTTTTTTTCTGGGCGCGCTATTTTTCAGAACGGGCGAAACGAAAAACAGGAATTGAAATTCATCCTGGCGCAGTGATTGGAAAGAATTTTTTCATTGATCACGGTACAGGAGTAGTCATAGGAGAAACGACAATTATCGGTGATGATGTTACTTTATATCACGGTGTCACCTTAGGTGGTACTGGTAAAGAAAAGGGCAAGCGTCATCCGACAATCGAAAACTCTGTCACTATTGGTTGTGGAGCTAAAGTCTTAGGTAATATTACTATTCATGAACATGCCAAAATTGGGGCTAATGCTGTTGTTTTAGAAGACGTTCCCCCTTATGCGACAGTCGTAGGAATTCCTGCTAAAACCATTCAAAAAAAGAAACAGTTGGACGAATAAAATCATCCCTGTTTCTTTTTAAATAGAGTCTTCACGAATTGTTTCAATAATATTTTGTTTACCTATTTTTTTTGTCGAATACCCTATCGTTAGGATAATGACTACGGCAATCACTAGTAAGCTAGTCAATAGATAATCATAAGGGAAAATAAATACTTCATTTTCAGAAATAGGATAGAATGTTTTTATCAACATGACAATGATTAAAGAAATCGGTATTCCCCATAGATAAGTTTTAAGAGCTAAATAAATGCCTTCCCACATTACCATTTTTCTAAGTCCCCTATTGGATAATCCCATACTTTTTAAGACCGCTATTTCTCTACTTCTTAAAATCATATTGGTATGAATCGTATTTACCATATTAGTAATCGCGACGAGACCGATTAGGAAAGTAATACTGTAAAGAACGATTTTTACCGCTAAGATCATGATATGGATTTGATAGTTTTCCATATTGATATTTTCGTAAGTAATATTTGCTCGTTCTTCAGCTGGTAAACTACCCAAAATATCTTTGATTTCGTTATCTAACTTTTTATAACTATCTGTTTCGATAAAAAGATGTTTTATAGTTGCTTCTTCTTGAATCCGAGAGGGCTGAGTATGGATAAACTCTTGATATTGTTCTTCATTCAAAGTAATGGAGTTCCAACTAATTGCGTTATCCTCAGTATAGTTTTCTTCTACAGGAGGAAGTTTCTCAGTCATGAAGACATTATCAAATGTAATTGGGAATAAATCACTATCAATTTCTGGAAATGGATATATATATTGACTAAGATTTATAGTGGATGTTGTTGGATCTGGATAAACAGGATCAAAGCGAACGAATTCATAGACACTTTTCTCTTCATTATAACGATAAATTGGCTTCCTATTGACAAAAATGATTTTATCCTCAGTTAATCCCAACTCTTTTTTGTATGCCTCATATACTTCGTCTTCCACTTGAACTATCCCAATGAGATTTCCTTTTTCTCTTTCATCAGGATCTATCTGGTCATCATAATAAAAAGCTTTTTGTTTTTGATAGATGTCATCTATTTCTTCTAAGTGGTTGATTTGATTAAGAATACTTTCCTGATGTTTAGAGTATGGTAGATATAGATAAATTTGATATCCTGGGGTTCTTTCCTGACTATTTAGCTCATTGATTAGTTGTTTAATAATGGTTCCAAAAGTCATAAACAAAATTAAGCTAATACAAAGTGAAACTATCGTTACTTTATATTTTTTTTGATCCCGTTTAAAGTTTTTAAAGGCTAAATTTCCTAATACTCCAAATAATGGTCGTTTTTTGGTTTTGCTTTTTCTTAATTTATGTTTCTTTTTTATTTTTATATCTGAAGTTTGTCTTAATAATTCAATGGGAGAGCGTTTGACTGTTTTATAAACTGGAGCCATAGCGGATATATAAAGTGTTGCCCAAATAAAGAATAAAGAGATAATAATGAATAATGGATAAATAGCTACTTTAAATGGAGAAACACCAATTTCATGAACTACTTTGTTTAGGATGAAAAGAACTACTCCAACTAGTCCTAAACTAAGAACAAATGCGATGGATATGGCAATAATACCGATAACCAATACTTCTAGACGAGTGGCTCTTACTAATTGTTTATAAGATACACCTTCACTTTTTAAAACACCATATATCTTTTTTCTTTCCGCAGTAGATATCGAGAAAGAATTATAGATGACTACATAGCAACAAATTGCGAAAATACTTAAAACAATGATTAGTAAACACACCATCATAGCTATTTTAGAAGAATCACGAATACTTCCATACAACATCAAGAGATTACCATTGATGCTTACGCCTTCATATTGTTTTTCTCCCATCACCATTTCATAAGGTAATTCTAACTTGGCTGCTACCTTGTCGATTTCTTGATAAGCATCCTTAGGATCTTGGTAAATAAGGGCTACTGTTCTTGGACCTGATAGTTCTTGATACGTATAAAAAAATTCTCGTTGGTTATTTTCTTTTTCTTCGTAATAAAAAATTTTACTTTCTTTATATATGCCAACTACTTGATAAAAGCGTCCATTTTCCAGTTCCATTACACTTCCTATAGGAAGATGATTTTTCTTCTGATACCCGCTAGAAATTAAAATTTCTTGTTCTTTCTTTGGAAGACGACCACTCAATAATTCAAAACTACCAGTTGGGACATCTTCGATCGCAATCAAATTTGCGATACCATTAATGGTTTCTATTGTTTCTAAAGTTTGATATTCCACTAGCCAGTCGATTTTATCTGAAGAAAAGGCCGTCATCTTCTCTGGTGTCATATTAACAAAAGTAACATGTTGATAGCCACCACTTCTTCTAGCTTCTACTAGCAAGTTTTCTCGCATTGTCGAAAACATCAAACCAATTCCAAACATTAATATACTGGATAAAATTACGCCAAGTATGGTAACAAAAGTTCTTTTTTTATTTTGTTTTAATATCCGAAGGGTTGTTTTATACAGCGTTTTCATCAGTTAATTTTCCTTTATCTTGACTTAAAGAGAGACTTTCATTACTATTTTTATTCTTTTTTTCATCGGCGACTATTTTTCCATCTTTGATTGTGATTATTCTACTCGCATATCGGGCTAGTTCTAAATCATGAGTAACCATGAGGATTGTCTGGTGGTACTTTTGATTGGTAAGGGTTAATAATTCTAATATTTGCTGGCTTGCCTTACTGTCCAAGTTTCCAGTTGCTTCATCGGCTAATAGTAAATTCGGTTTGATTAACAAGGCTCGGGCAATAGCTACTCGTTGTTGTTCTCCTCCTGATAATTCATTGGGTAAATGAGTCGTCCTATTTTGAAGATTCAGTACTTCAATTAACTCATTTAAAAATTCTTCGTCTACTTTTCTTCCGTCTATCAGTACCGGAAATTCAATGTTTTCTCTTATATTTAATACAGGAATCAAATTATAAAATTGATAAATAATACTTGTTTTTTCCCGGCGATATTTGGCTAGTTCTTCTTCTTTTAATGAGGTGATATCCACACCATCAACTGTGATTTTTCCACTTGTTGGTTTATCTACTCCACCAATTAAATGAAGTAAAGTACTTTTTCCACTGCCTGATGCACCAACAATTGCCACAAATTCCCCTTTTTCCACCGAAAAAGTGATTTCATCAAGTGCTTTTACTAACTGTTCCTTTTTTCCATAATGTTTAGATAAGTTTTCTACTTGTAAAATTGACATGACCCCTCCTACAAAAAAAGATGGACGATTATCCACCTTTTGGCTATGATAATTATCTTACCCTTATCATAACATATATTTTAATTGTTTAAACTTTTATTTTTTGTTTTGGGGCATTTTGAGTTAAGTATTCTCTTATTTCAACAGGAAAATACTCTTGTCTAAAGAAGATATGTTGCTTTAATTTTGTCACAAAGGGGTTTTCTCCTCGATGATAAGGATTATAATCTCCGTACTCTACAATCATCATCTGGTTTACTTTTCTATCTAGATATTCACTATTCGTGTGGATTGAGCATTGATTTCCTCCTAAGTCAAAATCAAGTTCAAAATAGAAATTATTTCTTGTTAATATTGGATGTTGAATTTGAAGGGTTAGATATTGGTATTCTCTAACAGTAATCAGATGTAATTGAAACAATCCCCTACTATCTGGAATTGAGTAATCGAAAAAAAGGGTACAATTTTTCTTTAATCCTTCTAATATTTGTTCCAATGAATAATAATGTTCGGTATCCTGTTCTTGACTAGTTAACACTTCTCTTAATTCTAATAAACAAGATTTAGCTAATTTGTTTTTTCCATATTCCATTTTTATCAATCTCCTCTTTACTTACTGTCTTCTTTATCGTAATCATCTAGAAAATTATACGTAACTTCTTTTCGATGATAACCAATAATTGTATCTAAATTTACATTAAAAGCACTTTTAAAAATATTATTTTCGATATATGGATTATCCTTTTTTAACTCAGCAATTAAATGTTTAATTACTAAACGCTTACTGTTTAAATTCTGATCATTATTTTCAGCTGTAAATTTACAGGCACAATTTAAAAATTCTAACTGATGATATTTGGCAAAAGAAATAATATCTTTTTCTCTGACATAATATAATGGTCGAATCAACTCCATCCCTTTAAAATTTGTACTGTGTAATTTAGGCATCATAGTTTTAAATTCTCCCCCATAAATGGTACTAAGAAGAATAGTTTCCATCACATCATCATAATGGTGACCTAAAGCAATTTTATTACAACCTAACTCTTGAGCTTTACTATATAATGTACCTCTACGCATCCTTGCACATAAATAACAAGGGGACTGTTCTATTTTTTCTACTGCTTGAAAAATATCACTTTCTACTATGGTAATAGGAATCGCTAAAGTTTTGGCGTTTTCTTCGATTTTTCTTCTGTTTTCTCTAGTATATCCGGGATCCATGACTAAAAAAACTAACTCAAACTTTACTTTGCCATGTTTTTGAATTTCCTGCATGCATTTAGCTAGAATATAAGAGTCTTTTCCTCCTGACATACAAACAGCAATCTTGTCATTTTCTTGAATCATTTCGAACTCTTTTACCCCTTTGACAAACTTTGCCCAGATATCTTTTCTATATTTGGTAATTAAACTGTTTTCAATTACTTGATATTTTTCCATATTTACTCCCTTTTCGTCCTATTATTTTAACATTTTTTTATTAGAAAGGAAAGTTCTTTTTACAAGAACAAAATGAAAATAAATTTTCATCTCCCAGTCGTTACCTCCCGGGCTTTCTGCTTCATAGATAGAATAACCTCTATTCTCCACAGACTTAACATCCGACAGTCGCTGCCGTAGATTTTGTTCTTTCTTTTTTCTTGCTAAATTAACTCTTTCATATATCTCTTTATTCCTTCAAATAATATGTTTTGACTAGCATTGATATCTCTATCGTGGCAACTTCCGCATTCTGGGCATA
>CASFOW010000061.1 GCA_949296705.1 uncultured bacterium
AAAATATGACAGAATATACCAATCAGCTAGAAGATACTGTCTGGTGTAATGATCGAAGTGTAGTGCAAGATAGTGATTATACTGGAACAGGAGCAGGAACAGAACGGACAATGTATGGAGCAAGGAATAGGTTATATGATAATAAAACACCAACATTAGAATGCGTAAATGAAAATGATCGATTTACGGTAAGTGAAGAGAATGGAAATGGAGCTTTAACCTATCCAGTAGCGTTATTAACCGCTGATGAGATAGCGTATGCTGGAGGAGTATATAACAAAAGTAATAGTAGTTATTATTTATATACAGGTAATTATTCTTGGTGGTCCTTGTCGCCTGACTACTTCTATGGTAGTTATGCGCGCGTGTTCTTCGTGTACTCGACTGGCTACCTCAACTACAACAACGTCCTCAATGCGGGCGGCGTTCGGCCTGCGGTTTCACTACGGCCTGGAGTAAAGGTAACAAGTGAAGGAGACGGAACTATGGAGAATCCATACATAGTGGTAGAATAGAAAAATACCTTCTATTAAGTAATAAAAAGAGCTGTTGTAAATAGAAAACGGTTCTTTTTAAATGTAACTTTTGTCCTTTTCTTTTTCTTCAGTAAATGATATACTGATAATTAGAAAAATAGAAGGAGCCGGTTATAGTGAAAAAGAGAAATGCTTATACTTTAATCGAATTATTAGCGACAATTACTATTTTAGGAATATTATTAGGTATTGCTATTCCTGCCGTAGTAGGATATATGAAACGTGGAACAAGGGAATATTATAAGTCGTTAGAAAATAGTGTGTTAAATGCTACTCGTGATTATTTGATTGATTATCGGAGTCTATATCCTAGGGAGATAGGTAATAGAGCTAATATTAGTGGCGACGAACTTTTAAATAATAAATATATTACCAATATCGATGATGAGGATGGAGAAAAGTGTGAAGCTAATGTAATCGTTGAAAAGACAGATAAAGATAAATATGAGTATTATGTTTGTTTAAAATGTGGGGATAACTATTCTTCTAGTGAAGAAATCTGTAATATGAGTGACAATCAGAATCAAACGAAGAACTATGTTATCGAAGTAGATGATTTTCCAACAGAAGTTAGACAAGGTGACGAATTAACTTTACCTAAAGGAAGAGTTTATCAAGTAGAAAATGGAAATAAAACTTTAATTACTGATCAGCTTGATTCAACACCTAAGACAATCGATACAACAGTTTTAGGAACAACTAACGTAAGATGGATATACCGGTATAAAAGTACGAATCCTATATCTGTAAGGGTAGTTGATAAAGTATCACCAGAAAGACCAACGATAAAATTAGAGTATCCAGATGGAACAGAATACAAAGCAAGAAATAATAATGGTAATATTAATGTTACTGCTAGGGGTATTGTAATGGAAATTACCAGTCGCGATTATGCCTGTGTTTTAGGAACCACTTGTCGAAGCAGATATCCCAATCTAGATGGCTCTGGAATAAAAGAAGTGAGATATCGTGGAGAAACTGATAGTACGGATAGGATTATTCCAACTACTAAGACAACGACTAGATATACAGAAAATGAAAGTATCTGGGGAAATGTAACATTAAAAACTGTAGATAATAGTAATAATCAGAGTGAAGAAATAAGTTTTGAACTATATTTAGATAATGAGGCACCAACGAAAACGATAGTCACTTATTTAGGAGGAAGTAATACCCATAGTTGGAAGAATGATTATCTGTTAAAACTAAGTGCAACTGATGATGTTGAAATTGCTTACTATGAAATCTATATAGATGGTAATTATTACGGAACAACAGGTTCGGAATGGACACCACCTAATGAGTTTAGTAGTTGTAAAACTACTTTTAGAGCTGTTGATTTAGCAGGTAATAAGGGAGCTTTTTCAGATAGCCAACATATCCATATGGATACTGAAGCTCCTAGTATACCGTCAGTAACTTATAATGGAGGAAGTAATAGCTGTAGTTGGAAAAATAATTACGATTTGACTCTTGCCTCTACGGATAATATTGGTGTAGATCATTACGAATTAGATATAAATGGTGATGGTATTAGTGATCGAACAGTTAGTAGTAACTTTATTCCTGAGAATGCTTTTAGTAGTTGTACAGTGAGATTTAGAGCTGTAGATGCTGCTGGTAATACTAGTGCCTGGACGGAAAATCACCATATTCATATGGATACAGAAAAACCAAGTGTACCAACGGTTACTTATAATGGGGGAAGTAATAGTTGTAGTTGGAAGAATAATTATAATTTAACCCTTTCTTCTACCGATAATGTATCTGTTTCTTATTATGAAATTGATTGGAACGGAGATAATGTCGCAGATACAACAACTGGTAATAATTTTATTCCATGGAATGGCTTTAGTAGTTGTACAACGAGATTTAGAGCTGTAGATGTAGCAGGTAATGTCAGTGATTGGACAGAAAATCATCATATTCATATGGATACAGAAAACCCGACTCATAATAGTTGGTGGTGGGGAGAAGTGACTAAAGATGTTGTTCGTCTTTATATCCAAGTAAGTGATAATGCATCAGGAATTAATCGAGTTCAATGTCCAACTTCTACTCAAAATGGTAATTTCACCAATTGGTATTGGTTTAATGCTAATTGGGATAGTAGTGCCAATGCCTATCGTTGCGATATAACGCCAAGTACTTTTAAGCATTATGGTCAACAATATCAAACCCATCTTTATATTTATGACAATGCTGGTAATGGTGGTTACTATAGTGCTAGTTCAGTAAATGTGCCAGGTATAGAATGGAATTAT
This sequence comes from uncultured bacterium, assembly GCA_949296705.1. GTDB lineage: Bacteria > Bacillota_I > Bacilli_A > RF39 > UBA660 > Alloscybalousia. The sequence continues at coordinate 2,801 of CASFOW010000061.1, forward strand.
AGTTATAACGGTAGTGATGGTACGAATGGATCTTCCCAAGTATGGACAACACCATATAGTGGCAATTATCAATTTGAATTGTGGGGAGCACAAGGAAGTGGAAGTAATGGTGGTAAAGGTGGTTACACTAAGGGAACAATCCACTTAAATGCTGGAGATCAACTTTATATGTTTATTGGAGGTCAACCACAAAGAGGTGTCGGTGGCTATAACGGTGGTGGACAACCAGGTAGTCGAGTAGCTGCTTATAATACCGGTGGTGGTGGTGGTGCTACGGATATAAGAACAGTAAATGAACAATCAGAATATGCTTATAAACGCCGAATCATGGTAGCTGGTGGCGGAGGAGCTGGTGGTGGCTCAACATCAAGTAGTAGCTATGGTTATGGTGGTGGCTTGACTGGTGGAAATGGTTATTATGATACAAGCTTGTTCTGTCCAGAAGAAAGTGGCTATCAAAATTATGCTAATGGTTGTTTTGCCCGGGTTGCTGAAGGCGGAAAAGCAGATGCTGCTGGATCAGGTGGAAAAGCATCAGTAAACAACTATAACAATATCTGGTATGTATCTGGCGCAGGATCTTTCTACTTTGGTGGCGGAAGTAACAGTGGAAGCTGTAGTGGCGAATACTGTATTTGGTCCCAAGGTGGAGGTGGTGGCTGGTACGGCGGTGGTGCCGGTGCTAGCACGACTTTAGTTCCCGGTGGGGGAGCTGGAGGTTCATCCTTTATTTCTGGACATCCAGGTTGTGTTGCCGTAGATGGAGATATGCGTCCGATTGGTAATGTTTCTATAACGGGATTAGCATTTACCAATACCGCAATGGAAAGTGGGGCTAATTCTGGACACGGTAAAATAAAAGTCACCTTAATTTCTCAAGATTAAGAAAAATTTATTGACAAATTATTGAAAAGTGCTATGATGAATATATAAAAAGCAGTGATAAGAGACGAGATTTCTTCTATTATTGATTATAAAGAGAGTCTGTGGTTGGTGAAAACAGATAATCAGTAGTTGAAATTACTACTCTTGAGTTGGACCTTAATCGGATTCCCGGCAAGTGCCGTTACCAAAAAAATTAAGTGATGAAAACAGGATGGTACCGCGGGATGATTTCGCTCCTTACAGAATTAGTTGTAAGGAGCTTTTATTTTGCATACTAAGTAGTAATAAGGAGAAAATAAAAATATGAAAAATAATCAAAGATACCGAATTAGTAATTTACCGACAAAAGCCTTATTTACACGGTTAGAGCAGTATCAAACAGAGTATATTCATTTAGAATCTAAGCAATTAGAAACATCTTCTGTTGCTCTTGAACAAAGAATGAGGCAGATTAAAGATACGATGTTTTTGATGGAAGAATTAGTAGTAAAACGGATATTAGAAAGTGGAGATACCCTACATGAGATTGCGCGAGTACTTATTCAGTTAAATAGTGATCAACAAATTTCGCCGATGAAAAAGAAAATAAAACAAAATATCTACCAAAAAGCTTTTGTTCATCGCTATTTAGAGTATCGGAGTATGATCGATTACCAATTGTTAGCGCAAGTTGTTGATTTACTGGATCTTGATTATCTACTAAAAATAGTATGTGATAATAAAAAACCACTATGTTCCTTGATTGAGGAACGTTTAGCCAACTGTCCGCTTTTAGATTTAGAAACTGCTATTGACGCCTTGGCTCCGGAAGCAGTATGGGAAGGATTAATTCATCAAGATAATCCGCTTTACGAGTTAGCTCGTGTATCATTAGAAAGAAGAATATTTAGTGAGATGTTACCAGAAACGGAACAAGAAGTATTAGCCAAAATTGAATTAGATATTAGTGAAGAGGAAGGAAAGATGTATAATGGAAATAAAGGAAAACGAAAGATTAAATAAATTAAATCATTCATGTGCGCATTTATTAGCTCAAGCAGTAAAACATTTATACCCTGAAGCTAAATTTTGGGTAGGACCAGTCGTTGAAGAGGGCTTTTATTATGATATCGACTTAGGGGATAAGGTAATTAAGGAAGAAGATCTTGTCCAAATCGAAAAGGAAATGAAAAAGTGTGCAAAAGCAGCTAAGAATATCGTTCGTCATGAGTTAATCAAAGAAGAAGCTTTAAAGATGTTTCATGATGATCCATATAAATTAGACTTAATTGAGAGAATGGATGAAAAAGAGAATGTAATTAGTTGCTATACGCAAGGAGACTTTACTGATCTTTGCCGTGGACCACACGTTGATAATACGAAAGAATTGAAATATTTTAAACTCTTGAAAGTAAGTGGTGCTTACTGGAAAGGGGATGCTAAAAATAAAATGCTTCAACGTATCTATGGTATCTGTTTTGATACGGAAGAAGATTTACAAAATCATCTTGCTTTATTAGAAGAAGCGAAACAAAGAGATCACCGTAAATTAGGAAAAGAATTAGATATTTTCATGACTCATGAATTAGTAGGCCCAGGTTTTCCGATGTGGTTACCAAATGGTGCGGTTGTTAGGAGACTATTAGAAAATTATATTGTCGAAAAGGAAGTTGCTTTAGGCTATCATCATGTATATACTCCATGTGTAGCAACTACGGATTTATATAAAATTAGTGGTCACTGGGATCATTATAAGGAAAACATGTTCCCAAGAATGAAAGTAGATGATGAGGAATATGTACTAAGACCAATGAATTGCCCTCATCATATGCTAATTTATAAAAACTCTCTTCATTCTTACCGTGATTTACCGATTAGAATTGGTGAACTAGCTGCTGACTTTCGCTATGAAGCAAGTGGTGCGGTATGTGGATTAGAACGAGTACGTTGTATGTGTCAAAATGATGCCCATTTATTTGTTGCTCCTGATCAAATCGAAGAAGAGTTTGCTCGTGTTGTAAATTTGATTTTAGATGTTTATCGTGATTTTGGGTTGAAGAATTACTCATTCCGCTTATCACTAAGAGATCCAGAAGATACTGAAAAATACTTCCCAGATGATGAAATGTGGAACAAAGCGGAGAGTATGCTTAGAAAAGTATTAGATGATTTACATATTGATTACTTTGAAGCAATTGGTGAAGCTGCATTCTATGGACCAAAACTAGATGTTGAAGTAAAAACTGCTATTGGTCATGAAGTTACTTTATCTACTTGTCAATTAGACTTTTTACTTCCTGAAAAATTTGATTTAACCTATATAGATAAAGATGGAAGTAAAAAACGACCTGTTGTTTTACATCGTGCAATTCTTGGAACAATTGACCGTTTTATGGCTTTCTTAATCGAAGAGACAAAAGGAGTATTCCCTGTTTGGTTAGCGCCAACACAAGTTAATATTATTCCAGTCAATATCGAATATCATCTTGAGTATGCCAAAGAGTTAAAAAGTTGGTTAGAAAGTAATCATATCCGAGTAGAGTTGGACGAGAGAAATGAAAAACTAGGTTATAAAATGCGAGATAGTCAAACAAGGAAAATTCCAATTACTTTAATTATCGGTAATCAAGAAATCGAAAATCAAACAATCAGTTATCGAATTCATGGTAGTGAGGATACTACTACATTAAGTAAAGAAGAATTTCTTAACCATTTAAATGAAGTCATCGTAAAGAAAGTTCTTCATCAAGATTTGCATTAAAAAATAAGAAATTTACACAATTTTATGTAAAGTTGTGTATTTTTTTTTACTTTTTGATAGAAAAACTTTGCGAAAAAAGCACTTAGGATATATTATAATGGTAAGTAGTGGTTGATAGTGGTAAAAAGTGGGGGATTTTATGGAATCGATGCTAATGGGGGAATATCATCATTCGCTCGATGAAAAAGGGAGATTGATTATCCCGACTAAATTTAGAAATAGTCTAAAAGAAGAGTTTATCTTAACTAGAGGGTTAGATAATTGTCTTTTCGGGTATTCAAAAGAGGTATGGGAGGAGTTAATAACAAAATTGGAAAAGCTTCCTTTTACTCAAAAAGATGCCCGTAGTTTTATTCGTTTCTTCCTATCAGGTGCTACCATTTGTGAAGTAGATAAACAAGGTCGGATTCGTATTCCTACTGTACTATCTAATTATGCTGGTTTAGTTCGTGATTGCGTAATTATCGGGGTAGGAGATAGAATGGAAATATGGCAAAAAGAAAAATGGGAGAAATTCCTCTCTGAGAATGAAGAAAAGTTATCAGAAATGGCTGAAGGATTATTTTCTCCAAATAGTGATAGTTGGTGAAAAGTATGCATGTGAGTGTTTTATTAAATGAATCAATTGACAGTTTATCTATCCATGAGGACGGAATTTATGTAGATGCCACTTTAGGCTATGCCGGTCACTCAGGTGAAATTTTAAAAAGAATAAAAACGGGGTTCCTGTTCGCCTTCGATCAAGATCAGGAAGCAATCTCTTATTCTAAAGAGAAATTATCCGCAATTAGTGGTCGATATGAAATTATCAAAAGTAACTTTTGCAGGATGAAGCAGGAGTTAAAAAAAAGAAATGTAGAGAAAGTAGATGGAATTCTCTTTGATCTTGGAGTATCTAGCCCCCAATTAGATGAAGCAAGTCGTGGGTTTAGCTATCATCAAGATGCACCTTTAGATATGCGAATGGATCAAGATAAAGATTTTAGTGCGTATGATGTAGTTAATCTATATGAAGAAGCTGAGTTAGCTGATATTTTTTTCCGTTATGGCGAAGAAAAATATGCACGTAGTATCGCCAAAAATATCGTTCTTGCCCGTGGAGAAAAACCGATTAAAACCACATTCGAATTAGTTGAAATTATAAAAAAAAGTCTACCCGAAAAAGCAAAACGAGATAAACATCCGGCTCGAAAAGTATTCCAAGCTATTAGAATTGAAGTTAACCACGAATTAGATATTTTAGAACAGAGTATTTCAGATGCAGCTAGTTTGTTAAATGTTGGAGGTCGTCTTGCAGTAATTACTTTTCATTCCTTAGAAGATAGAATTGTGAAAAATACTTTTAAGAAATTAACCACAGTAGATGAAGTAGTAAAAGGTCTTCCTAACATCCCAGATAATTACTTGCCAGATTTTCGATTGATTACTACTCATGCAGTTTCTCCAACGAAAGAAGAAGTAGAAGCCAATAATCGCAGTCGTTCTTCTAAATTACGAGTAATCGAAAGAATAAAATAAAAAAAAGGAGTTGGAACCATGAAAAAGATTAAAAAACGATTAAAGATGTCTAAGTTTGAACGCTTAATCTATACTTTTACTCTTGTGTTAGTGTTGCTTACTCCCTTTGCTTTAGTATTTTCTCAGGCGACACTTTCTGAAGTGAATTTCGAGGTAGAAAAACTAACAAAGTCAATCGATACTCAAGAGAAAAAAAATGAAAGTTTAACAATGAAAATTAATGAACTTGCCTCCCTAGAAAAAATTCAACAAGTAGCGAAAGAACAAGGCTTAACTTATAATAATAAAAATATTAAATCAATTACAGAAGAAGAATAAAGAAAAAACCAAACTAAGTAGTATTTATGCTTAGTTTTTTTGTTTTTATAAAAATTTGAGATAACCTAAAATAGCTTCTTGAACTAAAGAGTAAAAAAGTGTAAAATAATAAGTAAGTTAAAATAGAACAATCAAAATAATAAGGAGGGATAAAAGATGAATAGAAAAACGTTAATTGTTAGTTTACTAATTATAGCAGGAACATTAATTTTAATGGGAACAACTTATGCTTATTTTACGGCAATGGCAACTTCAAACGAACAAAAAGTAGAGTCCGGTACTTTAGTATTAACTTATAGTACCGGAAAAAATATTTCATTAGAGAATGTAATCCCAACGGAAGAAGAAAATGCTGGTATTCATCAGTTTGCGATAGAAAATACCGGTACTTTAAAAGCTACATATTACATGTATCTAGATAATATTACTCTTAAAAAAGGTGAAACTAATGCCCAAAGTGAGAACTTAAAATGGAAATTATATAAGGCTAATGAAAGTTATGTAGAACAAGAAGAAATCGCTAATGGGAATTTTAGTGATGGAAACAATACAATAGAGATGAGTACTGATATAGCTATTGAACCAAGTGAAAAACAGTATTATATTCTAAAAATATGGTTACAAGAAACAGGTGCCTTACAAAATGAAGACCAAGGGTTAATATTTAGTGGTCAAGTAGTCGCAACAACGGAAAAGAAAGCAGTAAATAAGAGTTTAGCTAATTTAATGAAACAAGAAGCAGTCTTAGATAATATTGCTAGTACTTATGTA
>CASFOW010000062.1 GCA_949296705.1 uncultured bacterium
TAGCAAGAAAAAAGAAAGAACAAAATCTACGGCAGCGACTGTCGGATGTTAAGTCTGTGGAGAATAGAGGTTACTCTATCGATGAAGCAGAAAGCCCAGGAGGTAACGACTGGGAGATGAAAATTTATTTTCATTTTGTTCCATGCAATAGAAAATTTTGTATTTTGTACAAAATAGCTTGACTATAGAACGAACGTATTATATAGTTGTCTTGCTAGGAAAAATGAATAGTCATGTTATGATGAATAAGCGATAGTTAATAAATAACTTAGGTTTGACAGCTATGACTAATGAATAGGGGGAAGTATATGAATAATATTATAGTAAAAGATGAAGTGGTAATTGAAAAGTTGATTTATGAAATAAGAGGGAAGCAAGTGATGCTTGATTCAGATTTAGCAAAACTGTATGGCACACAAACAAAAAGAATAAACGAAGCTGTTTCTAGAAACAAAGAGAAGTTTCCCGAACGATTTAGTTGGATACTAGATAATTACGAGTTAGAAATTTTGAGGTCGCAAATTGCGACTTCAAGTTCTCGCGGAGGTAGAAGATATAATGTTAGAGTTTTTACGGAACAGGGTATTGCAATGTTAGCACTATATTAAAAACTAGTGTCGCAACAAAAATAAGTATTTCTATTATGGATGCGTTTGTATCTATGCGCAAGTATATTTCTAGTAATTTAATAGAACAAAACTACATTAATAACTTGGTAATAGAACATGATTCACAAATTAAGTTGTTACAAGAATCGTTAGATAAATTAGAAGAAAAAAGAAAGGTTAATGAAATATATTTTAATGGTCAAATATATGATGCCTATTCTAAAATATTAGAAATATTTAAACAGGCGAGGAGAACTTTGATCATTATTGATGCTTATGCAGATACTATAATCTTGGATATGATTAAGAGATTGAATGTAGAAGTAACGATAATCACTAAGGATAATCACTTACTAACACCACAAGATATAACAAAATATAACGAGCAATACCATAATCTAAAAGTTCACTACGACAACACTTTTCATGATAGATATTTTATATTAGATGAAAAGGAAGTTTATCACTGTGGAGCTAGTATTAATAGAATCGGTTATAAAACTTTTTCTATTACTCTAATAGGAGATAATGATATAGGTAAATTGTTGATAGAAAAACTGAAAAAATTATATAAATAGTTTGAAATTCTAAAGTTTAATGCTCTTTGATCAGATTATCAGGTATAATAAATTATATAATAAGTAAAAAGTAAGTGAGGGATATATATGCGTAAATATTTAGAAGAATATGTTAAAGAAATTGATAAGAAATTAGAAAAGAAAAAAATTGCGAGCCAAGATATAGAAGAACATTTAACTAAAATAAGTTTTTTTCAACATGAGCGGCTTATTCATCTACTAGTGACATTATTTTATGGATTATTTCTATTCTTATCCTTAATTATTTCTTTTAAAGTATGGCCATTTCTTCTTATATTCTATACGATTTTAGTTGTTTTGATTTTTTATGTAAGGCACTATTTCTTCTTAGAAAATGCGGTTCAGTATCTTTATAAACAGTATGATAGGATGAAAAAGCTAAATAAAGAAAATGAATAAAATTAGTATAATAAATTTAAACATACAGTGTATGTTTAAATTCTAGGGCATTTCCCCGCTTCTTGCAGCGTAGGGCCGAACGTAGTATGATAAATACGAAGTGAGGGCGATGCCTATGAGTGAAAGTGAATTTTTGTACTTGTCTCATAATGTAAGTAATCTTGTTTACCATATTGTATGCCCAGCAAAATACCGTCGTATAGTATTTGATGAAAATGTGGAAGCACATCTTCGACAAATTTGCCTTGAAATAGAAA